>NZ_JBFAWY010000009.1:37202-267426 GCF_040680575.1 Streptomyces sp. NPDC052020
GCGCGGGCGCTCCCGTCCAGGCGCGGTCCGAGACGACCGTCCAACTGGGCTCGATGCGCGGCGCGGGCGCTCCCGCGCGGACGGCGTCCGAGACGCCTGCCCATCCGGGTCCGATGCCCGGCGCGGGCGCTCCCGTCCAGGCGCGGTCCGAGACGACCGTCCAACTGGGCTCGATGCGCGGCGCGGGCGCTCCCGCGCGGACGGCGTCCGAGACGACCGCCCAGCCGGACCCCGCGCGCCGCACCGTCGTCCCCGCCGAGACGGTGTCCGAGACCACCACCCGCCTGCGCCCGGTCCCCGCCGGGGCACCGGCATCGGCCCCGTCCGCGGCCGCCACCGGCGGCGCGGGCGCGCCCGAGGGCGCCGGGGGCCGCCGCGGCCGCCCGGGCGACGGGCCCACACCGCCCATATCCGCCGGTGCCGCACACCCCGCCCCCGGCCGGCCGCTCCCCGGCCACGCGGTGCCGGCCCCCGGCCCGGTCCCGCCCTGGAGCACGCCCGTCCCCGGACCCGGCGCCGGTCCCTTCGCCCCCTTCGCGGAACCGGAGCGGCACGACGGCGGATACGGCGAGCCGGACCGGCCACGCCGCTTCGGCGGCCGCGGCCGGTCCCGGATCCTCGCCGCCACCGTCTGCCTCGTGCTCGGCGCGGGCCTCGTCAGCGGGGCCGTCGCCGGCAGCTGGCTCGCCGGGGACCCGGCGCGGGGCGGCGCCCGGGGCGCGTTCGCCGCGGCCGGGGACCTGTGGCACAGCGTGCCGGTCGACCGGCTCTTCCCGCCGACCGTCCAGGGCCGGGGCGCGGGCCCCGGCGGCGCCGACCGCACCTGGACGCGGATCGCCGTCGCCCCCGACACCGGCTGCGCCGGCGCCTTCGACCCGCTGCTCCGCAAGGTCCTCGACCCGGCCGGCTGCGCCCGTCTGCTGCGCGCCACCTACACCGACGCCACCCAGAGCCACGTCACCACCGTGGGTCTGCTCTTCACCAAGGCCGACGCCGCCGCCATGACGTCGCTGGCCCGCCGCTTCGAGAAGGAGGGCCTGGAACGCCGCGGCGACCTGATGCCCCTGCCGTACGCCGCGAAGGGCACCGTGGCCGCCGGCTTCGGCCCCTCCCAGCGGGCGTCGTGGACCGTCTCGGTCCTCACCGACGCCCCCGTCGTCGTCTACGCCGTCTCCGGCTGGGCCGACGGGCGCGCCGTCGACGACCCGCGGCCCGCCGCGGAGGCCATGGCGTCCGGCGCCACCACCGCCCCCGCCCAGGCCGGCCTCGGCCACGAGGCCCGCGGCCTCGCCGACCGCATCGAACGGAGCCTGCGCAAGAACGCCGCCTCCGCCACGGAGCAGCCCTCGTGACAGCCACCGCCCGCCGCGCCGGAACCCTCGGCGTCCTCCTCGCCGCGACCCTCGCCCTCCTCCCGCCCGCCACCGCCCACGCCGACGGCATACGCGCCAAGCAGTGGGCCCTGGAGGCCCTGCACACGCAGGAGATCTGGCGCACCACCAAGGGCGCGGGCGTCACCGTCGCCGTCCTCGACACCGGCGTCGAGGCCGACCACCCCGACCTCGCCGGCAACGTCCTCACCGGCAAGGACATGGTCGGCTTCGGCGCGCGCGAGGGCGACCGCGCCTGGGCCCGCCACGGCACCGCGATGGCCGGGATCATCGCCGGTCACGGCCACGGGCCCGGCGGCGCCGACGGCGTCATGGGCGTCGCCCCCGAGGCGAAGATCCTGCCCGTCCGGGTCATCCTGGAGGACAGCGACCCCTCCCGCGCCAAGGCCCGCAAGACCCGCGGCAACGCCCTCGCCGAGGGCATCCGCTGGGCCGCCGACCACGGCGCCGACGTCATCAACCTCTCCCTGGGCGACGACTCCGCCTCCGCCCACCCCGAGGCCGCCGAGGACGAGGCGATCCAGTACGCCCTGAAGAAGGGCGTCGTCGTCGTCGCCTCCGCCGGCAATGGCGGCGAGAAGGGCGACCGCGTCTCCTATCCGGCCGCCTACCCCGGCGTCATCGCCGCGACCGCCGTCGACCGCTACGGCACCCGCGCCTCCTTCTCCACCCGCCGCTGGTACGCCACGGTCAGCGCCCCCGGCGTCGACATCGTCATCGCCGACCCCGACCACCGGTACTACGAGGGCTGGGGCACCAGCGCCGCCGCCGCGTTCGTGTCCGGCGCCGCCGCCCTGCTCAAGGCGGCCCACCCCGGCCTCACCCCCGCCCAGGTCAAGCGGCTCCTGGAGGACACGGCCGGCGACGCCCCCGCCGACGGGCGCGACGACTCCCGCGGCTTCGGCTTCGTCGATCCGGCCGCCGCCATCGAGGCGGCCGGGCGCCTGAAACCCGAGGGCCTGCGGCCCGCGGCGTACGGCGAGGAGTACTTCGGTCCCGGCCCGGACACCGCCCGCTCCGGCGACGCCACCACGGCCTGGGCCGCGCCGCTCGCGGGCGGTGCCGGGGGCGTGCTGCTGGTGGCGGCGGTCGTCCTGTGGCGCGGGCGCCGCACCCGCCACGGCGGCCTCTGACGGGAACCGGGGCCCGCCACCGGGTTCGGGCCGGACAGCGACCCGCTCCCGAAGACAGACCCCGCCCGGCCACCGGGACGGGCCCGCCCGATCCCCGCCGCGACCCCCCGATAGGGTCGGGAACCGTGGCGAACAAGAACATCCCCGACTCCGGCTTCTCCGACGACGACGGCTCCGCCGATCCCCGGCTGAGCGCGGCGCTCGCCGCCTGGGCCGAGGACCGCACCGCCGTCGGCCCGGTCCTTTCGGCCCTCAAGGGCGCCCGGCTGCTCGTCCCCGTGGTGGCCGTGCTCGGCGAGGTTGAGCAGGACGAGAACGGGCTGCGCCGCGAGAAGACCAGCGAGATGGCCGTACCGACCCTGAAGGCCGCCGGCCGCACCGCCCTGCCCGCCTTCACCTCCACCGACAGCCTCGCCCGCTGGGACCCGGCGGCCCGCCCCGTGGCCGTCCCGCTGCACCAGGCCCTCCAGGCCGCCGCGCACGAGAAGGCGGACACGGTCGTGCTGGACCTGGCCGGACCGGTGCCGTTCGAACTGACCGGGCCCGCGCTGCTGGCGCTGGCGGAGGGGCGTACGACGACCGACCCGCTGGCCGACCCGGCCGTCGTGGAGGCCGTACGGAGCGCCGTGGCCGCCGAGCCCGCCGTGCTCCGCGCCCACCTCGGGCCGGGGCAGGCCGACGGCACCCTCGCCCTCGTCCTCGACCCGGCCGCGCCGCCCGCCGAGGCCGCCCGCGCGGTCGCCGAGCGCCTGGCCGCCGACGAAACGCTCAGGGCCCGCCTGGTGCGCGGCCTCGACCTGGCACTGCTGCCGGCCGGGGCGACGCCGCCGGGCGAGCCCTTGTACGTACGTCGGTGAACCGGGCGCGTCAGCCGTAGACGGGGCCGGTGTACTTCTCCCCGGGGCCCTGGCCCGGGTCGTCCGGGACCAGCGACGCCTCGCGGAACGCCAGCTGGAGCGACTTCAGGCCGTCGCGCAGCGGCGCCGCGTGGAAGGAGCTGATCTCGGTCGCGCTCGCGTCCAGCAGACCGGCCAGCGCGTGCACCAGCTTGCGGGCCTCGTCCAGGTCCTTGTGCTCGTCACCCTCCTCGGTCAGACCGAGCTTCACCGCGGCGGCGCTCATCAGGTTCACGGCGACCGTCACGATCACCTCGACCGCCGGGACCTCGGCGATGTCGCGGGTCATGGCGTCGAAGTCGGGCGTCTCAGGAGGGGTCTCACTCATGCCCACACGATAGGCGCAGCCGGGACGCCCGCCGCCCGCGGGAGGCCGGTGCACGACGGTTCGCGGCATCCCCGGCGAACTGCTAACCTTGTGTAACGACCGGCCGGACACGTATGCCACGGCACGTGCCCGGCCCACAAGTGGAGGCTTCCGAACTCCCACCTGGCCGTCCCCGGGACGGCGGGTCACCGGTCAGGCGGTCCCGCTCCGGCGGCGACCGGCCCGAAAGCGCGCCCCGCGGTCACGCGGCGGTGCTCCGGTAGTTCGAGGAGCCCCGTTGTGATCGTCCGGGGCATTTTTGCTGTCTCGGCGCGGTTAGGTCTAACGAACACAGACGTTACGCGGCTGTCCGCCAGACCGTCGCGTGGTGCTACCGAGGAGGATCCATCAGCGCCGAGCCCCGCATCAACGACCGGATTCGCGTTCCCGAGGTGCGACTTGTCGGTCCCAGCGGCGAGCAGGTCGGGATTGTCCCGCTTGCCAAGGCCCTGGAGCTTGCGCAGGAGTACGACCTCGACCTCGTCGAGGTCGCGGCGAACGCCCGTCCGCCCGTGTGCAAGCTCATGGACTACGGGAAGTTCAAGTACGAGTCGGCCATGAAGGCCCGTGAGGCGCGCAAGAACCAGGCGCACACGGTCATCAAGGAGATGAAGCTCCGGCCGAAGATCGACCCGCACGACTACGACACCAAGAAGGGTCACGTCGTCCGGTTCCTCAAGCAGGGCGACAAGGTCAAGATCACGATCATGTTCCGTGGTCGCGAGCAGTCCCGGCCCGAGCTGGGCTACCGGCTGCTCCAGCGCCTCGCGGAAGATGTCCAGGACCTCGGTTTCGTCGAGTCGAACCCGAAGCAGGACGGCCGCAACATGATCATGGTCCTCGGTCCGCACAAGAAGAAGACCGAGGCGATGGCCGAGGCTCGCCAGGCGCAGGAGGCCCGCAAGGCGGAAGCGAAGGCCAACCCCGGCCGTTCGATGAACGCCGCGGACCCCGGCGCCGCCAACGCCGAGGCTCCGGCCGACGCTTCCGCCGAGGCGTGACCCCCGGGGGCGCGAGCCCCCAGGACGTAACCGAAACAACAGCGACGCTCCATCGTGGTGCCCGGTTCTCGCGACCGGGCACCGGAGCGCCACCGACGAGGAGAGAACGGCGCTATGCCGAAGAACAAGTCGCACAGCGGTGCCAGTAAGCGCTTCAAGATCACCGGCTCCGGCAAGGTGCTCCGTGAGCGCGCCGGCAAGCGCCACCTGCTCGAGCACAAGTCGTCCCGTGTGACGCGTCGCCTCACCGGCAACGCCGAGATGGCCCCGGGCGACGCCGCGAAGATCAAGAAGCTTCTCGGCAAGTGACGCGTCGGCGCTGATCGTCCGATCCGCGCCCGCCGTACGTCAGGACCGGGACCCAATCGTTTCCGGGCCGCGTGAGCACCACCGCGGCCCCGCTACAAGGAGTTAACAAGTGGCACGCGTCAAGCGGGCAGTCAACGCCCACAAGAAGCGCCGGGCGATCCTCGAGCAGGCCTCCGGCTACCGCGGTCAGCGTTCGCGCCTGTACCGCAAGGCCAAGGAGCAGGTCACCCACTCGCTGGTCTACAACTACAACGACCGCAAGAAGCGCAAGGGCGACTTCCGTCAGCTGTGGATCCAGCGCATCAACGCCGCTGCCCGCGCCAACGGCATCACGTACAACCGCTTCATCCAGGGCCTGAAGGCCGCCAACGTCGAGGTCGACCGCAAGATCCTCGCCGAGCTGGCCGTCAACGACCCGAACGCGTTCGCCGCGCTCGTCGAGGTCGCCCAGAAGGCGCTGCCGAGCGACGTCAACGCGCCGAAGGCTGCGTGACGCCGCGCCGGCCCGAGCCGACGTGACGAAAGGGACCCGCAGGCCGGCCCGGCCTGCGGGTCCTGCCGTGTCCGTGAACCGCTGAACTCCAAGGTGAACCGCATGCCCCCCGCCTCCCCCGAGCTGATCTCCCCCCGCTCTCCGCGCGTGCTGGCCGCGCGGCGGCTGGCCAAGCGGAACTTCCGGGGCAAGGAACGGCTCTTCCTCGCCGAGGGGCCCCAGGCCGTGCGGGAGGCGGCCACCCACCGGGCCGGCGGCACGTCCCCGCTCGTCGAACTGTTCGCCACCACCGAGGCCGCCGACCGCTACGCCGACATCATCGGCGCCGCCCGCGACGCCGGCGCCCGCGTCCACCTCGCCGCCGAGCAGGTCATCGCCGACATCTCCACCACCGTCACCCCGCAGGGACTCGTCGGCGTCTGCCGGTTCCTGGACACCCCCTTCGACGACATCCTCGCCGCCCGCCCCCAGCTCGTCGCCGTCCTCGCCCACGTCCGCGACCCCGGCAACGCCGGCACCGTGCTGCGCTGCGCCGACGCCGCCGGAGCCGAGGCCGTCGTCCTCACCGACGCCTCCGTCGACCTGTACAACCCCAAGGCCGTGCGCGCCTCGGTCGGCTCCCTGTTCCACCTGCCCGTCGCCGTCGGCGTCCCCGTCGAGCGGGCCGTGGCCGGGCTGAAGGACACCGGCGTCCGGGTGCTGGCCGCCGACGGGGCGGGCGAGCGCGACCTCGACGCCGAACTGGACCGGGGCACCATGGGCGGACCCACCGCCTGGGTGTTCGGCAACGAGGCGTGGGGGCTGCCGGAGGAGACCCGCGCCCTGGCCGACGCCGTCGTCCGCGTGCCCATCCACGGCACGGCCGAGAGCCTGAACCTCGCCACCGCCGCCGCCGTGTGCCTGTACGCCTCCGCGCGTGCACAGCGCGCCGCCGGAGGGTGCCGCTCCGTCACCAAGAGCTAGTAGGGTGACCACCTCGGGGCCCCTGCACGGCGGAGAGGTGGGGTACGGGGATGAGCGTCGGCACGAGCAGCGCACCGGGATCACGGGAGGCGCGGCGAGCGCCCGCGTCCCGGCCGCCCGGTGAACGCGCCGACCTCGCCGGCCTCGGCATCGACCCCGACGACCTGCCCGACGGCCTCGTCGTCGCCGACGAGCACGGCCGGGTGGTCTGCTTCAACGCCGCCGCCGAGCGCGTCACCGCCCGGCGCGCCGCCGACGCGCTCGGACAGCCGCTGGAGCGGGCCCTGCCGCTGGAGGACCTGGAGGGCCGGCGCTGGTGGCAGCTCACCGACCCCTACGGTGGGCTCGCCATCCGGGTCCGCCAGCCCGAGCGCAACCTGCTGCTGCCCGGCGGGCGCGAGGTGCTGGTCTCCGCCCGGTACGTCCGCGTCCGGCCCACCGGCCCCGTCCGCCGCGTCGTCGTCACCCTGCGCGACACCGAGGCCCGCCGCCGCACCGAGCGCAGCCACGCCGAGCTGATCGCCACCGTCGCCCACGAACTGCGCTCGCCGCTCACCTCCGTCAAGGGCTTCACGGCCACGCTGCTGGCGAAGTGGGCGAGGTTCACCGACGACCAGAAGCGGCTGATGCTGGAGACCGTCGACGCCGACGCCGACCGGGTCACCCGACTCATCGCCGAACTGCTCGACATCTCCCGCATCGACTCCGGGCGGCTGGAGCTGCGCCGCCAGCCCGTCGACATCGGCGCCGCCGTCGGCCGCCACATCCAGGCGTACGTCGCCGCCGGCCAGCCCGCCGGCCGCTTCCTGCTCCGCGTCCAGCAGCCGCTGCCCGGTCTGTGGGCCGACCCCGACAAGATCGACCAGGTGCTTAGCAACCTGATCGAAAACGCCGTGCGGCACGGCGAGGGAACCGTCACCATCGACGTCACACCCGCCGCGTCCCCCCGGGAGGGAGAGGACGCCGGTACGTCGGTCACGGTGAGCGACGAGGGGCCCGGCATCCCGGAGGAGTCCATGAACCGCGTCTTCACCCGCTTCTGGCGGGGCAGCAAGCGCGGCGGCACGGGCCTCGGGCTCTACATCGTCAAGGGCATCGTGGAGGCCCACGGCGGCACCATCACCGTCGGCCGCGCCCCCGGCGGCGGCGCCGAGTTCCGCTTCACGCTGCCCGTGGCGGCCCCGGCCTACCTGGTCTGAGCCCCCCACGGGCGCATCCGCATACCGCCACCCCGTTAGACTCGGCCTTTGGCACCTTTGTGTCCCGAGAACCGGGACGAGCAGTCCACGAGTCGGTGACGGGGACCTTCAGCCAGCCAATCGGAAGCACGGGAAGAGATGTCGGCACCCAATAAGTCGTACGACCCTGTCGAGGTCGAGGCGTTGAAACCGGAAGAGATCGAGCGCATGCGGGACGAGGCGCTCGCCGCCTTCGCCGCCGCGGACTCCCTCGACGCGCTCCACGAGGCGAAGGTCGCCCACACCGGCCCCGCCTCCCCGCTGGCCCTCGCCAACCGCGAGATCGGCGCCCTGCCCCCGCACGCCAAGGCCGAGGCCGGCAAGCGCGTCGGCATGGCCCGCGGTGCCGTGAACAAGGCCCTCGCCGCCCGCCAGGAGGAACTGGAGGCCGAGCGGGACGCCCGGGTGCTGGTCGAGGAGGCCGTGGACGTCACGCTGCCCTACGACCGGATCCCGGCCGGCGCCCGCCACCCGCTGACCACGCTGTCGGAGCGCATCGAGGACATCTTCGTGGCCATGGGCTACGAGGTCGCCGAGGGCCCGCAGGCCGAGGCCGAGTGGTTCAACTTCGACGCGCTGAACATCGGTCCGGACCACCCGGCCCGCGGCGAGGCCGACACGTTCTTCGTGCAGGGCCCGGACGGCGGCACCGAGTCCGGTGTCGTGCTGCGCACCCACACCTCGCCCGTGCAGATCCGCTCCCTGCTCGACCGCGAACTGCCGGTCTACGTGATCTGCCCCGGCCGCGTGTACCGCACCGACGAGCTGGACGCCACCCACACCCCGGTCTTCCACCAGGTCGAGCTGCTCGCCGTCGACGAGGGCCTGACCATGGCCGACCTCAAGGGCACCCTGGACCACATGGTCCAGTCCCTGTTCGGCGAGGGCATGAAGACGCGGCTGCGGCCGAACTTCTTCCCCTTCACCGAGCCGAGCGCCGAGATGGACATGCTCTGCTACGTCTGCAAGGGCGAGTCCGTCGGCAACCCGGACCGGCCCTGCCGCACCTGCTCCAGCGAGGGCTGGATCGAGCTCGGCGGCTGCGGCATGGTCAACCCGCGGGTGCTCACCGCCTGCGGCGTCGACCCGGAGAAGTACAGCGGCTTCGCCTTCGGGTTCGGCATCGAGCGGATGCTGATGTTCCGCCACAACGTCGAGGACATGCGAGACATGGTCGAGGGTGACGTGCGCTTCACCCGGCCGTTCGGGATGGAGATCTGATGCGGGTCCCGCTTTCTTGGCTGCGGGAGTACGTCGACCTGCCGGCCACCGAGACCGGCCGTGACGTACAGGCCAAGCTCATTTCGGCCGGTCTGGAGGTCGAGACCGTCGAGCAGCTCGGCGCCGACCTCAAGGGCCCCCTGGTCGTCGGCCAGGTGCTCACCATCGAGGAGCTGGAGGGCTTCAAGAAGCCGATCCGCTTCTGCACCGTCGACGTCGGCCAGGCCAACGGCACCGGCGAGCCGCAGGAGATCGTCTGCGGCGCCCGCAACTTCTCCGTCGGCGACAAGGTCGTCGTCGTCCTGCCGGGCGCGGTGCTGCCCGGCGGCTTCGAGATCGCCGCGCGCAAGACCTACGGCAAGGTCTCGCACGGCATGATCTGCTCCAGCGACGAGCTCGGCATGGGCGACGACGGCACCAAGGGCATCATCGTGCTGCCGCCCGAGACCGAGGTCGGCCGGGACGCCATCGAGCTGCTGGAACTGGTCGACGAGGTCCTCGACATCGCCGTCACGCCCGACCGCGGCTACTGCCTGTCGATCCGCGGCGTCGCCCGCGAGGCCGCCATCGCCTACGGCCTGCCGCTGCGCGACCCGGCCCTGCTCGACGTCCCCGCCCCGAACGCCTACGGCCACCCGGTGCGGATCTCCGACCCGATGGGCTGCGACCGCTTCACCGCCCGCACGGTGACCGGCCTCAGCCCCGAGGCGCGCTCCCCGATCTGGCTCCAGCGCCGCCTGCAGAAGGTCGGCATGCGCCCGATCTCGCTCGCCGTCGACGTCACGAACTACGTGATGACGGAGCTGGGCCAGCCGCTGCACGCCTACGACCGCAACCTGGTCCAGGGCGCGATCGGCGTGCGCCGCGCCGAGCCGGGCGAGAAGATCACCACCCTCGACGGCGTCACCCGCACCCTCGACGCCGAGGACCTGGTCATCACCGACGAGCGCGGCCCGATCGGGCTCGCCGGCGTCATGGGCGGCGCCAACACCGAGATCGCCGACCACGACGATCTCGAGAACGCGACGACGGACGTGGTCATCGAGGCGGCGCACTTCGACGCGGTCTCCATCGCCCGCACCGCCCGCCGCCACAAGCTGTCCTCCGAGGCGTCCCGCCGCTTCGAGCGCGGCGTCGACCCGCAGGCCGCCGCCGCTGCCGCCCAGCGCACCGTCGATCTGCTGGTCCTCCTCGCGGGCGGCACCGCCGAGGCCGGTGTCACCGAGGTCATCGCCCCGTCCGCGCCGCGCACCATCACCATCCCGGCCGACCACCCGGACAAGGTCGCGGGCGTCGCCTACGGTCGCGAGACCGTCGTACGGCGGCTCCAGGAGATCGGCTGCGACGTGTACGGGCAGGACGAGCTGATCGTCACCGTCCCGTCCTGGCGGCCCGACCTGACCGACCCGAACGACCTGGCCGAAGAGGTCATCCGCCTGGAGGGCTACGAGAACCTGCCCTCCACGCTGCCCAAGCCGCCGGCCGGCCGCGGGCTGACCCGCCGCCAGCGGCTGCACCGCCGCGTCGGCCGCGCCCTGGCCGGGGCGGGATACGTCGAGGCGCCGACCTACCCCTTCGTCAGCGAGCAGGTCTTCGACCAGCTCGGCCTGGCCGCCGACGATCCGCTCCGGCGCGTCGTCAAGCTGGTCAACCCGCTCAGCGACGAGGAGCCCGCCCTGCGCACCTCGCTGCTGCCGGGCCTGCTCGGCGCACTGCGCCGCAACGACGGCCGGGGCAGCCACGACCTCGCCCTGTTCGAGACCGGCCTGGTCTTCCTCCCGCGCGAGGAACAGCGCACCGCCGTCCGGCTGCCCGTCGACCGGCGCCCGACCGACGAGGAGCTCGCCGGGCTGAACGCCGCGCTGCCGGACCAGCCGCGCCATGTCGCCGTCGTCCTCGCCGGCGCCCGAGAGCAGGCCGGCTGGTGGGGCAAGGGCCGCCCGGCCGACTGGGCCGACGCGGTCGAGGCCGCCCGGACCGTCGCCCGCGAGGCCGGCGCCGAGCTGATCGTCCGCAAGGGCCAGTACGGGCCGTGGCACCCCGGGCGCTGCGCCGAGCTCGCGGTCGCCGTCGACGGCACCGAGCGGGTCGTCGGCCACGCCGGTGAGCTGCACCCGCGCGTCCTCAAGGCGCTGGGCCTGCCCGGCCGCACCTGCGCGATGGAGCTGGACCTGGACGCCGTCGAGCGGTCCGGCCAGGCCCTGCCGCAGGCGCCGGGCATCTCCACCTTCCCGGTCGCCACGCAGGACGTCGCCCTGGTCGTCGACGCCTTCGTCCCGGCGGCGGACGTGGAGGCGGCGCTGCGCGAGGGCGCCGGAGACCTGCTGGAGTCCATCCGGCTGTTCGACGTCTACGAGAACGCCGACCAGCTCGGCGAGGGACGCAAGTCCCTGGCCTACGCGCTGCGGTTCCGCGCCGCGGACCGGACGCTGACCGTCGACGAGGCGTCGGCGGCCCGGGACGCCGCGGTCGCCCTGGCGGGCGAGCGCACCGGAGCCGTACTGCGCGGCTAGACAGCACGGCACCGGGGGCGCCACGGCACGGCCGCAGCGCCCCCCACACCCCTCGGGAGCGTGACGCTCCTCTCACTCGATCGAGTGAGATAACCGGGTGATCCGGCCCTTTCGGGCCATATCGTCGACAGAATCGGACCGGCCTTTCGAGGCCGGTCCGTCTGTGCTGTCAGGGCCTACTTGGGGGGCCATCGGCATGATCCGCATCAGGGCTGGGGTCCCCCGCAGGACAGGGCGGTCCCGGACGAACCACTCGGCGCCCGCCCCCAGGACGGGTCCCGGGGAGCTGCGCCGGGCCGTCAGAAGGGCGCTCCAGCGGGCGGCGCGCCAGGCCGGACGGCCACCACTGCGCCGGATGCGCGGCCTCGGCCTCCCCGTGGCCTGGGGCACCGTGGCGGTCACCTACCGGCTGACCTGCCCGCTCGCCCACCAGGAAGCGCTCGGTGCCCGGCTCGTCAGCAGTGCCGTGCTCTGCGCCGTCGGCACCGGCCTCCTCCTCCACGTCCGGCGGACGCTGCTGCGCGAGCTGCGCCAGGCCCGCCGGATCGCGGGCGCCGCCCAGGGGGTGCTGCTGCGCCCGCTGCCCGAGCGCATCGACGGGCTGAGCGTCGCGGCCGCCCAGCTCTCCGCCGAACCCGGCGCCGCGATCGGCGGAGACCTGTACGAGGCCGTCCCCACCGAACACGGCGTGCGCGTGGTGATGGGCGATGTCCGCGGACACGGGATCGCCGCCCTCGGGACGGTCGCCGCCGTGCTCGGCAGCTTCCGCGAGGCCGCGTACGACGAACCGGACCTGGAGCGCGTGCTGCGCCGGCTGGACCGCGCCCTCGCCCGGCACCTCGGCGACCGGGCCCGGGCCGAGCATCCCGGCCCGCCGCTCCCGGCCAACCCGGTCGCCGAGGAGTTCGTCACCCTCCTGCTGCTGGAGATCCGCCCGGACGGCGAGATCCGCGCCCTGAACTGCGGGCACCCCTGGCCGCACCACGTGGCCGGGACCCGCGTCGAGCCGCTCGCCCGCGCGGCCCCCCTGCCGCCGCTCGGGATGTTCCCCCTCCCGGCCGAGCTGCCCGTCGTGCCCTGCGGACAGCTGCTGCCGGGCGAGGCCCTCTTCCTGCACACGGACGGCGCGGAGGACGCGCGCGACGCCGAAGGGCGCTTCTTCTCGCTCCCCGACGTGCTGGCGCACGCCGTACGCGAAGCGCCCGTCGCGCCTCGGGCCCTGCTCGGGACGGTCCTCACCGCGCTCCTGCGCCACGCGGACGGCGCCCCCTCCGACGACGTCGCCCTGCTGATGCTCCGCAACGACCGCGCCCCGTCGGCGCCACGGGACGGCGGCCCCTGCGACGCGGCCGCCCGGGCGGGCCACACCGCGCCGTGTCCGCAGCCGACCAACCAGCTGCGGTAGCACACCGGCCGGAGGGCGAGGCCGGCGCCGCCGTCCACCCCGCCGGAGGGCCGGGCAGGGGGGGCCGGGCGGACGGCGTCCCCGGGCCGCCGCGCAGGGAGGGGGACCGACGGCCCGGCCGGCCTCTTGCGAGAAGACCAGTCAACCGGCCCGCCACGCTCCGCGACACCGCGTGCACCGCGCGGATTGGCGCACTCGGTTCACACCCCGTGTGAGGACGGACCCACTACGCTGGCCGCACCAGCCACCCGGGGGGCACCCATGCAGCCCAACACTCTCCTCGACGCGATCCTGGACGAGGCCGGGATCTCGCACGCGGGACTCGCCGCACACGTGAACCAGGCCGGACGCGGACGCGGCCTCGCCCTCAGATACGAACACACCGCCGTGGCCCGCTGGCTGAAGGGGCAGCGGCCGCGCGGCCAGGTGCCCGACCTCATCTGCGAGGTGCTCGCCGCCCGGCTGCACCGCCCCGTCACCCTCGACGACATCGGCCTCGGCGTGCCCGGCGAACCGACCGCCCCGCACACCGGCTCGCTGTCCGGCTTCGTCGAACGCGCCACCGCGCTCTGGCGCTCCGACCAGCAGCGGCGCCCACACCTGCTGGGCGCGCCCGCGGTCACCGGCACGCCCGCCGTGATGCCGGTGTGGGAGTGGGAGAACCCGCCCGAGGACACCGACGTCTCCCGCGGCGGGCGGCACCGGGTGACCCCGGCCGACATCGAGATGCTGCGCTCCGCCCGCACCCACTACGAGCAGATGTACCGCAAGGCCGGCGGCATGGCGACGCGCGCCCGTGTCGTCGGCTTCCTCAACGCCGAGGCCGCCCCGCTGCTGCGCGGCGGCTACACCGACGCCACGGGCCGTCAGCTGCACCGGGCCACCGGCGGGCTGGTGGCCATCGCGGGCATCTGCGCCTACGACTCCGACGCGCACGGCCTCGCCCAGCGCTACTTCCACCAGGCGCTGCGCCTGGCGAAGGCCAGCGGCGACCGGGGGCTGGGCGCCTACGTCATCGCCCTGCTGGTCAACCAGGCGCTGTACACGAAGGACTACCGGCAGGCCGTCGCCTTCGCCGAGGCCGCCCTGCGGGCCGCCGGGAAGCACATCACCCCCGCGCTCGCCTCGGACCTGTACGCGATGCAGGCCAAGGCGTACGCCCACCTCGGCGACGGCTCCGGCGCGCTGTCCTGCATCCGGCGGGCCGAGCGGGCCGCCGAGCGCATCCGGCGCGGATACGAGCCCGACGAGACGGGCTATGTGCAGCCCGGCCTGGTCAACGTCCAGGTGGCGGAGGCACTGCTCAGCCTGGGCGAGCTCGCGGCCGCGCGGGAGCACGCCGCGGCGGCCGTGGACAACCCCGCCCACGACCGGGGCCGGGTGCACCGGCTCGCCATGCTCAGCACGATCGAGCTGCGGCAGGGCAACGCCGACCGGGCCGTGGCGACCGCGGTGGAGATGGCCGAGCAGGCCCGCGGCATGGAGTCGCAGCGGCTGCGCGACCGGCTGCGGGCGGTGCGCGAGCATCTCGCGCGCAGCGGCTGCGCCGGCACCGCCGAGGCGGCCGAGCTCATCGACGGAGCACTGCGCGTGCCTCTGTGACCCCCGTGGGCCGCCACGACACGGACTCTGCGCCCGCCGCTGCGCCACGAGCGGCCGCCGTGCGCCTGCTACCGAACCGCTCGGGCTGCGATATTGCCATCTACTCGGCGGAAGGTGGCAGAACCGTGCAGTGGACGAAACTGAACGAACAGACTGTGTACTCAAACCGCTGGTTCAGCGTCAATCTGGCGGACGTGGAACTGCCGGACGGCCGGCACCTCGACCACTTCGTGGTGCGGCTGCGGCCCGTCGCCGTGGCCACGGTGGTGAACGAGGCCAACGAGGTGCTGCTGCTGTGGCGGCACCGCTTCATCACCGACAGCTGGGGGTGGGAGCTCGCGGCGGGTGTCGTCGAGGACGGCGAGGACGTCGCCGCCGCGGCGGCCAGGGAGCTGGAGGAGGAGACCGGCTGGCGGCCGGGACCCCTGCGGCACCTGATGAGTGTGGAGCCGTCCAACGGGCTCACCGACGCCCGGCACCACGTCTACTGGGCCGACGAGGCCGAGTACGTCGGGCACCCCGTGGACGACTTCGAGTCGGACCGCAGGGAGTGGGTCCCCCTGAAGCTCGTCCCCGACCTGGTCGCCCGCGGGGAGGTCCCGGCCGCCAACATGGCGGCCGCGCTGCTCCTGCTGCACCACCTCAGGCTCGGGCAGGACGTCACGCCCTGATCCCCCCCGGCGTCCGGGCCGCCCGGGCCGGTCCCGGACGGGCGTCCTCGGGCTAGCGGCCGAACGCCCGCCAGAGTGCCACGACGAGCGCGCCCACGGCCGTGAGGGCCGTGATCGCGGGCAGCGGCCAGCGGGCGTGCTCCAGGCCGGTGACCCTGGTGTTCAGCTCGTCCAGCTCCTTGGCGGTCTCCTCGGTGCGGTGACGGAGCAGGGCCAGTCCGCCTTCGACGCGGGCGTACGCCACATCGAGGCGGCGTCGTAACTCTGCGAGTTCGCCGTGAACGACCCGATGCTCGGGATCGACGGTCACGATCCGTTCCTTTCCGTAGTGGTCGGGAGGGGGAATCACATCCCTTGCGGGTGCAGAGTGAGTCAAGCGCCCTGGTGAGCGCCTGGGGAGCGTGTGTGAAGGGCGTGTGCGGGCCCGGCGCGCACACGGTGTGTGAATGCCGCGGGCCCGGCACCTTTCTTCCGGTGCCGGGCCCGTGACTGGCCGAAAATTGACCGTGTGTAATCGGCCGGATGGCCGTCAGCCGTAGGTGTAGAAGCCGGAGCCGGACTTCCGGCCCAGCCGCCCCGCGTCGACCATCCGCTGGAGCAGCGGGGGAGCGGCGTACAGCGGCTCCTTGTACTCCTCGTACATGCTGTGGGCGACCGAGGCGACCGTGTCCAGGCCGATCAGGTCGGCCAGCTTCAGCGGGCCCATCGGGTGGGCGCAGCCCAGCTCCATGCCGTTGTCGATGTCCTCGCGGCTGGCGATCCCCGACTCGAACATCCGGATCGCGGAGAGCAGGTAGGGGATCAGCAGCGCGTTCACCACGAAACCGGAGCGGTCCTGGGCGCGGATGGCGTGCTTGCCGAGCACCTTCTCGGCGAACAGCTGCGCCCGGCTGAGCGTGCCCTCCGAGGTGGTGAGGGCCGGGATCAGCTCGACCAGCTTCTGCACCGGGGCCGGGTTGAAGAAGTGGATGCCGATGACGTGATCCGGCCGGGAGGTGGCGACGGCCAGCTTCACCAGCGGGATCGAGGAGGTGTTGGAGGCCAGGATGGCGTCCGGACGGACCACGATCTGGTCGAGCACCTGGAAGATCTCGGCCTTGACCTGCTCGTTCTCGACCACGGCCTCGATGACCAGATCACGGTCGGCGAACTCGCCGAGGTCGGTGGTGAAGCCCAGGCGCGCCTGCGTCGCGTCCCGCTCCTCCTCGGTGATCTTGCCGCGCTCGGCGGCCTTGGCCAGGGAGTTGAACACCCGGGTGCGGCCGATCTCCAGGGCCTCGCCGGTGGTCTCGGCCACCTTCACGTCCAGGCCGGCGCGGGCGCACACCTCGGCGATGCCCGCTCCCATCTGACCGCAGCCGACCACGCCGACGCGTGCGATATCTCCCGAGATGCCGGTCACATCGTCCCTTTCGCTGATCTACGGCTGTGGCAGGTTCCCGGGGTCCCCGGCGCCTGCTCCGATCGTGCACGTTACCCCCGAAGTGCCGCCGATCGATCGCCCGGGTCGGGCATCCTGGGGCGCGGAGACGATCCGTGACCGTGCGGATCCGCAGCGTTCTGGGGGTCTTCCCATGAGCCGAGTGTCACGCCGGGCGTTCGCGGTGGCCGCGCTGTCGGCCCTCACGATGGCGCCCTCCGCGGCGGCGGTGCCCGGGCGGCGGCGCCGGGCGATCACCGAGATGCGGGGCATGTGGCTGGCGACCGTGGCCAACCGCGACTGGCCGTCCAAGGCGGGGCTGAGCGCCGCCGCGCAGCGCGCCGAGCTGATCGCCCACCTGGACACGGCGGTGCGGTGCCGCCTCAACACGGTGGTCTTCCAGGTGCGGCCGACCGCCGACGCGCTGTGGCCGTCGCCGTACGAGCCGTGGTCGCAGTATCTCACCGGCACCCAGGGCAAGGACCCCGGCTGGGACCCGCTGGGTACGGCGGTGGCCGAGGCGCACGCGCGCGGGCTGGAGCTGCACGCCTGGTTCAACCCGTACCGGATCGCCAACCACGCCGACCCGGCGCGGCTGGTGGCGGGCCATCCGGCCCGCGCGCACCCGGAGTGGGTGGTGCCGTACGGCGGCAAGCTCTACTACAACCCCGGGCTGCCCGAGGTCCGCGCCTTCGTGCAGGACGCGATGCTGGACGCGGTGGAGAAGTACGATGTGGACGCCGTCCACTTCGACGACTACTTCTACCCGTATCCGGTGGCGGGCCAGACCTTCGACGACGCCGCCGCCTACGCCGCCCACGGCGGCGCATTCGCCAGCCGGGCCGACTGGCGGCGGGACAACATCGACCGGCTGGTGCGGGAGACGGCGGCCCGGGTGAAGGCGGTCCGGCCCGCGGCCCGGTTCGGCATCAGCCCGTTCGGGGTGTGGCGGAACGCGGCCACCGACGCGCGCGGCTCGGACACGCAGGCGGGCGTGCAGACCTACGACGACCTGTACGCCGACACCCGCACCTGGGTGCGCGAGGGCTGGATCGACTACGTCGTACCGCAGCTGTACTGGAACATCGGCCTGCCCGCCGCCGACTACGCGAAGCTGGTGGCGTGGTGGGCCGGGGTGGCGCAGGGCAGCCCCACCCAGCTGTACGTGGGGGAGGCGCTGTACAAGGCCGGCGACCCGGCGCAGCCCGCCGCCTGGCAGGACGCGGCCGAGCTGTCCCGCCACCTGACGCTGGCCGGGGAGTACGCGCAGGTGCGCGGGCACGTCTTCTTCGCCGCCAAGGACGTGGCGGCGGACCGCGTCGGGGCGATGGCGCGGGTGGTCGCCGACCACTACGGGCAGCCGGCGAACCCCCCGCGCTGATCTCCGCGATCTACTGCTGGGTGTGCATCTCCTTGTGGCGGATTTCGGAATCGGGGCCGGGGGAGCAGACGGCCTCGTGCCCGTCCTCGAAGCGGACGCGGTACGGAGGGTTGCCCTCCTGGCCCATCACTTCGACGATCTCGGCGACCTTGTCGTGCTGACCGACCACCCTGCCGTGCTGGACAAGCCGGTCGCCCACGGTTGCACGCATCTGCGGGGCCTCCTCACCATGTGCGGGAGCAGCGGTCCGTGGCCTTGAGTCTACGGCGCAGGGGCCGGGCGGGGACCTGCGCGCACGCGCCGCTCAGCCTCGCGCCCGCTGCGTGACGGCGATGCACACCAGCACCGCCGCGGCCGTCAGCGGGGCGGCCACCGTCAGGTGCTCGCCCAGGAGCAGCACCGACCACACCAGTGTGAGCAGCGGCTGGGCGAGCTGCAACTGGCTGGCCTTGGGGATGCCGACGGCGGCCATGCCCCGGTACCAGACGACCAGGCCGAGGAACTGCGAGCCCGCCGCCAGCCACAGCACCCCGGTGACGCTGTGCGCGGTCAGCCGGACGGGCTCGTACACCAGCGCCACCGCGGTCACCGGGACCGCCAGCGGCAGGCACAGCACCAGGGCCCAGCCGATGACCTGCCAGCCCGGCATGATCCGGGCCAGCCGCCCGCCCTCGGTGTAGCCGGCCGCGCACACCAGCAGCGCCGCGAAGAGGTAGGCGTCGGCGGTGGTCAGCGTGCCGCCGCTCTGCTGCACGGTGAAGGCGACGACCGCGGCCGCGCCGGCCAGCGCCGCGATCCAGAAGGTGCGCGAGGGGCGGGTGCCGACGCGCAGGGCGGACAGCAGGGCGGTGGTCAGCGGCAGCAGGCCGACGACGACGGCGGCGTGCGCGGTGGTCGACGTCTCCAGGGCGAGCGTGGTCAGCAGCGGGAAGCCGAGGACCACGCCCGCGCCGACCACCGCGAGGCCCGCCCAGTGGCGCCGGTCGGGCAGCGGGACGCGCAGGATGAGCAGGCAGCCGCCGGCGATCAGCGCCGCGAGCACGCTCCGCACGGCGACCAGGGACCAGGGCCCGAAGCCTTCGAGGCCCCAGGCGGTGGCGGGGAAGGTGAGGGAGAAGGCGGTGACGCCCAGGGCGGCCTGGAGGACACCGGACCCGGCACGGTCCGGTTCCGTGGTGACTGCTATCGCCGGTGTCGCAGTAGCGCTACTCTGTGCTCTCATGCAAGAGCGTAGCAGCGTCGGTGAACTGGCGGAACGGCTCCGAAGAGAGCTCAACCGCTACTCACCGGGAGAGAAGCTGCCGTCCAGCCGGGCCCTCGTCGAACGCTTCCGGGTCAGCCCGGTGACCGTCTCCCGGGCCCTGGCCCAGCTCGCCGCCGAAGGACTGGTGACCACCCGCCCCGGCGCCGGGGCGTTCCGCGCGCGGCCGCACGAGCGGGCCGCGCCCGCCGGGGACACCGCCTGGCAGGAGGTCGCCCTCAGCGCCGGCCCCACCGCCGATCTCGTCCCGCGCTCCGTGGACGCCTCCGGGGTCCTGGTCTCGCTGGCCGCCCCGCCGCCCGGCGTCATCGAGTTCAACGGCGGCTATCTGCACCCCTGCCTGCAACCGGAGCGGGCGATGGCCGCGGCCCTGTCCCGGGCGGGGCGGCGGCCGGGCGCCTGGGGCCGGCCGCCCATGGAGGGGCTGCCGGAGCTGCGGGAGTGGTTCGCGCGGAGCATCGGCGGGGCCGTCACCGCCGCCGAGGTGCTGATCACCTCCGGCGGCCAGTCCGCGCTGACCACCGCGCTGCGCGCGCTGGCCCCGCCCGGCGCCCCCGTCCTGGTCGAGTCGCCCACCTACCCCGGGATGCTGGCCATCGCGCGCGCCGCCGGACTGCGCCCCGTGCCGGTCCCCGTCGACGCGGACGGCGTGAAACCGGAGCTCCTCGCCGACGCCTTCCGGGCCAGCGGCGCCCGCGTCTTCGTCTGCCAGCCGCTGTTCCAGAACCCCACCGGCGCGGTGCTCGCCCCGCGGCGGCGCGGCGAGGTGCTGCGCATCGCGCGCGAGGCCGGCGGCTTCGTCGTCGAGGACGACTTCGTGCGGCGGCTCGTGCACGAGGACGCCGGGCCGCTGCCGCGTCCGCTCGCCGCCGACGACGCGGACGGCGTCGTCGTCCACGTCTGCTCGCTGACCAAGGCGACCTCGCCCAGCTTCCGGGTGAGCGCCCTGGCCGCGCGCGGCCCGGTGCTGGAGCGGCTGCGCGCCATCCAGGTCGTCGACACCTTCTTCGTGCCCCGGCCCTTGCAGGAGGCGGCGCTCGAACTGGTCGGCTCACCGGCCTGGCCGCGCCATCTGCGCGCCGTCTCCGCGGAACTGCGGACCCGCCGGGACGCGATGACGTCCGCGCTCCGGACGCGGCTGCCCGAACTCGCCCTGCCGCACATCCCGTCCGGCGGTTACCACCTGTGGCTGCGCCTGCCCGAAGGGCTCCATGAGCCCGCCCTGACGGCGGCGGCCCTGCGCGCGGGCGTGGCGATCACTCCGGGCCGCCCCTACTTCAGCGCCGAACCCCCGGCCGGCCACCTCCGGCTGAGCTTCGCGGCGGTGGCCGGCACCGGCGAGATCGCGGAGGGGGTGCGCCGGCTGCGCTCGGCCCGCGACGAGGTGTTCCCCGGGCCGGGAAACCGCTCGACACCGGGCGTCTGAGCCGCGAGGATCCGGCCATGACCGAGACGCCGGGGCTGCCCGAGGGCTACGAGATATCCACCGACCCCGCCCGCATCGACGCCGGGCGCGTGCACCGGTGGCTGTCCACCGACGCGTACTGGGCGCTCGGCCGCGCCCGGCACCGGCAGGACCGGGCGATCGAAGCCTCGCTCAACTTCGGGGTGTACGAGGCGGTGTCCGGGGAGCAGGTGGCGTACGCCCGGGTGGTGACGGACGGGGCCACCTTCGCCTGGCTGTGCGATGTGTACGTCGACCCCTCGGTGCGCGGCAAGGGGGTGGGGACGGCGCTGGCGGTGGCCGTGCGGGAGCGTCTGCGGCCCTGCGGGGTGCGGCGCGTCCTGCTCGCCACGCGCGACGCGCACGGGGTCTACGCGAAGGCCGGTTTCGCCGCGCTGGAACGGCCGGACCAGTTCATGGCCCTGGTGTTCGAGTGACGGGCGCGCCGGCCCGTTCGTACTCCGTGGTGAGCAGCAGGTCCTTGGCCGGGCCGCCCACCCGCCACACCGTCCGCCAGCGGTCCGCGTCCCGGACGGTGAACTCCCCGCGATAGAGGTCGGCCGCGCACGGGTGCTCCGCGACATGGTGCCCGGTGGCCAGGTCCAGGCCGTGGAAGGGGCGGCCGTCCGCGAAGCGCACGTCGGCCGTGCCCGGCGCGTCCCCCGGCAGGAAGCGCAGCGTTCGCTCGGCGGGGCGGGCCACGCCCCGCCAGGTGAAGGTGCCGCTCTCCCGGCTGAGCAGACCGCCCTCCGGCAGCGGGGAGAACACGGTGACGCCCTCGAAGCGGCCCTCGTCGCCGCTCGGGAGATCCCGCACCGACCGCGTGGCGTGCCACCGCCCCGCGAGGTACGCCAGGACATCCGGCACCGGCCAGAACTCGCCCATCCCGCTCCGCTCTCTCGGTTCCGTCCGCGCCCGCGCGCACATCCGCCGCGCGCGACCCATTGACGCCTCTGCGCCCCCTACTTATCTTGCCGTTCGAAGTGCTGACCAGTGTTTGATATATCGAACAGCTCCTCCACCTCTAGAGCCGCGGAGTATTCATGTCACGCACCCGCTGGAGACTCGGTCTCAGCGCCACCGCCCTCCTGACGGCGACAGCCGTGCTGCCCGCCCCCGCGCACGCCGAGGACGTCACCGACTACACGATCACCGTCGACCCCGCCGCCCGGGGCGCGGCGATCGACGACACCATGTACGGCGTCTTCTTCGAGGACATCAACCGGGCCGCCGACGGGGGCCTGTACGCCGAGCTCGTGCAGAACCGGTCCTTCGAGTACTCCACCGCCGACAACGCCTCCTACACCCCGCTGACGTCCTGGACCGTCACCGGCACGGCCGAGGCCGTGAACGACGCCGGCCGCCTCAACGAGCGCAACCGCACCTACCTCTCCCTCGGCGCCGGCTCCTCGGTCACCAACGCGGGCTACAACACCGGCATCCGCGTCGAGCGGGGCAAGAGGTACGACTTCTCGGTGTGGGCCCGCGCCGAGGGCGGCACCACCCTCACCGTCACCCTGAAGGACACCGCGGGCACGCTCGCCACCGCCCGGCAGGTGGCCGTGCGGGGCGGCTGGGCCCAGTACAAGGCCACCTTCACCGCCACCCGCACCAGCAACCGCGGCCGCCTCGCCGTCGCCGCCACGAGCGCGGCGGCCCTCGACATGGTGTCGCTCTTCCCGCGCGACACCTACAAGAACCAGCCCAACGGCCTGCGCAAGGACCTCGCCGAGAAGATCGAGGCGCTGCGCCCGGGCTTCCTCCGCTTCCCCGGGGGATGCCTGGTCAACACCGGCTCCATGGAGGACTACAGCGAAGCGTCCGGCTGGCAGCGCAAGCGCGCCTACCAGTGGAAGGACACCATCGGCCCCGTCGAACAGCGCGCCACCAACGCCAACTTCTGGGGCTACAACCAGAGCTACGGCCTCGGCTACTACGAGTACTTCCGCTTCGCCGAGGACATCGGCGCGATGCCGCTGCCCGTCGTGCCCGCGCTGGTGACCGGCTGCGGCCAGAACCGGGCCACCGACGACGAGGCGCTGCTCAAGCGGCACATCCAGGACGCTCTCGACCTCATCGAGTTCGCCAACGGCCCGGCGACCTCGACCTGGGGCAAGGTCCGCGCCCAGATGGGCCACCCCAGGCCCTTCCGCCTCACCCACATCGGCGTCGGCAACGAGGAGAACCTCCCGCACGAGTTCTTCGCCCGCTTCCAGAAGTTCCGGGCCGCCATCGAGGCGAAGTACCCGGACATCACCGTCGTCTCCAACTCGGGTCCGGACGACTCCGGCACGGTCTTCGAGACCGCCTGGAAGCTCAACCGCGAGGGCAAGGTCGACATGGTCGACGAGCACTACTACAACAGCCCCCAGTGGTTCCTCCAGAACAACGACCGCTACGACTCCTACGACAGGAACGGCCCCAAGGTCTTCCTCGGTGAGTACGCCTCCCAGGGCAACGCCTGGAAGAACGCCCTCGCGGAAGCCGCGTTCATGACCGGCCTGGAGCGCAACGCGGACGTCGTCAAGCTCGCCTCCTACGCCCCGCTGCTCGCCAACGAGGACTACGTCCAGTGGCGGCCGGACATGATCTGGTTCAACAACCGCGCCTCCTGGGGCTCGGCCAGCTACGAGGTCCAGAAGCTGTTCATGAACAACGCCGGCGACCGGGTGGTGCCCTCGAAGGCGACCGGCACGCCCGGCGTCAGCGGTCCGATCACCGGCGCGGTGGGCCTGTCGACGTGGGCGACCAGCGCCGCGTACGACGACGTGAAGGTCACCTCGGCGGACGGCTCGACGCTGCTGAGCGACGACTTCTCCGGTGGCGCCGCGCAGTGGAAGCAGGCCGGCGGCGGAAGCTGGAGCGTCCAGGACGGACAGTACGTCCAGGCGGACGCCGCCGCCGAGAACACCCTCGTCACCGCCGGCGACCCCGCCTGGAAGGACTACGACCTGCATGTGAAGGCCACCAAGAAGTCCGGCAAGGAGGGCTTCCTCGTCGCCTTCGGGGTCAAGGACACCGGCAACTACTACTGGTGGAACCTGGGCGGCTGGAACAACACCCAGTCCGCCGTCGAGCAGGCCTCGGACGGCGGCAAGTCGACGCTGATCTCCAAGGCCGGGTCGATCGAGACGGGCCGCGCCTACGACATCGACATCAAGGTGCGGGGCCGCCAGGTCACCCTCTACCTCGACGGCCAGGAGTGGGGCAGCTTCACCGACGACAAGCCGGCCGAGCCCTTCCGCCAGGTCGTCACCCGGGACGCGCAGACCGGTGAGCTGATCGTCAAGGTGGTCAACGCCCAGGACACCGCGGCCCGTACGGCGATCGAGCTGGGCGGCGCCAAGGTCGCCTCCCGCGCCCGCGTCACCACGCTGGCCGCCGACCAGGACGCGGTCAACACCGAGACGGACACGCCGGTCACCCCGGTGACCTCGACCTTCACGGGGGTGGCGGACCGGTTCGCGTACACCTTCCCGGCGAACTCGGTCACCTTCCTTCGGATCCCGCGGCGCTGAGCCGACGGCCCCCCGGGCCCGGCGCGGTGACGCGACCGGGCCCGGGGGGCCGTCCGGCCGGGGCCGCTCACCCACGCGCCGTGGACGGCGGCGGTCATTCGGCCCTGATGTCGTCCACGTACACGACGCCCCTGGCCGGGGCACCGCTGCCGTGGCCGAGGTACAGGTTGAACGTCGCCACCTCGGCGAGGTGGGCCGCGTCGAGCACCTCCCCGGCGTGCGCGGTGTCCCAGGGGGCGGGCTTGAACGCGCTGAACGGCGCCCGGATCTCCCGTCCGCCGGTGTCGGACAGCGGGATCCCGTACTCGAAGTAGGCGCCCCGGGACACGATCTGGAGCGTCGCGCCGTTCGCCGAACCGTCGCCCCGCAGCCAGAGCACCAGCGACGAGAAGGCGGTCCAGTCCGCGCCGACCGTCTTGCCGATGCCGGTGTACCCGGCGCTGCCGAAGTCGTACGCGTAGGCCAGCCCGTAGGAGCCCGAGGCCTTGTGGTCGGCCGACAGGGTGGTGGTGTTGGCGTTGACGTGGCTGTAGGCCTCGCTGAGGGTGGCGTCGTCCCCGGCGTACCCCTCGAAGTCGTCGATCCATCCGGCGGGCAGGGGGGCGACCTCGCCGAGGAGGACCAGGGCGGAGTCGGTGAGGGTCTCGCCGCCCACCCGGGCGTCCACCGAAAGGGTCACCGACCGGTTGTCCAGCCAGGCCGGGTCGATCGACCAGGCACCGGAGTAGAAGCCGTCGGCGTCGAGGCGGAGCCGCCGGGCGCGTCCGCCGTTCACCGAGTAGGTGACCCGGCTCGCCGCCGCGTGCGTGACCCGCACCCGGACGGTGTTCTCGGGGCTCGTCAGGCGCTGCCGGTCGGTGGGGGTCACCAGGTGCGCGAACGGGGCGTTCCGGACGGCGGTGGTGCGCGCGTCGTACACGCCTCGCAGGTCGCCGGCGAACACGGTGTAGGGGTCCTGGGCGTACCGGACGAAGTCCGCGTGCAGGGCGTGGCCCGGGGTCGGCACGTAGGAGCGGTTGCCGCTCCCGAAGTTGGCCCAGGTCTGCATGTAGGTCACCCGGCGGGCCAGCGGGTCCGCCTCGATGGCGCCCAGCAGCTTGGTGAACCATCGCGGATCGCGGCCCTCTTCCCCGCTCTCGCCGAACTCGGTGTAGGCCGGGACCTTTCCCTTCTCCTCGGCCAGGCGGACCACCATCGCCAGGTCCTTCACCAGGCTCTCCAGCCAGGCGTCCGATCCGGCGGAGTTGTCGTAGGCGTCGTAGCCGAGGACGTCGACGTAACCGTCGCCCGGGTAGGTCTTGAGGTATCCCGCCGGGTCGCCGCCGAAGCCGGAGTTGGGCGAGTACGCGTAGAGCAGGTTGCGGACGCCCTTGGTGTCCCGCAGGTACTCGACCGTGTAGCGGAAGATCTCGATGTACTCCGCCGAGGTGGTGTGGCCGGCGCCCCACCAGAACCAGCCGCCGTTGTTCTCGTGGAAGGGCCGGAAGATGACCGGGATCAGGGTGCCGTCCGGCCGCCGTGCGCCCTTGACCGCCTTCGCGACGCGGTCGAGGAAGGCGTTGAACCGCGCGTGCTTGGCGCCTCCGGGGAGGATCTGGCCGACGACACGGCCCGTTGTGTCGTAGAAGTTCTCGCCGGTGACGAAGTTCGGCATGTGCGCGCTGAGCGTGTTGATCCCGCCGCGGGCGTCCGCCTGCCGGATGCACCGGGTGAGCGCGGCGATGTTCTCGGCCTCGGTCGCGTCCTTGGCGCCGGGGCGCTCGTCACCGTCGAGGATCAGGGTGTCCCAGCCGAACAGCGCGGGGTGGTCGCCCACCGCCGCCTTGGTGTCGGACTTCTCGCCGTCCTGTGTGGTGAAGGTGACGCCGTAGGACAGGGCGTGCTGGTGGCCGAAGAGGATGCCGTTGCCCTGCTGCCGCATCAGGTACGCGAACAGCGCGCGCGTGGCATTCGTCGCCTTGTCGTCCACGATCCGGACGGGCGCCGGCGCGGCGGTGGGGGCCGCCGCCGAGGCCATGGGTATCCCGGGGCCCGCCGCCATGGCGGCCGTGGCACCGAGGAGGACGAAGGAACGGCGGTTCACGACAGGGTTGTGCATGGCTGCCTCCTTGGACGTGGCCGGCTCTCACGATGAGGGGGGGGCTCGCCGCGGGCCGGGGGCCGGAACGCGGGCCACGCGCCGACGATCCGCTGGTCGATCTCCCGGGCGCGCCCGATCCTGTGGCCTGTGCGGTCGTGGTGCCGACTGTGCCGGATGCCGACAACGTTGTCTATGCCGGTGCGGCAGTTAAGCAACCGGTTTAGCGGATTGCCGCGGAGTGCCTCCCTCGTGCGGGGAGCCCGCCGGTCCGACGGCTATTGCATAAACGTGCAGCGAATCGTATAGTCATGCCATTCAGGAGGAGGATTTCCATGGCGGTACGCGCGGCAGTGGCAGGAGCGAGCGGATACGCGGGCGGGGAACTGCTGCGTCTGCTCCTGACGCACCCGGAGGTCGAGATCGGCGCCCTGACCGGCAACTCCAACGCGGGGCAGCGGCTGGGCGCGCTCCAGCCGCACCTGCTGCCGCTGGCCGACCGGGTGCTGGAACCGACCGCCCCCGAGGTCCTCGCCGGGCACGACGTGGTCTTCCTGGCGCTTCCGCACGGCCAGTCCGCCGCCGTCGCCGAGCGGCTCGGGCCCGACGTGCTCGTCGTGGACATGGGCGCCGACTTCCGGCTGAAGGACGCGGCCGACTGGGAGCGGTTCTACGGCTCGCCGCACGCCGGCACCTGGCCCTACGGCCTCCCCGAACTGCCGGGCGGCCGCGCCGCGCTGGAGGGGTCCAAGCGCGTCGCGGTTCCCGGTTGCTACCCGACCGCCGTCTCCCTCGCCCTCTTCCCCGCCTACGCGGCGGGCCTGGCCGAGGCCGAGGCGGTGATCGTCGCCGCGTCCGGCACCTCCGGCGCGGGCAAGGCGCCCAAGCCGCACCTGCTGGGCAGCGAGGTCATGGGGTCGATGTCGCCGTACGGCGTCGGCGGCACCCACCGGCACACCCCCGAGATGATCCAGAACCTCTCCGCGGCGGCCGGCGAGGCCGTCTCCGTGTCGTTCACGCCGACCCTCGCGCCGATGCCCCGCGGCATCCTCGCCACGTGCAGCGCCAAGGCGCGCGACGGCGTCACCGCGGACCTGCTGCGCGCCGCCTATGAGAAGACCTTCGCCGACGAGCCCTTCGTCCGCCTGCTCCCCGAGGGGCAGTGGCCGGCCACCGCCTCCGTCCACGGTTCCAACGCCGTTCAGGTCCAGGTCGCCCACGACGAGGCGGCCGGCCGCATCATCGCCATCAGCGCCATCGACAACCTGACCAAGGGCACCGCGGGCGGTGCCGTCCAGAGCATGAACATCGCCCTCGGCCTCCCCGAGGAGCTCGGACTTTCCACGATCGGAGTCGCACCGTGAGCGTCACGGCAGCACAGGGGTTCCGGGCGGCGGGCATCGCCGCCGGGATCAAGCAGAACGGCAACCCGGACCTGGCCCTCGTGGTCAACGACGGGCCGCGCCGCGCCGCCGCGGGCGTCTTCACCTCCAACCGGGTCAAGGCGGCGCCCGTCCTGTGGTCCGAGCAGGTCCTCAGGAGCGGGCAGCTCACGGCCGTCGTCCTCAACTCCGGGGGCGCCAACGCCTGCACCGGCCCCAAGGGTTTCCAGGACACCCACGCCACCGCCGAGAAGGCCGCCGAGGCGCTCGGCTGCGGCGCCGGCGAGGTCGCCGTCTGCTCCACCGGCCTCATCGGCGTGCCGCTGCCCATGGACAAGCTGCTGCCCGGCGTCGAGACCGCCGCCGCCCGGCTGTCCGCGCACGGCGGTGAGAAGGCCGCCCTCGCCATCAAGACCACCGACACCGTCCACAAGACGTCCGTGGTCACCAAGGACGGCTGGACCGTCGGCGGCATGGCCAAGGGCGCCGGCATGCTCGCGCCGGGCCTGGCCACCATGCTCGTCGTCCTCACCACCGACGCCGACCTGGACAGCGCCGCCCTCGACCGGGCGCTGCGCGACGCCACCCGGGTCACCTTCGACCGCGTCGACTCCGACGGGTGCATGTCCACCAACGACACCGTGCTCCTGCTCGCCTCCGGCGCCTCCGGCACCACCCCCGAGTACGCCGAGTTCGCCGAGGCCGTGCGGGCCGTCTGCGACGACCTGGGCCAGCAGCTGATCCGGGACGCCGAGGGCGCCAGCAAGGACATCAAGGTCGAGGTGGTGGGCGCCGCCACCGAGGAGGACGCCGTGGAGGTGGGCCGCTCCATCGCCCGCAACAACCTCCTCAAGTGCGCCATCCACGGCGAGGACCCCAACTGGGGCCGGGTGCTGTCCGCCATCGGCACCACGCGGGCCGCCTTCGAGCCGGACCGGCTGAACGTCGCCATCAACGGCGTCTGGGTGTGCAAGAACGGCTCGGTCGGCGAGGACCGCGAGAAGGTCGACATGCGCTACCGCGAGGTCCACATCGTCGCCGACCTCGCCGCGGGCACCGAGACCGCCACCATCTGGACCAACGACCTCACCGCCGACTACGTCCACGAGAACAGCGCCTACTCCTCATGAGCAACGCAACGACGCGCAAGCACACCGCGCTCCCCAAGGCCCGCATCCTCATCGAGGCGCTGCCCTGGCTGACCCGGCACCGCGGCAAGACCGTCGTCATCAAGTTCGGCGGCAACGCCATGGTGGACGAGGAACTGAAGGCCGCCTTCGCCCAGGACGTCGTCTTCCTGCACCACGCCGGGCTCAAGCCGGTCGTCGTGCACGGCGGCGGCCCCCAGATCAGCGCCGCGCTCGGCCGGCACGGCATCGTCAGCGAGTTCAAGGCGGGCCTGAGGGTCACCACCGAGGACGCCATGGACGTCGTCCGGATGGTGCTGGCCGGACAGGTGCAGCGGGAACTGGTCGGGCTGCTCAACCGGCACGGCCCGCTCGCCGTCGGCCTCACCGGCGAGGACGCCCACACGATCACCGCGACCAAGCACCAGCCCGAGATCGACGGCGAGCCGGTCGACATCGGGCGGGTCGGCGAGATCACCGCCATCGACACCGGCGCCATCGAGGCCCTGCTCGCCGACGGCCGCATCCCGGTCGTCTCCTCGATCGCCCGCTCCCAGGACGACGGACACGTCTACAACGTCAATGCCGACACGGCGGCCGCGGCGCTCGCCGCGGCGCTCGGCGCCGAGACCCTCATGGTCCTCACCGACGTCGAGGGCCTCTACGAGGACTGGCCGCACTCCGACGAGGTGATCAGCCGCCTCACCGCGTCCCAGCTGGAGAAACTCCTGCCGGAGCTGTCCAGCGGCATGGTGCCGAAGATGGAGGGCTGCCTGCACGCCGTACGCAACGGCGTGCACACCGCCCGGGTCATCGACGGCCGGGTCCAGCACTCGATCCTGCTGGAGATCTTCACCGACGAGGGCATCGGCACGATGGTCGTGCCCGACGAGAGCGACCAGGGGGAGTCGTGAGCAACCAGGAACTGACCGCGCGGTGGGGAAGCGCGCTCATGAACAACTACGGCACCCCTCGGCTGCCCCTCGTCCGCGGCGAGGGCGCGAAGGTGTGGGACGCCGACGGCAGGGAGTACCTGGACTTCGTCGGCGGCATCGCGGTCAACGCGCTCGGCCACGCCCATCCGGCCGTCGTGGAGGCGGTCAGCCGGCAGATCGCCTCCCTCGGCCACGTCTCCAACCTCTTCGTCGCCGAACCGCCCGTCGCCCTCGCCGAACGGCTGCTCCAGCTCTTCGGCCGCGACGGCAAGGTGTACTTCTGCAACTCCGGCGCCGAGGCCAACGAGGGCGCCTTCAAGATCGGCCGGCTGACCGGGCGGCCCCACATGGTCGCCACCCGCGGCGGCTTCCACGGCCGCACCATGGGCGCCCTCGCGCTCACCGGCCAGCCCGGCAAGCAGGAGCCGTTCCTGCCGCTGCCCGGCGACGTCACCCACGTGCCCTACGGCGACGCCCAGGCGCTGGCCGCCGCGGTCACCGAGGAGACGGCCCTGGTCGTCATCGAGCCCATCCAGGGGGAGAACGGCGTCGTCGTCCCGCCCCCCGGCTATCTCAAGGCGGCCCGCGCCATCACCGCCGCCACCGGATCGCTGCTGGTCCTGGACGAGGTGCAGACCGGCATCGGGCGGACCGGGACCTGGTTCGAGTACCAGGCCCACGACGGGGTCCTGCCCGATGTCGTGACCCTCGCCAAGGGCCTGGGCGGCGGACTGCCGATCGGCGCCACCGTCGCCTTCGGCCGCGCCGCCGACCTGCTGCGGCCCGGTCAGCACGGCACCACCTTCGGCGGCAACCCGGTCGCCTGCGCCGCCGGGCTCGCCGTCCTCGACACCATCGACGGGGAAGGGCTGCTGGAGAACGTCAAGCGGCAGGGCGAGAAGCTGCGCGGCGGAATCGAGGCCCTGGGCCACCCGCTGGCCGCCCATGTCCGGGGCGCGGGCCTGCTCCTGGGTATCGTGCTCACCGAGCCGCTCGCACCGCAGGTGCAGCAGGCGGCCCAGGACGCCGGAATCCTCGTGAACGCGCCCGCACCCGATGTCGTACGGCTCATGCCGCCGCTGACCCTCGGCGACGATGCGGTGGACGTCTTCCTCGGGGCGCTGCCCGGCATCCTGGACCAAGCCCACGGGGACGGACGAGCCGGAGAATGAGACGACGATGAGCCAGGCGCAGGACCACGGACAGCACCCCGGGCCTGCCGTGCCGCAGACCCGCACCGCACGCCACCGCCGGATCGTGGACATCCTCAACCGGCAACCGGTGCGCTCCCAGAGCCAGTTGGCGAAGCTGCTCGCCGACGACGGGCTGAGCGTCACGCAGGCGACGCTCTCCCGGGACCTGGACGAGCTGAACGCGGTCAAGATCCGCAACACCGACGGCGACCTCATCTACGCGGTACCGAGCGAAGGCGGCTTCCGCACCCCGCGCGCGCCGCTGGGGGAGTCCGCCAAGGAGGAGCGGATGCGGCGGCTCTCCCAGGAGCTGCTGATCTCCGCGGAGGCGTCCGCGAACCTCGTGGTCCTGCGGACCCCGCCGGGGGCGGCGCAGTTCCTGGCCTCGGCCATCGACCAGGCCGAGCTGCACGACATCCTCGGGACCATCGCCGGTGACGACACCCTGCTGCTGATCAGCCGGAACCCGGACGGCGGCCAGGCACTGGCGGACCACTTGCTGCGGCTGGCGCAGAACGGGGGCTGACCGGCCGGGGGCCGTCCCTCCGCCGAGGGCCCGCGCCGCGGTGCCGGCGCCTCAGTACCGGGTGATCGCCGTCGCCCCGCCCGACGTCCCGATCGCGAGGTGCGGGCGGGCCGACGGATCGGCCCAGGTCAGGATCCGGCGCATCGCCCCCGCCGGCACCGACACACACCCCGCCGTCGCCCCGCGCCCGTTGACGTGCAGGAAGATGCCCGCGCCGCGTCCGCGCACCGGACGGTCGTAGTTGAAGCCCACGACCAGCGCGTGCGCGTACCGCGCGCCGTAGGTGATCAGGTGCTCGGCCTCGGCGGCGGCGCAGTCGGACGGGCGGGGTTCGCGCCAGCGGTTGTAGGAGCGCGAGCCGTTGTCCTGGCACCACCAGGAGTCGGGGCGTACGGGGCGGTAGGGGTACGAGGTGCCGTGCGGCGCCCGGGCGATGCCGAAGGCGAACGGCAGGCGGTACAGCCCGGCGGGCGTGGTGTTCGTGCCCTGCCGGCGCTTGACGCCCTCCACCAGCCCGTTCGCCCCGAACCGCGCGGGCGCGGAACCGGTCTTCACCCACCGCCCGCCCCGGCGGTCCCACCAGGTGACCGTGCCCGTCGTCGAACCGGTCCGCGGGGCGAGGGCGGTGATCAGCTGGGTGCCGCCGCCGGTGTCGGCCATCCGCTCCGGCAAGGGCGCGGCCGGTGACCCGCCGGCGGGGGCGGCACCGGGCACGAGGAGGGACGCGGCGAGGAGGACGGCGACGACACCTGGGCGAGCGGGGCGCATGGGTCAGACCGTAGACGGGGGCAGCGGCAACGGCAGCCCGGGCAGTCCGTCCAGGCTGGTGGCGATGTGCTCCTTCTTGGCGAAGTAGGCGCTGAGCGAGGCGTCGTCCTCCCGGGCGAAGCGCTTGCCGTGCAGATCGCGGTCCTCCTCGTAGGCCATGAGGGGCACGGCGTATCCGCAGGAGTCGCGTATCAGCTCGGCCGTCACCACGATGACGGCGCGCAGGCCGTGCCGGGTGGGGTCGATGTCCGGGAAGCGGGCGACCAGCTCCGGGAAGCGCGGGTCGTCCCGCAGGACCGCCTCGCCGCGGCCGTGCACGCGGACGATGTTCGGCGGGCCCTGGAACGCGCACCACATCAGGGTGATGCGGCCGTTCTCCCGCAGGTGCGCCACGGTCTCGGCGGTGGAGCCGGCGAAGTCGAGGTAGGCCACCGTGCGCTCGTCGAGCACCGCGAAGGAGCCCTTGAGCCCTTTGGGGGAGAGGTTGACCGTGCCGTCGGCGGCCAGCGGCGCGGTGGCGGTGAAGAAGAGCGGCTGGGACTCGATGAAGGTGCGGAGCCGGCCGTCGATGCGTTCATAGGTCTTTCCCATGTCTAACGATTATGGCCGAGATTACTTCGACTGTCTAAGGAATTTTCGGATCCGCTTCCGGCCGGTTTCCCTCTGGCTCCGGGGGGGGGGTGACAGGGATCGGAGGAGTGGATTGACGAATCATGCGGGGAACTGCATACTCATGCATATCAGCGAATGCACTGTGAGGAGAACCCCGTGACCGAGCGCGTCGTACTCGCCTACTCCGGCGGTCTGGACACCTCCGTCGCCATCGGCTGGATCGCCGAGGAGACGGGCGCCGAGGTCATCGCCGTTGCGGTCGACGTCGGCCAGGGCGGCGAGGACCTGGACGTCATCCGCAAGCGCGCGCTCGCCTGCGGCGCCGTCGAGGCCGAGGTCGCGGACGCCAGGGACGAGTTCGCCGACGAGTACTGCCTCCCGGCGATCAAGGCCAACGCCCTGTACATGGACCGCTACCCCCTGGTCTCCGCCCTGTCGCGCCCGGTGATCGTCAAGCACCTGGTCGCCGCCGCCCAGAAGCACGGCGCCACCACGGTCGCCCACGGCTGCACCGGCAAGGGCAACGACCAGGTCCGTTTCGAGGCCGGCATCGTCGCCCTCGCCCCCGACCTGAAGTGCATCGCCCCGGTCCGGGACTACGCCATGACCCGCGACAAGGCCATCGCCTTCTGCGAGGAGAAGGGCCTGCCGATCGCGACCACCAAGAAGTCGCCGTACTCCATCGACCAGAACGTCTTCGGCCGGGCCATCGAGACCGGTTTCCTGGAGGACATCTGGAACGCCCCGATCGAGGACATCTACGACTACACGCAGAACCCGGCCCTCCCGCGGGAGGCCGACGAGGTGGTCATCACCTTCAAGCAGGGCGTCCCGGTCGCCATCGACGGCAAGCCGGTCACCGTCCTTCAGGCCATCCAGCAGCTCAACGAGCGCGCCGGCGCCCAGGGCATCGGCCGGATCGACATGGTCGAGGACCGCCTGGTCGGCATCAAGTCGCGCGAGGTGTACGAGGCGCCGGGCGCCATCGCCCTGATCACCGCCCACCAGGAGCTGGAGAACGTCACCGTCGAGCGCGAGCTCGCCCGCTACAAGCGGCAGGTCGAGCAGCGCTGGAGCGAGCTGGTCTACGACGGCCTGTGGTTCTCCCCCCTCAAGCGCGCCCTGGACGGCTTCGTCGAGGAGGCCAACCAGCACGTCTCCGGCGACATCCGGATGACGCTGCACGGCGGCCGCGCCGTCGTCACCGGCCGGCGCTCCGCCGAGTCGCTGTACGACTTCAACCTGGCCACCTACGACACGGGCGACACCTTCGACCAGTCCGCGGCCAAGGGCTTCATCGACATCTACAGCCTGTCGGCGAAGATGGCCGCCAAGCGCGACCTGGCGTAAGCGCCCGGCCGGCCCTCACCCGCACCAGCCCGTCCGCCGCCTCCTCACCTAACGGATCACTCACCGGTGGGGAGGCGGCGGCACATCCGCGAAACCCTCGAGGAGCAACGCAAGTGAGCAGCAACAGCGGTGACGTACGGCTCTGGGGCGGCCGTTTCGCCGACGGTCCCGCCGAGGCCCTGGCGAAGCTGTCCGCGTCCGTCCACTTCGACTGGCGGCTCGCGCCCTATGACATCGCCGGTTCCCGCGCGCACGCGCGCGTGCTGCACAAGGCGGGACTCCTCACGGAGGACGAGCTGAGCCGGATGATCGCCGGGCTGGACCGGCTGGAGGCGGACGTGGCCTCCGGGGAATTCACCGGGACGGTGGCCGACGAGGACGTCCACACCGCCCTGGAGCGCGGCCTGCTGGAGCGGCTCGGGCCCGACCTCGGCGGCAAGCTCCGCGCGGGCCGGTCCCGCAATGACCAGGTGGCCACCCTCTTCCGCATGTACCTGCGCGACCACGCCCGGATCATCGGCGGCCTGATCGCCGACCTCCAGGACGCGCTGATCGGCCTCGCCGAGGCCCACCCGGACGTGGCCATGCCCGGCCGCACCCACCTCCAGCACGCCCAGCCGGTGCTGTTCGCCCACCACGTCCTCGCCCATGCGCAGGCCCTGTCCCGGGACGCCGAGCGGCTGCGCCAGTGGGACGAGCGCACGGCCGTGTCGCCGTACGGCTCGGGCGCGCTGGCCGGTTCCTCCCTCGGCCTGGACCCGGAGGCGGTCGCCGCGGACCTCGGGTTCGAGCGCGGCAGCGCCGGCAACTCCATCGACGGCACCGCCTCGCGCGACTTCGCCGCCGAGTTCGCCTTCGTCACCGCGATGATCGGGGTGAACCTCTCCCGCATCGCCGAGGAGGTCATCATCTGGAACACGAAGGAGTTCTCCTTCGTGACCCTGCACGACGCCTTCTCCACCGGCTCCTCGATCATGCCGCAGAAGAAGAACCCGGACATCGCCGAGCTGGCGCGCGGCAAGTCCGGCCGCCTCATCGGCAACCTGACCGGCCTGATGGCGACGCTGAAGGCCCTTCCGCTCGCCTACAACCGCGACCTCCAGGAGGACAAGGAGCCGGTCTTCGACTCCATCGACCAGCTGGAGGTGCTGCTGCCGGCGTTCACCGGCATGATGGCCACGCTCACCGTCCACCGCGAGCGGATGGAGGAGCTGGCCCCGGCCGGGTTCTCGCTCGCCACGGACATCGCCGAATGGCTGGTCAAGCAGGGCGTTCCCTTCCGGGTCGCGCACGAGGTCGCCGGCGCGTGCGTGAAGGTCGCCGAAGCCGAGGGCAAGGAGCTGGACGACCTCACCGACGAGCAGTTCGCCGGGATCTCCGCCCACCTCACCCCCGAGGTGCGCTCCGTCCTCAACGTCCCCGGCGCCCTCGCCTCCCGCGACGGGCGCGGCGGCACGGCACCCGCCGCCGTCGCCGCCCAGCTCGCCGAGGTCAAGGCCGACGTGGCGGCGCAGCACGCGTGGGCGAGCGCCCGGAAGTGACGTGCGGGCATCGCGGGTTACGTTGGTCCCGGCCGCACCGAGCCGACCGAACGGAGCCCGCGATGCCCTTCGCCCGTCTCACCGCGGCGACGACCCCCGCCTGCCATCTCGGCCTCGGGCTGGCCGCCGTCGGCCGTCCCGGCTACATCACCCTCGGCCGCGAGCGCGACCTCCCGGCCGAGCGCGGCGTCGAGGCGCTGTGGACGCGCACCCACGACCTCCTCGACGCCGCCTACGCGCAGGGCGTCCGGTACGTCGACGCCGCCCGCTCCTACGGCCGCTCGGAGGAGTTCCTCGCCGAGTGGCTGCGCACCCGCCCCGAGGCCGCCGACGTGGTGGTCGGCAGCAAGTGGGGCTACACCTACACCGCCGGCTGGTCCACCGACGCCGAGCGGCACGAGGTCAAGGACCACAGCGTCGCCGCGTACGCCCGCCAGCGCGCCGAGACCGACGCCCTGCTCGGCGACCGCCTCGACCTCTACCAGATCCACTCGGTGACCCCGGACAGCCCCGCCCTCACCGACAGGGAACTGCACGCCCGCCTGGCCGAGGCCGCGGCCGAGGGCGTCACCGTGGGCTTCTCCACCAGCGGCCCCGGCCAGGCCGACGCCATCCGCGCCGCGCTCGCCGTGACGGTCGGCGGCGAGCCCCTCTTCCGTGCGGTCCAGTCGACGTACAACGTGCTGGAGACCTCCGCCGGTCCCGCGCTCGCCGAGGCGCACGACGCCGGGCTCACGGTGATCGTCAAGGAGGGCATGGCCAACGGGCGCCTGGCCGAACCGCACGCGCCGGACGCCCTGCGGACCGTGGCCGAGGAGACCACCATGGGCTGCGACGCCGTCGCCCTCGCCGTGATCCTGCGCCGGCCCTGGGCCGGCGTCGTCCTCTCCGGCGCCGTGACCACCACGCAGCTCGCCTCCAACCTGCACGCCGCCGCCGTCGACCTGGACGACGACCAGCTCGCCCGGCTGGCCGGCCTGGCCGAGGACCCCCGCGCCTACTGGGAGCGGCGCGGGCGGCTGCCCTGGCACTGACCCGAACCTGTCACCAGCGCAAGTGAGGCACACATGTTCGCTGTGAGACATGAATGTCTCACATGCGCTATGGTTGTCTCATGGCTGTCGACCGTGACCATGTCCTGCGCAGTGCCGCGGCCCTGCTGACCCGCAAATCGACCGCGACCATGGACGAGGTCGCCAAGGCCGCCGGGATCAGCCGGGCCACGCTGCACCGCCACTTCGCCGGGCGCGACGCGCTGGTGCGCGCGCTGGAGGCGCTGTGCATCGCCGAGTGCGAGGCCGCCCTGGACCGGGCCCGGCTGGACGAGGGCGGCGCGGGTGAGGCCGTAGGGCGGCTGGTGCGCGAGATCGAGCCCGCCGCCGGGCTGCTGGCCTTCCTCTACACCGAGAACCAGCTCTTCGAGGGCGGCGCGCAGCACGAGGGCTGGACCCGGCTCGACGCGCGCGTGGCCGGACTGTTCCGGCGGGGCCAGCGAGACGGCGAGTTCCGTATCGACCTCACGCCGGTCTGGCTCACGGAGGCCCTCTACGGGCTGATCGCCTCGGGTGCCTGGGCCGTACTGGACGGCCGGGTGGCCGCCAAGGACTTCCCATTCATGATCGTCGAGCTGCTGCTCGGCGGTGCGACACGGAGAGAGGGATCATGACCAGCACCCTGCGGCCGGCGTACCCGGCGGAGGTGAGGCGACCGGGCCGCTGGCTCGCCCTCGCCGTCCTCGTGCTGGCCGTGCTGCTGGTGGCCGTCGACGCGACCGTCCTCGGTCTCGCGACCCCCTACATCAGCGAGGACCTCAGGCCCTCCGGCACCCAGCTGCTGTGGATCGGTGACGTCTACTCGTTCGTCATCGCCGGACTGCTCGTCTCCATGGGCAACCTCGGCGACCGCGTCGGCCGCAAGCGGATCCTGCTCGTCGGCGCCACGGCGTTCGGCGCGGTCTCCGTCCTGAACGCCTACGCGACCACGCCCGAGCTGCTGATCCTGGCGCGGGCCCTGCTCGGCGTCGCGGGCGCCACCCTGATGCCCGCCACCCTCGCCCTGATCCGCAACCTCTTCCACGACCCCCGCGAGCGCAGTCTCGCCGTCGGCATCTGGGGCGCCACCGCCTCCGCCGGCACGGCGGTCGGCCCCATCGCCGGCGGTTTCCTGCTGGAGCACTTCTGGTGGGGCTCGGTCTTCCTGATCAACCTGCCGGTGATGGCCGTCCTCGTCCTCGTCGGCGTCAAGCTGCTGCCGGAGTCCCGCAACCCGGATCCCGGCCCGTGGGACCTGCTCAGCGTCGTGCTGTCCCTGGTCGGCATGGTCGGCGTGGTCTACGCCGTCAAGGAGGCCGCCGCGCACGGCTTCGCGTGGGGCACGCTGGCCGCGGGCCTGCTGGGCACCGCCGCGCTGGTCGGGTTCGTACGCCGGCAGCTCACCCTGCCGGCCCCGCTGCTGGACATGCGGCTGTTCCGCAACCGCGGCTTCAGCGGCGCCGTGCTGGCCGACCTGCTGACCATCCTGGGCCTGTCCGGCCTGGTGTTCTTCCTGTCCCAGTACCTCCAGCTCGTGCAGGGCAGGCGCCCGTTCGAGGCGGGGCTGGCCGAACTGCCCGCCGCCGTCGGCGCGGTGGCGGCCGGTCTGATCGCGGGCCGCGCGGCCCGGCGCTTCTCGGTGCGGGCCGTGGTCTCCGGCGGACTCGCCGCGGTCGGCGCGGCGCTCGCCGCGCTCACCGTCATCGGCCAGTCCACCGGCTATCCGCTGCTGGGCGCGGCGCTGCTGGTCGTCGGCGTCGGCGCCGGATTCTCGTTCACCGTGACCGCCGACGTGATCCTCTCCAGCGTGCCCAAGGAGCAGGCGGGCGCCGCCTCCGCGGTGTCCGAGACGGCGTACGAACTCGGCGCGGCCCTCGGCATCGCCCTGCTCGGCTCCATCGTCACCGGCGTGTACCGCGACTTCACGGGCCCGGCGGGCACCCCGGAGGCGGCGCACGAGTCGCTGGGCGGCGCCGTGGAGGCGGCCGCCCAGCTGCCCGCCCCCACGGCGTCGGCGCTGCTGGACGCCGCCCGGCAGTCCTTCGTCGACGGACTGTCCCTCGCGGCGGGCGCCGGCGCGGTGGTCCTGCTGGCGGCTTCGGTAGCGGCCTGGTTCCTGCTGCGCGGGCAGCGGCTGGAGGACGGGGCCGGGCACGGGTGACCGCCGGCGGCCGGGCTCGCCGGAACCGGCCTGTCCCGCTCCAGGGCCGCGAGAACGCCGGCCCCGGCGGAGGTGTCCGTGACCGGCGGGTGCCGGTCCGTCAGGCGCCCACGGCGGCCCCGGCGTCGCGGCACACGCGAGTGGCCTCCGCCCCCGGGCCGCGCGAGCGGCGACCGGCCGGCCCCGAGGACGGGCACGCGCGCCGGACGCGCCGCCCCGGACCCCGCCCCGCAGGGACCGCCGGCCCCGTGCCCCGGAGCCGGACAGGCGGACGGCGGGCCGCTCAGGAGGCGGCCCGCCGTCGGCGTGGTGCGGCGGATGGACGCGCTACGCGGCCTTCTTCGCCTTCGTGGCGTACATGTCCACGTACTCCTGTCCCGACAGCCGCATGACCTCCGCCATCACGGAGTCGGTCACCGCCCGCAGCACGTACCGGTCGCGGTCCATGCCCTCGTACCGCGAGAACTCCAGCGCCTCGCCGAAGCGGACCGTGACCTTGCCCGGCCGCGGGATGCCCCGGCCGCCGGGCTGGAGCTTGTCGGTGCCGATCATCGCGAACGGCACGACCGGCGCGCCGGTCATCAGGGTGAGCCGGGCGATACCGGTGCGTCCCCGGTAGAGCCGGCCGTCGGGGGAGCGGGTGCCCTCCGGGTAGATCCCGAAGATCCTGCCCTCCTCCAGCACCCGGCGCCCGGTCATGAGCGCCGCGACACCGCCGTTGGCGCCGTCCCGGTCCACCGGGATCATGCCGACGCCCGTGAAGAACCACGCCATCAGGCGGCCTTTGAGGCCCTTGCCGGTGACGTACTCGTCCTTGCCGATGAAGACGACCTGACGCTTGGTGACCAGGGGCAGGACGATCGAGTCGATGAAGGTCAGATGGTTGCCGGCCAGGATCACCGGGCCGTCGGCCGGGATGTGCTCCGCGCCCTCCACCTGTGGGCGGAACATCAGGCGCATGATCGGACCGAGCACTGCCTTGATGAGCGCGAAGCGGGACAACGGGCCCTCCGTTTGTCAAGAGAGTGTCGAGTGGTGTCGAGGACGGCGAGGCGTCGAGACGTCGAGGCATCGCGCATCGGGTACGAGTCTGTGCAGGTGAGGACATTACTCGCGGTCCAGGGGGGAACGCACGTCGGGTTCACCGGGGTCTTACGCGCTGTTGACACGCGTTCACCTGCGGGGTCGCGCCGTGGCGCGGCGGTAACCCGGCCGGAACGATGTGAGACGGGTCGCGCCCCCGGGGCGTGAGCCCGCGCGGTGTCCGTCCTCGTCCCCTCGCCGTCCGCGTACCCCGGTCCGCCGCCGCCAAGCCCACGCTCCGTCAGAGACCGGCTCCCGCGCGCCGTCCGGCGTCACCCCGGTGTTCCGCCGGGAGTCTCCCGCCCGTCATCCACGCGCCCCTACGATCGGCGCGCACCGGACGAGCCGACGGCAGGAGGCGCTCATGGGAACGCGGGAGACGGACGAGCGGACGGGCGGGGCCGGGCGGCGGGCGCTCCTGGGCGCCGCGGTGCTCGGCGCGGGCGGAGCCGTCCTCGGCCTGCCCGGCACGGCGGGAGCCGCCGGCACCCGGCCCGGCGGCGAGGGCCTGAAGGGCCTGCCCGTCCCGACGGTCATCGCGCACCGCGGCGCCAGCGGCTACCGGCCCGAGCACACCCTGGGCGCCTACCAGCTGGCCCTGGACATGGGCGCCGACATCGTCGAGGCCGGCGATCTGGTCCCCACCAGGGACGGCCACCTCGTCTGCCGCCACGAGCCCGAGATCGGCGGCACCACGGACGTCGCGGACCGCCCCGAGTTCGCCGGCCGCAAGCGGACCAAGTCGCTCGACGGCGTGGTCACCACCGGCTGGTTCACCGAGGACTTCACGCTCGCCGAGCTCAAGACCCTGCGGGCGACGGAGCGCATCCCCGCCAACCGCCCCCGCAACACCCTGTACGACGGCCGCTGGGAGATACCCACCTTCGAAGAGGTGCTCCGCTGGCAGGACCAGCAGACCCGGCGGCGCGGCGAACGGGTCTGGATCTACCCCGAGCTCAAGCACCCCACCTACTTCCGCAAGCTGGGCCTCGGCCTGGAGGAGCGGGTCGCCCGGATCCTGCGCCGGCACGGCAAGGACGGGAGGAACTCCCCGGTGATCCTCCAGTCCTTCGAGCCGACCAGCGTCCAGCGCCTGGCCAAGCTGGTCGGCAACCCGCTGGTCGTGCTGCTGTCCGGCGCGGGCAGCCGCCCCTGGGACTTCGTCGAGACCGGCGACGACCGCACGGTCGCCGACCTCGTCACCCCCGAGGGCCTGCGGGAGATCGCCTCCTACGCCCAGGGCATCGGGCCCACCCTCGACCTGGTCATCCCGCGTGACCCGGCCGGGCGCCTCAAGGAGCCGACCACCCTCGTCCGCGACGCCCACCGGGCGGGCCTGATCCTGCACCCGTACACCCTGCGCAACGAGAACCCGTTCCTGCCCGCCGACTTCCGCGAGGGCACCGCCGCCGACGCCTACGGCGACGTCTTCGGCGCCTACCGGGCCTACTTCGCCACCGGCATCGACGGCATCTTCACCGACCACCCGGACACCGGCCTGCTGGCCCGCGGGGACTTCGTCAACCGCTGAGCTCGACGGCCCCGGTTGGGGTGACCTTCCGGCCGTCCGGACAACTCGCGCCCGGACGGCCGTGTCATAGCGCGTATGACGCACGAGCTGGTCACCGCCCTGCGCCCGCTGCTCACCGCAGAGGCCGCCGCGGAGGCGTACGCGTCCGGGGCCGAGCCCGGCGATCTGGAACAGGCGGTCTGGCTGCGCCTCCTGGAGCACCTGGAAACGGACGGCCCGCCCCCCGACCTCCACGGCTGGCTGCGCGGGGCGATCCGCTCCGAGGCCCGCCGTACCCTGCGCACCACGCGTCTGGAACGGCCGTACCCGGGCGAACCCGCCGACGACACCAGCCGCGACCCCGAAGCGCTGGCCCTCGCCGCCGCCCGGCACCGGGCCGTGCGCGATGCGGTGCGCCGCCTGCCCGGCCGCTGCCCCCGGCTGATGGAGGCTCTGCTGTCTCCGAAGGACCTTACATACCGGGAAATCGCGGGGGAGTTGGGTATATCACAGGGGAGTCTTGGCCCCGAACGCTCCAGATGTCTGGGATGTCTGCGGCGACTCCTCGGTCCGGAGGTTGCGGCTCGCTGACGAGGGGGATAGGAGTGGGGGACAACAGGTGATCAGATGAGCGGGAGGCGTGCGCACATGGGCATGAGTGTGACCATCTCTGCGGCGACCGAGCAGGATGCCGAACAGATCTTCCGGCTGCAATACCTCTGCTTCCAGGGCGAGGCGGCGCTCTACGGCAACTACCGCATCGACCCGCTGGTCCAGACCCTGGACTCCGTCCGCGAGGAAGTGGCCCGGGACTGCGTCTTCGTGGCGCGGCTCGGCGACGAGGTCGTCGGCTCCGTACGCGGCCGGCTGACCGAGGACGGCGCCGCGTCCATCGGCAGGCTCTGCGTCCACCCCCGCCTCCAGGGGCACGGCATCGGCGCCCGCCTGCTCCGGGCGGCCGAGTCCGCCCTGGCCGGGGAGCGCGGCGCCACCCGCTTCCGCCTCCACACCGGTCGCCGCAGCGAGGGCAACCTGCGCCTGTACCGCCGCGTCGGCTACGAGACGGTCGGCACCGCGCAGGGCGCGGACGGCGTCCCGATGGTCGTACTGGAGAAGCCCGCGGAGGCGTACGCGACGACGGCCTGAGGTCCGGTGGGGGCCGGGCTCCGGCTCAGCCGGCGGCCGGCCGCCGCGTCCGCGCCGCCTTCCGCAGCCAGTACAGGGCGGTCAGCGGCAGCAGCACGGGGATGAAGAGGTAGCCCATCCCGTAGTCCGACCACACGGTCGCGTCCGGGAAGGCCGACGGCTCGGCCAGTGTCCAGGTCCCCACGGTCAGTACGCCCACCAGCTCGGCGGCGCAGCACACCAGCGCCGCCTTGCGGGCCGCCTCGCCGCCGCGCACCAGGGAGTACGTGATGAAGCCGTACACCAGCCCGGCCACCGCCGACAGCGAGTACGCCAGCGGCGCCCGGTCGAACTCGGTGGCGATCTGGTAGGCCGAGCGCGACACCGCGCCCACGACCATCACCCCGTACAGCCAGAGCAGCAGCATGCCGGGGCCGCCGACGAGGCGGGTCCGCGCCGCCCCCTCCTGTGTGGCCGTCATCTCAGCCTCCCCAGATGTCATAGAGGCGCACCTCCAGCACGGCCAGCACCACACCGCCGGCCGCGACCGTCACCGAGCCCCACCGGGTGCGTTCGGCCAGCGACATGAACCCCGCCGCCGGAACGCACGCGAAGGCCCCGAGCAGATACGCCACGAAGATCACCGTGCCCTGGTCGGGCTTCTCGCCCCGCGCCAGCCGCACCACGCCGACCGCCAGCTGGACCAGGGCCAGCAGCGTCACCACGGCCATCCCGATGAAGTGCCAGTCCTTCGTCGGCTGATCACGGTAGGCCGCCCAGCCGCACCATGCGGCGAGCAGCAGCGCGGCGACGCCGGTCGCCAGCGTCAGGACGTCAAGCATGGCAGCGACCCTATTACGGGCCAAAAGCCCCCCGGCGCCCGGCCCCGGCGTCGAGGGCGCGCGCCCGCGATCGCCTACCTCTCCGTACACGCCCCCGTGGCTCCGCAGCGCCATGGTGTACGTACGGAGAGACCGGCCGCGCTCCGCCCGGCGACGGCCGTGGCGTTGGCCACAGCCCGTCGGCCCCGTCCCCGGCGCCGGCCCGGCGGCCGGCGGGCCGCCGCCTCATCGATCCTGGTCACCGGCGGGGACGGAGCCGGCCGGCCGCGCGCCGCCCGGACCGCGGCCGCCCCGCCCGGTGTCCACTATGCGGACAGCGGAGTCCGGCCATGTCCATACGTCTGCTTTACTGAGCGCATGACCACGACGAGCGACCGCACCCCTGCGACCGAGGCGACGATGACGCCCGGTGCTCGTTGTCTGGGTATGCGTCGAATGTGCGCCTTCTAGAGGGCCCCTGCACGATCCGAGCCTCGCGCCCCGAAGCGAGCGCCGCTCATGTCCGCCACCGCGCCCCGCGCGGGCGGCCGAGCCGCCCCCCGCCGCCGGACGGCGCGGGGGAGCACCCCTCGCGCACACGTTTCTCCCGGTTCCCCCGCCCTCACGAGAACGTGCCGCGTTCCGAAGACCCCCGAAGAACAACGCCCGTGCCGGCGCCCACGCACGCGCCGCGCACTCGACAGTGACGGAAACCCACGTGATCACCACCACGGGCCTCACCAAGGTCTACCGCTCGCGCGGCCGTGAGGTCACCGCCCTCGACGGCGTCGACCTGCACGTCCGCGAAGGCGAGGTGTACGGCGTCATCGGCCAGTCCGGCGCCGGAAAGTCCTCGCTCATCCGCTGTATCAACCTCCTGGAGCGCCCCACCTCCGGCACGGTCACCGTCGCCGGGCAGGACCTCACCGCGCTCGCCGGCCGCGGGCCCCGCGCCGGCCGGGAACTGCGGCAGGCGCGCAGCCGTATCGGCATGGTCTTCCAGCACTTCAACCTGCTGTCCTCGCGGACGGTCCAGGACAACGTCGAGCTGCCCCTGGAGATCCTCGGCACGTCCGGCAAGGAGCGCTCCCGCAAGGCCCTGGAACTGCTCGACCTGGTCGGCCTCGCCGACAAGGCCAAGTCGTACCCCGCCCAGCTCTCCGGCGGCCAGAAGCAGCGCGTCGGCATCGCCCGCGCCCTGGCCGGCGATCCCAAGGTGCTGCTCTCCGACGAGGCCACCAGCGCCCTCGACCCGGAGACCACCCGCTCCATCCTCCAGCTGCTGCGCGACCTGAACCGGCAGCTCGGCCTGACCGTCCTGCTCATCACCCACGAGATGGACGTCGTCAAGAGCATCTGCGACTCGGCCGCGCTCATGGACAAGGGCCGCGTCGTCGAGTCGGGCACCGTCGGCGAACTGCTCGCCACCCCGGGCTCCGAGCTGGCCGCCGCGCTGTTCCCGGTCGGGGGAGAGGCGACCGCCGACGACCGCACCGTCCTGGACGTCACCTTCCACGGCGCGGCCGCCACCCAGCCGGTCATCTCCCAGCTCGCCCGGACCTACAACATCGACATATCGATCCTCGGTGCCGCCATCGACTCCGTCGGCGGCCTCCAGATCGGCCGCATGCGCATCGAACTGCCCGGCCGCTACGAGGACAACGTCGTGCCGGTCGGCTTCCTGCGCGAGCAGGGCCTGCAAGTCGACGTGGTGGACGCGCTGGACGAGCCGGACACGGCGCACGCGCCGGACACGCCGGACACGGGGAACGACGACCAGTCCGCGCTGGTGAAGGAAGGTGCCGAATGACCTGGGCCGAGATGCAGCCGCTGCTGGAGCAGGCGTGTCGCGAGACGCTGGTCATGGTCGGCTGGTCCACCCTGATCGCCGTCGTCGCCGGCCTGCCGATCGGTGTCCTGCTCGTCCTCACGGACAAGGGCGGCCTGCTCCAGAACACCCTGGTGAACAAGGTCGTCGGGCAGATCGTGAACGTCGGCCGCTCGCTGCCGTTCATCATCCTGATGGTCGCGCTGATGAACTTCACCCGCTGGGTCACCGGGACCACCATCGGCAGCGAGGCCGCGATCGTGCCGCTCGCCATCGGCGGCATCCCCTTCTTCGCCCGCCTGGTCGAGACGGCCGTCCGTGAGGTGGACAACGGCCTCGTCGAGGCCGTCCAGGCCATGGGCGGCAACACCTGGACGATCGTCCGCAAGGTCCTCGTCCCCGAGGCGCTCCCGTCGCTGATCGCCAGCACCACCACCACGGTCATCGCCCTCATCGGCTACTCGGCGATGGCCGGCACCGTCGGCGGCGGCGGTCTCGGCGACCTCGCCGTCCGCTACGGCTACCAGCGCTTCGAGACCGGCCTGATGTGGATCACCGTGGCGATCCTCGCCGTCGTCATCTCCGTCATCCAGTTCGCCGGCGACTACGCCGCGCGCACCCTGCACCGCCGCGGCGGCCGCTCCGGCCCCGGGCCCAGGCTGCGGCTGCTGAAGGCCAGGGAGCCCGCGGCGGCCGACGTCGAGAAGGTCGCGTAACCGCGCCCGTCACCAGACTCCCCGGTCCCGCCGTCACCGTGGATCCGGGGTCGCACCACCCACAAGGAAAGGCACTTTTCGTGCGTAACACCGCCAAGATCACCACCGCCGTCCTCGCCGCCTCGGCCCTCACCCTCGGGCTGTCCGCCTGCGGCTCGGACAAGGACTCCGCCTCCGACACCTCCGGACCGCTGGTCGTCGCCGCGACCCCTGTCCCGCACGCCGAGATCCTCACCTACGTCAAGGACAACCTGGCGCAGAAGGAGGGCCTCGACCTGGAGGTCAAGGAGTTCACCGACTACGTCACGCCGAACACGGCGACGGAGGACGGCTCGGTGGGCGCCAACTACTTCCAGACCGAGCCCTACCTGGCGGACTTCAACAAGAAGAACGGCACCCACCTGAAGTCCGTCGCCTCGGTGCACCTGGAGCCGCTCGGCCTGTACTCCGAGAAGGCCGACAAGCCCGGCGACCTGAAGAACGGTGCGACCATCGCCGTCCCCAACGACACCGTGACCGAGGCGCGCGCCCTTCAGCTGCTCGCCGCCAACGGGCTCCTCACCCTCAAGGACGGCGTCGGCACCGAGGCCACCCCCGCCGACATCGTCAAGAACCCCAAGAACCTCAAGTTCAAGGAGCTGGAGGCGGCCCAGACCCCGCGCTCCCTGGGCGACGTCGACGCCGCCGTCATCAACGGCAACTACGCCCTGGAGGCGGACCTCAAGCCGGCCAAGGACGCCCTCGTCCTGGAGTCCGCCGAGAACAACCCGAACGTCAACCTCCTCGTGGTCAAGGAGGGCAACGAGGACGACCCGCGCGTGAAGAAGCTCGCCAAGCTCCTCACCTCCCCCGAGGTGAAGAAGTTCATCGAGGACAAGTACGCCGGATCCGTCATCGCCTCCTTCTGACCCGCCGTCCGCCGCCACGCACGGGGTCCGCTCCGCCCGACGGCGGGGCACCCCCACGCCGTCCGGGCAGTGGGGGAGGACCCCGCGTGCGGTTCGGGGCTCTCATGCTGCATGCTGGGCAGTTCAGCAGGCCCTGACGGCTCAGAAGGTCCCAAGGTTACGGAGCGGCGCATGACGAGCACCTTCCCCGACATCTCCATCAGCACGGAGCGGTTGGTGCTGCGTCCCTTCGAGGCGGACGACGTCCCCGCCCTGGCCGCGATGATGAACGACGAGCAGGTCGGCGCCTGGACCGATGTCCCCCAGCCCTTCACCGAGCAGGGGGCCCGCGACTGGATCACCGAGCGCGCCCCGGCCCGGCGCGCCGCCGGGCGGGGACTCGACCTGGCCGTCACCGAGTTCCTCACCCAGCGCCTGGTCGGCGTCATCCAGCTCACCCGGACCAACTGGCGGGTGCGGTCCACCGAACTGTCGTACATCGTCGCCCCCTGGGCGCGCGGCGAGGGCTACGCCTCCGAGGCCGCGCTCGCCACCGCCCAGTGGCTCTTCGGCGACCAGAGGTTCGAACGCGTCGAACTGCGCACGGCCGCCGACAACACCGCCTCCCAGCAGGTCGCCCAGAAGATCGGCTGCATCAGCGAGGGCGTCCTGCGCAACGCCTGCATAGCGCACGTCCGCGCCGAGGACGGCACCTGGACCGACGTGCGCACCGACTTCATCGTGTGGAGTCTGCTGCCCGAGGACCTGGAGGGCGCGGGCGAGCACCCGGCCGACACCGGTTTCACCGCCTTCACCGACTGGAACTGACCGGGACCGGCCCCGCGGGCGGCGCCGCCGCCGTTTTCCTCAGCCGCACCGGGTACCCTCACCAAGCCCACCTCTGGGCGATTCCCGTAACGACCTGCGCAAAACACCTGGAGACTGACGACGATGGCCGACCGGGTCACGGTGATCGGCTGGGACGGTTCGCCGCTGACCGCCGCGGCACGCGCCGCGCTGGGCGCCGCCACCCTCGTGGCCGGCGCCGCCCACCACCTGGCGCTGCCGGAGGTACCGCCCGCCGCCGAGCGCGTCCGCCTCGGCAGTGTCGCCCTCGCCGCCCGCCGCATCGCCGCCCACCGCGGCACGGCGGTCGTGCTCGCCGACGGAGACCCCGGCTTTTTCGGTGTCGTACGGACCCTGCGCGCGCCGGAGTTCGGCCTGGAGGTCGAGGTCGTCCCGGCCGTCTCCTCCGTCGCCACCGCCTTCGCCCGGGCCGGCATGCCCTGGGACGACGCCCAGGTGGTCGTCGCCCATCCCCGCACCCTGCGGCGCGCGGTGAACGTCTGCCGGGCCCATACCAAGGTGGCGGTCCTCACCGCTCCCGGCGCGGGCCCCGCCGAACTCGGCCTGCTGCTGGACGGCGTCCACCGCACCTTCGTCATCTGCGAGGAACTCGGCACCGCCCACGAGCGGGTCACCGTCGTCACCTCCGACAAGGCAGCCGACCACACCTGGCGCGACCCCAACGTCGTCATCGTCATCGGCGGACCCAGCGGGCCCGGCGGCGCGGCGGACGGCGGGGGCTGGATCGCCGGCCGCGACCCGGCCGCCGGGCCCCGGGGCTGGTCGCTGCCCGCCGACGCCTACGGCGGCGGCCTCGGCGAGGGCGAGACCGACCTGCTGCGCACAGCCCAGCTCGCCCGGCTCGGACCGCGCCCCGGGGACCTCGTGTGGGACATCGGCTGCGGCAGCGGCGCGTTCGCCACCGAGGCCGCCCGCTGCGGCGCCGCCGTCATCGCCGTCGACCGCGACCCAGGCGCCTGCGCGCGCACCGAGGCCGCCGCCCGCCGCTTCGGCGTCCAGCTCCAGACCGTCTGCGGCACCGCCCCGCACGTCCTGGAGAACCTTCCCGAGCCCGACGTCGTGCGCGTCGGCGGCGGGGGAGCGGCCGTGGTCTCCGCGGTCGCCGACCGCCGTCCGCAGCGCATCGTCACGCACGCCGCCACCCGCGACACCGCCGAACTCGTCGGCCGCGACCTGACGGAGCACGGCTACGTCGTCGAGTGCGCCCTGCTCCAGTCCGTCGCCCTCGACACCCGGGCCTGGACGGAGAAGGAACGCAGCGTCGCCTTCCTGCTCAGCGGCGAACTGCCGCGGCGCCACGGCGGTGCCCCCGGACGCTGAGCACCGGGGGTTCCGTCGAGGAGCGGCGGCCGGGCGGAGGGCGGGGCTGCCGGACCGCGCCCCGTGATCCTGTTGTCGTACCGCGCGCGGTAGGCTGGCCGATCGTTGTACCGCACCGGGACACCCGAACATTCGTCGGCCGATGTCCCGAAAACGTGCTCGTCTTGGGCGGGGTGTGGTACGGCACAACCGGAGGACGCGCGCAACGTGGCGCAGTCCACAGCGGGCTGTCGCGGATCACGCTGTCGTGACGGAGGAACGACCGCGACAATGCCACTCAGTGGCTTTGTCGTCTTTTCCGGCGGGTCGTTCGTGCCGCTGGGCACGCACGCTCGTTCTTCACTGCGGGGCGGTCGCTGCGCCGTTCCGGGTGAGCCGGCCGTGGAAGCAGGAACCGATGGGCGAGGGGTACGCATGACCGACACCGGCCAGATCCCGGGCGAGGGGCTGCCGGAGAACGCAGGCACGGTGGAGCAGCCGGGCGTTCCCGCGCCCGACGCGTACGCCTACCTCTCCGAGACCACCGCCGAGGACGAGGACCTGTTGCTGCCGGGCGCCCAGGGTGCCTGGGGCAACGAGGTCCCGCCGCCCGCGCCGGAGCCGGTCGTCGAGGCCGTGCACGAGCCTGGCCCGCACGAGATGTCCGGCCGCGACAGCGGCTCGGTCGACCTCAGCGCCGTCCGGCCCCCGGCCCCCGCCGCGCCGCGCCGCCCCCTGCACCTCGGCCCGCCGATTCCCGACACCTCCGCCAGCCCGGTCCGCTCCCTCGCCGACCGCGGCCCCGCGGACGCGCCGGTACGGCAGCCCGCGCCCGCGGGCGGCCACCCCGAGCCCCAGGACGCGCCGCGTACGGCGGCGCCCTGGGGTCCGCAGGTCCCGGCGGGCTCCGGGGCACCGGCTGCCGAAACGGTTGTTCCGGCGCACGCCCCCGCTCCCGAGCCGGCCGGCGCGGCCGAGGCCGTCGTGGCACGCCTGGCGACCGAGGCGGCCGTTGCGTCCGCGGGCCGGCCCGCGCCGGCGCCGTTCGCGCGGGCCGACGGGGCCGCTCAGACGCAGCCGGCCGAGGCCGGTCCCCTGGCACAGGCCGGGCGGCCTGCCCAGACGGCGGACGCGCCCGTGCCGGGCACCGAGGGCACCGGGGAACCGGTGGCCGTGGACGGCGGCGGCGACGCCGACGGGCAGCCGGCGTACGCCGGGGACGACGTGTCCGGGGAGACCGCGGACGCCGACGGCGGCGCGAGCGGGGAGGGCGCTGACTCCGCCGGACCCGCCGATCCGGTCGACGCCGCTGTCGCCGAGGACACGCAGGCGGCCGAGCCCGCCGGCAGTGCCGTGGCCGGTGAGCCCGTCGGGGCCGGGGCCGGGGCCGTCGCGGCCGGGGCCGTGGGACCGGACGCCGCCGCCGTGCCGCTCACGGAAGCCGGACAGGTGCCGCAGGAGGAGGGTGTGACGGGCAGCCAGGAAGCCGGCCCGGACGCGCCCGCCGCCGATGACGGGCAGGGAGGCGCGCCCGAGGCCGCGGAGCCCGCCGTCGCCGCGCTGGTCGCCCAGGCCCCGCAGGAGTCCGCCGCTGCCACCGGTGGCGAGGCGGCCGTCGCGGACGCCGCCGAGAGCTTGGAAACCGCGCAGGACGGTGGAATCGGGCAGCTCGCCCAGAGCGTCCAGGACGTCCAGGCCCCCCAGGGCCCGGCAGCCGTGCGGGAGCCCGGGGCCGCGTCTGAGGATGTTCCGGCCGGAGACCAGGCCGATGACGCCCCCGTGGACGTCGTGGCCGTGGCCCGCGACGGTGCCGCGCCGGGAGCCGTGCCGCCCTCCGAGGCGGCCGCGCCGGCGGACGCTCAGGCCGTCGGGACGCCCGCGCCCGACGCCGTGCGGGAGGGCCCGGAGAGCGGCGGCGTGCCCGGCACGGGCGAGCCGTATCCGGCCGCCGGGGCCGCGGACGCCGTCCCGGCACCGGAATCGGCTGGAGCCGCGGAAGCGGCCCGGATGCCGGAGGGGGCTCAGGTACCGGAGGAGACTCAGGCGCCGGAAGAGGCTCGGGCGCCGGAAGGGGCTTGGGCTCCCGAGGCCGTCGAGACGGCGGAAGGCACCGTTCCCACCGCTCCGGTCGCCGAGGCCGCCCCCGTTTCCGAGGCAGCCCAGGGGGCCGAGGCCGCCCCCGTCTCCGAGGCCGGCGAGGCCGTGGAGGGTGACGCTCAGGCTCCCGAGGCCGCCGAGGTTTCCGGAGCCGACCCGGCCGCGGAGTCCGCGCAGGCTCCCGAAGCCGTCCAGGGCCCCGCGCCGGCTCAGGCCCCCGGTACCGTCGAAGGGATCCCTGCCGCCGAGAGCCCCGCGCAGCCACCGTTCGGCGTCGAGCCTCAGGACGCCCCGCTGCCCGAGGCGCCCGGTTCCGGCGCCGAAGGCCCCGAGCCCGCGCCGTCCGCGGCGGTTCCGGCCGAGCCGGCCGCCGCTGCCGCCGCCGGGCACGAGAACGGCCCGCACGGCCCGCACGAGTACGGCGGGCAGGAGGCGGGCGGCCACGGGGGCGCGGCCCGGACCGGCCAGGAAGCGGGCGCGCCGCAGGACCGGCAGGTTCCGCCCGCCCCTGAGGAGTGGCACGCGCCGCCCGCGCAGGGCCCGCAGTCGTTCCCGCCCGCCCCGGCGCCGCAGCCCCCCGCGGACGGGCAGGCGCCCCTCGCCGCGGCACCGGGAGAAGCCCCGGAGGAGACCGCCGTCCCCGCCGCCGTCCCCGGCCAGGCGTCCGCCCCGGCGGACGGCGGGACCCCGGCACCCGCGCCGGCGCCCACCGGTCTGCCGCCGCACCCGGAGCAGCCGGCCACCGGGTTCGTCCCGGCCGACGGCCAGGCGCCGGCCGGGCAGCAGCCGCCGGTCCCCGCCGCCGCGGTCCCCGCCCCGCGCGAGGCCGACCCCGAACTCGTACAGAACGCGGACGACCTGGACACCCGGGCCGCCGACCAGGAAGACCAGGAAGACAGCGAAGTGAGCACGGCCGCAGTGGCGGAAGCACGACAGTCCACCGGCCCGGCCGCGCCCGCCTACGACGACGTCGAACGCGAAGCCGTCCTGAAGGTCATGCGGGAGCGCCGTGACATCCGCAACGGCTTCCGCGGCGACCCCATCCCGCACGAGGTGCTGCTCCGGGTCCTGGAGGCGGCGCACACCGCCCCCTCCGTCGGCCACTCCCAGCCCTGGGACTTCGTCGTCATCCGCTCCGCCGAGACCCGGCGCGCGATGCACGAGCTGGCCGCGCGCCAGCGCGAGGCGTACGCCAAGTCGCTGCCCAAGGGCCGGGCCAAGCAGTTCAAGGAACTGAAGATCGAGGCCATCCTCGACACCCCGGTGAACATCGTCGTCACCGCCGACCCCACCCGCGGCGGCCGCCACACCCTGGGCCGCCACACACAGCCGCAGATGGCGCCGTACTCCGCCGCGCTCGCGGTCGAGAACCTCTGGCTCGCCGCCCGCGCGGAGGGCCTCGGCGTCGGCTGGGTCAGCTTCTTCGACGAGCGGGAGATGGTCCGCACCCTCGGCCTGCCCGAGCACCTCGAAGTCATCGCCTATCTGTGCGTCGGCTATGTCGACGCATTCCCTGACGAGCCCGAGCTGATGCAGGCGGGCTGGTCCAAGCGCCGCCCGCTGTCCTGGGTCGTGCACGAAGAGACCTACGGCCGCCGCGCCCTGCCCGGGGAGGAGCCCCACGACCTGCTTGCCGAGACCGTCGCACAGATCCGGCCGCTGGACGCCAAGGCGCTCGGCGAGGCATGGGAGCGACAGAAGCGCATGACCAAGCCGGCCGGGGCACTCGGCATGCTGGAGATCATCTCCGCGCAGCTGTGCGGCCTGTCCCGGCAGTGCCCGCCGCCGATCCCGGAGCCCGCGGCCGTCGCCGTCTTCGCCGGCGACCACGGCGTGCACGCCCAGGGCGTCACCCCCTGGCCGCAGGAGGTCACGGCCCAGATGGTGGCCAACTTCCTCGGCGGCGGAGCGGTCTGCAACGCCTTCGCCACCCAGGTCGGCGCCGAGGTGTGCGTGGTCGACGTGGGCGTGGCGGCCGACCTGCCCGCCACGCCCGGACTGCTGCCCCGCAAGGTCCGCGCGGGCACGGCCGACATGACCACCGGCCCCGCGATGACCCGCGAGGAGGCCAAGCGGGCCATCGAGGTGGGCATCGAGACCGCCCGCGACCTGGTGGCCGCCGGCAACAGGGCGCTGCTCACCGGTGAGATGGGCATCGCCAACACCACGGCGTCCGCCGCCCTGATCTCCGTCTTCACGGGTGCCGACCCGGCCGAGGTCACCGGCCGCGGCACCGGGATCAACGATGAGACGCTGGCCCGCAAGACCGAGGTCGTCCGCCGGGCGATCGAGCTCCACCAGCCGGACCCGGCCGACCCCATCGGCGTCCTCGCGGCGATCGGCGGCCTGGAGCACGCCGCCATGGTCGGCCTGCTCCTCGGCGGGGCCTCCCTGCGTACGCCGGTGATCCTGGACGGCGTCAGCGCCGGTGCCGCCGCGCTGGTCGCCCGCGCCATCGCACCCGAGGTGCTGGCCGCGTGCATCGCGGGCCACCGCAGCGCCGAGCCCGGCCATGTGGCGGCCCTGAACAAGCTGGGCCTGCGCCCCCTGGTCGACCTCGACCTGCGGCTCGGGGAGGGCACGGGCGCCCTGCTGGCCCTGCCGATGGTGCAGAGCACCGCCCGGGCGATGCACGAGGTCGCGACGTTCGATGCGGCGGGCGTGACGGAGAAGTAGGCGGGGACGGCGGCCACGGCCGCCGTCCCCGGCCCGGGCGGGCCCCCCGCCCGGCCCCCGGGCGGACCTCCCGCCGCGCCGCCTCCCGGTCACCGCGCCCACCCACCGGACACCCGGCCCGCCCCGCTCACCCGCGCCTTAAAATCGCGCGTCGGAACCAGCGCAGGCCGGTGCCGGCGCACACCGGTACCCGCCGCACCACCACCCCAGGCCCCCGCACCGCCGTACAACAGGAGCCGCACCGCCATGGCCGAACACCCCGCCTACCCCGTAGGTCTCCGCCTCACCGGCCGCCGCGTGGTCGTCCTCGGCGGCGGCCAGGTGGCCCAGCGCCGCCTGCCGGCCCTCATCGCGGCGGGCGCGGACATCGTCCTCGTCTCCCCGCGGGCCACCCCGTCCGTCGAGGCCATGGCGGACGCGGGCGAGATCACCTGGCGAAAGCGCCCGTACGAGGACGGAGACCTCGCGGACGCCTGGTACGCCCTCATCGCCACCAGCGACCGGCGGGCCAACGAGGCCGCCTCCACCGAGGCCGAGCGCCACCGCGTGTGGTGCGTCCGCTCCGACGACGCCGACGCGGCCACCGCCTGGACCCCGGCGACGGGCCACAGCGAGGGTGTCACCGTCGCCGTCCTCACCACGGACGCCCGCGGCCGCGACCCCCGCCACACCGCCGCCATCCGGGACGCCGTCGTGGAGGGCCTGCGCGACGGCACCCTGGTCGCCCCGCACCACCGCACCCGCACCGCGGGCGTCGCCCTGGTCGGCGGCGGCCCCGGCGACCCGGACCTGATCACCGTGCGCGGCCGCCGCCTCCTGGCCGAGGCCGACGTCGTCATCGCGGACCGTCTCGGCCCGCGCGACCTGCTCGCCGAATTGCCCCCGCACGTCGAGGTGATCGACGCCGCGAAGATCCCGTACGGCCGTTTCATGGCCCAGGAGGCCATCAACAACGCGCTGATCGAGCACGCCAAGCAGGGCAAGTCGGTCGTCCGGCTCAAGGGCGGCGACCCCTTCGTCTTCGGCCGGGGCATGGAGGAGGCGCAGGCGCTGGCCGAAGCGGGCATCCCCTGCACGGTCGTCCCCGGGATCTCCAGCTCCATCTCGGTTCCGGGCGCGGCCGGCATTCCCGTCACCCACCGGGGGATCGCCCATGAGTTCACCGTGGTCAGCGGGCATGTGGCGCCCGACGACGAGCGGTCGCTCGTCGATTGGCCGTCGCTGGCCAAGCTGACCGGGACGCTGGTGATCCTCATGGGCGTCGACAAGATCGGCAGGATCGCCGAGACGCTCGTCGCGCACGGCAAGTCCCCGGACACCCCCGTCGCCCTCGTCCAGGAAGGCACGACGGCCGCCCAGCGCCGCGTCGACGCGACCCTCGCGACGGTCGCCGAGACGGTCCGCGCGCAGGAGGTCAAGCCGCCCGCGGTCATCGTCGTCGGGGACGTCGTCCGCGTGGGCCCGCAGGGACCGGTGTAAACCGGCATGGAAAGGCGTAACCGGAGGACCGGCGGACCGGCCCCACCCACCGGTCCCGTGACGCCGGCGGGACCGGCCGGACGGCAGGACCGGAGCGGGCCGCGGGGGGCGACGACACCGTCCGGTGAGGACGACAGGAACCACCAGGTCCGGCAAGAACCGAGGACCGACGACCGAGGACAAGGCAGTACCACCCCGTGGCCGAACTGATCACCGTCGAGGACCCCGCCGACCCGCGTCTGAGCGACTACACGGGCCTGACCGACGTCGAACTGCGCCGCCGGCGCGAACCCGCCGAGGGCCTGTTCATCGCCGAGGGCGAGAAGGTCATCCGGCGGGCCCGGGACGCGGGCTACGCGATGCGGTCGATGCTGCTGTCGGCCAAGTGGGTCGACGTCATGCGGGACGTCATCGACGCGAGCCCCGCCCCGGTGTACGTGGTCGATCCCGGACTCGCCGAGCGGGTCACCGGCTACCACGTGCACCGCGGGGCACTTGCCTCCATGCAGCGCAGGCCGCTGCCGGAGGCGGCCGGGCTGGTGGCGACGGCCCGCCGTGTCGTCGTGATGGAAGCGGTCAACGACCACACCAACATCGGGGCGATCTTCCGTTCCGCCGCCGCCCTCGGCATGGACGCGGTCCTGCTCTCCCCGGACTGCGCGGACCCCTTGTACCGGCGCAGCGTCAAGGTCTCGATGGGCGCGGTGTTCTCCGTGCCGTACGCGCGCCTCGATCCCTGGCCCCGGAGCCTTGAGACGATCCGCGAGGCGGGCTTCACGCTGCTGGCCCTCACCCCCGACGAGCAGGCCACGGCGCTCGACGAGGCCGCTCCGCACCGGATGGACCGCGTCGCCCTCATGCTCGGCGCCGAGGGCGAGGGACTGTCGCGCCGTGCGCTGGCCGCCGCCGACGAGTGGGTCCGCATCCCCATGGCCCACGGGGTCGACTCGCTGAACGTGGGCGCGGCGGCAGCGGTCGCCTTCTACGCGGTCGCCACGGGGCGCCCCGGGGCCTGAGCGGGGGGCCGGGAGCCACTTGGCCTGTCACGGAGGGCTCCCGGTCCGTCAGTCCGTCAGTCCGTCCGCACGGGCGCCGGCCGCGGCGGCTTCCGGCGTACGGTCGTCGCCCGGCGGGGCGTGGCCGGGGCGTACGAGCTCCTGCTGCCGAGGTACGTCCTGCCGGTCCCCGCCGAGCCCGCGCGCCGGCCCCTGACAGCCCTGCGCCGCCGCGATACCGAGGGCCACCAGCAGCGTCACGACCACGAACACGAACAGCCGCTGGCGCAGCAGGCGCGGGTTGGCGGGACGCAGGCCCGTCCCCGTGCCACGGGGTGCCGGGCGACCGCCGCCGGTGCGCGGGGCCGGCCTGCCGCCGCCGGAACGCGTCGTGTTCCGGCCGGTGTTCCTCGCGTTGTCCCTCCCGGTGTTCCGGCCCGTGGCGTTGCGGGAGGCGGGTGCGGACCTGGGGCGGGAGCCGGACCGCTCGGGCCGCGGTCCCGTACCGCCGCGCGCGGGGTCACCGCCCCGTGAGGCGCTGCCGCCTCGCGGGGCGGCGGTGCCCCGGGCCGGGGTGGCGCCCCGGGCACCGGAGGCGCCCCGGGGCACGGGAGCGCCCTGCGCGCCCGGTGCGCTCGGCCGGTCCTGGGGGCGCCGTTGCGTCCGCTCGGGGTAGCTGCCGGCGAGCCGTCCGGTGGGCCGGTCCGCCTCACCGGTGCGCGGGGCGGGCGGCCGTACGTCGGCGAGACCCTGGGCCTCGCGGGCCGCGATCTCCTTCAGCCTCAGCGACAGCTGGAGCGTGCTCGGCCGCTCCCCGGGATCCTTCGCCAGGCACGCCCGGATGAGGGGGGCGAGGGCGTCCGGAACCCCGTGCAACTGCGGTTCCTCGTGCACCACGCGGTACAGCATCACCTCGGAACTGCCGTGCCCGAAGGGCGAGTCGCCCATCGACGCGTACGCGAGCGTGGCCCCGAGCGAGAACACGTCCGTGGCCGGTGTGACGGCCGCTCCGCGCACCTGCTCCGGGGCGAGGAACCCGGGGGAGCCGACCGCCGTGCCGACGTGCGTGAGCGTCGAGGCCCCCGTCGCCCAGGCGATGCCGAAGTCGATGATCCGGGGGCCTTTCGGGGACAGCAGGATGTTCGACGGCTTCAGGTCCCGGTGCACGACCCCGGCCTCGTGCACCGCGACCAGCCCCTCGGACAGGGCGGCGCCGACGGCGGCGACGTCCGCCGCGCCGAGCGGGCCCTCGTCGACGACCTTGTCGTGCAGCGAGGGCCCGGGTACGTACTGCGTGGCGAACCACGGCCGGTCCGCCTCCAGGTCGGCCGCCACCAGGCGTGCGGTGCAGCCACCCCGGATCCGCCGCGCCGCCGAGACCTCACGTGCGAACCGCGAGCGGAACTCCTGGTCCTCGGCCAGGTCCGGCCGGATGACCTTCAGCGCGACCCGCTGCCCCTTCTTGTCGGAGCCCAGGTAGACCACGCCCATCCCACCCGCGCCGAGCCGTCTGTGAAGCCTGAACGAGCCGACGACGCGCGGGTCCTCGCGCCTCAGGCGCATCATCGCCATGTTCATCCCCGCTGCCCGGTCCCTGTGACGAGCCACAGCTTACGTTTCCACGCCCGCCCGCGCGCAGAGGCCGCGCCCTCCCGCGCCGACTGATTGACGGTGGCGGGCGCGACAATTGAGAGAGGGTCAGGGAGCGGGCGCCGGCGGCACCCGCGGTCCGGGCGCGTGCCCAACCGGCCGCCGCCGCAGGCGGATTGGCCCCGGGAAGGGTGGCCGGGGCGAGACGGCCGGGGCCGCCGGCGGCGCGCGGCGAGCGGGCGGGGCCGCGGCGGGCGGGGCCGGGCGGCGGGCGGGAGCGGTGACGAGCGGAGGTCCGCTGGGAGTGACCGAAGTCACCCGGTGGAGTGTCGTGCGTGGCCTTCGAACGGCGGGACGGCGTGGCGCGGCCAGGAGCGGCGCGGAGAAACCGGGGCACAGCGGGCGCCCCTTCCGGGAAGACCCGGAAGTATTCTCCCGCGTCTCCACCCAGGGGAGTACGCCGCAGGTCATGGCTCATCCTCCGGGAGGCCCGGCAATCGGTACGAGGGCATGACGTCCGGTGCGTGCCGGACACCTAGATTTGAGGTCAAGCGGCGGGCGCAGTACTCGTCCCCCGAGGTCCGACGTCCGCCGCTGCCAAGGACAACCGAGCACGGTCAGGAGAGGGACCATGGCCCATACGGCACCGCGGACGCTGATCCGCGAGGAGGGGCGCAGGGCGTACGCCGCCGTGTTCCGTCCCCGCCGCCAGGGCCGTCGCCACCCGCTGGTGGCGACCGTGATGGCCCTTCCCCTGGCGGCCCTGCTCCTTCTCGTCTTCGACGGGTGGGAGACAGTGGCCGCACAGGCGTCGTCCGTGGGTGCGATGCTGGGGCGCTGAGCGGCGACCCCAGGCCCGGAAGAGCGGTCCGGGCGGGGACATCCCATCCATGAAACCCCGTGGGGACGGGGGTGCGGCGGACGGCACAGATGCCGGCGCAGCTGGGGAGCTGCGCCGGCATTGCTCTTTCCGGGGGCCGGGGCCGGGGCGGGATCGGTGGGGTGCGCGGTCGTGCCTGCGGGGCCCACGGTGCCCACGTCCTTACGGTCTTGCGTCGGGGGTTCGGGGCGTACAAGACCCGTGCGGCGTCCGGTCGGCGCCGGGCCGCGTCCCCCGAGGGCTTCCCCGGGCGCCGGACAGCGTGGGCCCCCTCCCGCCGTCATCCTCGGCGCCGGCCGCCGGCGAAACCCCCGTACCCTCACCCCGTGACCACGTCGTCCCCGCTCCTGCCCGCCCTCGCCGCACGGGCGACCGCCGCCGCCCATGACCGCGGCCCGGGCTGCCCCTGCGGGGCGACCGTGGCGCTCGCCGACCGCCCCGACGCCACCGTCGTCCGGCACGCCGGTGCCGTCGCCAAGGCGCACGCCCCGGGCACCGACCCGGTCGCCCTGGCGGCACGGCTCGGCGTCGCCGCCCGTCTGCCCGGCATCCTCCTGCCCCCGCTCCGGCCGGAGCCGGCCGCCCTGCACGGCCGGCTCGTGACCTTCTGGCCGTACGGCACGCCCGTCGATCCGGCCGACCCCGACGCCGCCCCCTGGGAGGCCGCGGCCGCCCTCCTCGCCCGCCTCCACCGCAGCCCCCTGTCCGGTCGTCCGCTGCCCCCGATGCGCGGCCCGGTCAAGGCGGCGCACGCCGTCGCCCGCCTCCGGGCCGCCGCCGCGCACCCCGGCACCGGCCCGGTGCTGCGTGCCTGGTCCGGGCTGCCGGCCTGGGCACGCGGCGAGGCTCCGCCGCCGGAGACCGCCGTCGTCTGCCACGGCGACCTCCACCTGGGGCAGCTCGTGCGCCACCCCGCCCCGGACGGGCCCTGGCTGCTCATCGACGTCGACGATCTCGGGCTGGGGGTCCCGGCGTGGGATCTGGCGCGCCCGGCGGCCTGGTACGCCTGCGGAGTGCTCCCGCCCGAGCAGTGGGCCCGCTTCCTGGCCGCCTACCGGTCCGCGGCCGGTCCCGCCGTCCCGCCGGACGGCGACCCCTGGCCCGCCCTGGACGTCCCGGCCCGGGCGCTGACCGTGCAGACCGCCGCCCGGGCCGTCACCAAGGCGGTGGCCGAGGAGCGGCCCCTGGACGAGGTGGAACGGGCACTCGTCGACGCCTGCGCGCGGATGGCCGCCCTCCCCCCGGACTTGAGCGCGAGCGGCGCGACGTAGGGTGCAACCGACCGCGGCCGGACGGAGTCTGTCCGGACGACACGTGAAGCGGGACCGACCAGCGAGGAGTTGAGCCACCATGCAGTGTCCGAAGTGCCATGGACCGATGCACACCTACAACCGCAACGGTGTCCAGATAGAGCAGTGCAGCAGTTGCCGGGGCATCTTCCTGGACTACGGCGAGCTGGAGGCGCTGACCCGCCTGGAATCCCAGTGGGCCCAGCCCGCCCCGCCTCCGCCCGCCCCGCACGCCTACCCGGCCCCTCCGGTCCCGCCGGCGGCTCCCGCCTGGGGCGCCCCGCACGGCGGCCACGGTCATCACCGCCACCGGAGCTTCGGGCACATGCTCTTCTCTTCCTGAGAGCGCGGGACGAAGAAGCCCCCGGCCGTGCGAGACGGCCGGGGGCTTCGGTGTGTGGACGATACTGGGATTGAACCAGTGACCTCTTCCGTGTCAGGGAAGCGCTCTCCCGCTGAGCTAATCGTCCTCGGGGCTCATCATCACATGAGGTGATCATGAGGTGTGCTGCGTGCGCGATACTGGGATTGAACCAGTGACCTCTTCCGTGTCAGGGAAGCGCTCTCCCGCTGAGCTAATCGCGCGGGGGATCCGAAGATCCAGTGGACGATACTGGGATTGAACCAGTGACCTCTTCCGTGTCAGGGAAGCGCTCTCCCGCTGAGCTAATCGTCCTTGGAGGTGGAGACGGGATTTGAACCCGTGTAGACGGCTTTGCAGGCCGTTGCCTCGCCTCTCGGCCACTCCACCAGGAGTGTAGGGGACCGGGAGGACCCCTCTTCCTTCGAGCGGACGACGAGGCTCGAACTCGCGACCTCAACCTTGGCAAGGTTGCGCTCTACCAACTGAGCTACGTCCGCTTGTCGTTTCGGTCCGCTTCCGCGTCCCGGCGACGTGTTGAACTTTAGCGGATTCCCCGGCCAGGGCAAAAACGCGTTTGCGCAGCGTGCTGCGGTGCCGCTGCTCGCGGGCGTGGCCGGGGCGCCGAGATGGACATGTTCGCGCCATTCTCAGGCCGCCGGTCATAGACTCGGCCACGTGCTCGAGCTGCCTCCCCTCGCCCGTTTCGGCGACCGTGTCGCCACCGGCCTCCTGGACGTCACGAGTGATCCCGCGGCCCTCGACTCCGGCGGTTTCTGGGCCGTGTGCGCGGACTTCGAGGGGCGTCTGACCTGCGCCCGCTTCGGCGACGTACGGCGGGAGCCGGTGCCCGTCCCCGTGCCGGGCCGGTGGCGGGGGCCGGCCGTCGACGACTGGACGTCCTCCCTCGACCGCTCCGCGTACACGGCCGCCGTCCGGCGCATCCGCGCGCACATAGCGGCCGGCGAGGTCTACCAGGCGAACCTCTGCCGGGTGCTGTCCGCGCCCGTCGGGCCCGACGCCGACGTGGACGCCCTGACGGCCGTGCTGGCGCGCGGCAACCCGGCGCCGTACGCGGGAACGATTCGCCTCCCGGAGCACGGCGTCGAGACGGCCACCGCCTCCCCCGAGCTCTTCCTGCGCCGTGACGGGCGGGTCGTGGAGTCGGGCCCCATCAAGGGCACCGGCCGCACCGAGGCGGACCTGCTGGAGAAGGACTACGCCGAGAACGTGATGATCGTGGACCTCGTCCGCAACGACATCGGGCGGGTCTGCGCCACCGGCAGTGTGACCGTGCCCGACCTGTGTGTCGTCGAGAAACACCCCGGGCTCGTCCATCTCGTCTCGACGGTGCGCGGTGAGCTGCGGGCCGGCGCCGGCTGGCCGGAACTGCTCGGCGCCGCCTTCCCGCCCGGCTCCGTGACCGGGGCCCCCAAGGAGAGCGCCCTGAGGATCATCGAGGCGCTGGAGACGGCACCCCGGGGCCCGTACTGCGGTGGCATCGGCTGGGTCGACGCGGACCGGGGCGTCGGCGAGCTCGCCGTCGGCATCCGCACCTTCTGGATCGACCGGGACGAGGGGCTGCTGCGCTTCGGCACCGGCGCCGGCATCACCTGGGGGTCCGACCCCGAAGGGGAGTGGCGGGAGACCGAGCTGAAGGCGTCCCGGCTGCTCACGGTAGCGTCGGGGGCGTACGAGGTGAGTGAAGGGACCCTGAAGTGAAGATCTGGCTCGACGGCGGGCTACAGGACCTCGAGTCCGCCCGCGTCTCCGTCTTCGACCACGGCCTGACCGTGGGCGACGGCATCTTCGAGACGGTGAAGGCCGTGGGCGGCCGTCCGTTCGCGCTCACCCGGCACCTGGACCGGCTGACCCGGTCGGCGCGGGGCCTCGGACTGCCCGATCCGGATCTCGACGAGGTCCGGCGCGCCTGCGCCGCCGTCCTGGAGGCCAACCCGATGCCGCTCGGCCGGCTGCGCATCACCTACACCGGCGGCCACGGCCCGCTCGGCTCCGACCGCGGCGACCAGGGCCCGACCCTCGTGGTCGCGCTCGGCGAGACCGCCCGCCGCCCCGACTCCACGGCCGTGATCACTGTCCCGTGGACCCGCAACGAGCGCAGCGCGCTGGCCGGCCTGAAGACGACGTCGTACGCGGAGAACGTCGTCGCCCTCGCCCGCGCCCACGCGCGCGGCGCGTCGGAGGCCCTGTTCGGCAACACGGTGGGGCGGCTGTGCGAGGGGACGGGGTCGAACGTCTTCGTCGTCCTCGACGGCGAGATCCACACCCCGCCGCTCGCCTCCGGCTGCCTCGCCGGCGTCACCCGGGCCCTGGCCGTCGAGTGGACCGGCGCCCGGGAGACCGACCTCCCGCTGGAGGTGCTGGAGCAGGCCGACGAGGTCTTCCTCACCTCCACGCTGCGCGACGTCCAGGCCGTGCACCGGGTCGACGACCGCGAACTGCCCGGCACCCCCGGACCGGTGACCGCCAAGGCCATGCGCGTCTTCGAGGAGCGGTCCGCGGACGACCTCGACCCGTGACGGCCGCGGACATCGGGCTGTTCCCGGCGCCGAGCCGGGTAGAACACCCCCGATGACCACGACCCTGCGGCCGGTGGAGCCGCTTCAGCGCGCGGCCGACGGGACGCGTTCACGCCGCTATCAGGTGTGCGTGAACAGCCGTCCCGTCGGCGCGATACACCTGGGCACCTCTCCCGCCCTGGGCGATTCGGTGGCCCGGATCCTGGACCTGCGCATCGACGAACCCGACCGCGGACGCGGCCGGGCCACGGTGGCCGCGCTCGCCGCGGAGGAGGTGGCACGGGGCTGGGGCTGCCGTCAGATCGAGGCGGCCGTGCCCGCGACCGCCGAGGCGGCGCGGCGGCTGGCGCGAGCGCTCGGATACGTCCCGCGCGGCCGCACCGTGACCAAGCGGCTCGGCGGTACGCCGCCGGACCTGCCGGCGGGCAGCCGCGCGCGGCCCATGACGCCGGCCGAGTTCGACGCGTGGCAGGCGCACGAGACCGAACGCTACGCGCGGACCTGGATGGAGCGGGGCATCCCCGAGGCCGCCGCCCGCGCCAAGGCACGGCGTGATCACGAGACGCTCCTGCCGGGGGGGCTCGGCACCGGCGGCATGCTGTTCAGCGTGCTGGAGCACGACGGGGCACGGGTCGGCACCCTGTGGCTGGCGCTGCGCGAGGACCGGGCCTTCGTCTTCGACGTCGAGACCGACGCGGCCCACCGCGGCCGGGGACACGGCCGGTCGCTGATGCTCCTGGCGGAGGCGCAGTCCCTCGCCGCGGGCCGGGGTCTCCTCGGACTCAACGTCTTCGCGGGGAACACGCCGGCCGAACGCCTGTATGAGTCACTCGGTTACGAGACCACGCAGTACAGCTACTGCAAGACGCTGCTGTAGCGGCCGGGCGCGCTCCGCCGTGCGGGGGCGGTATGGGTGGGTCCTTGTGGGGCGGCATGTGGTTCCGGCCGAGGGCCGGTGCGCCGTTGGGTGGGAGAGCGGTTCCGGGCACGGACGGGGGCGTGCCTTCGCGCGTGCCCGCTGAGGAGCGGTTCGGCCGGTGGCGCCCGTCGGCGGGGTGCATCGCGAGGCGCGGAGCGAGTGCCCGGGGCGGGCGGGCCGGCGGTGCCGGGGGCCACCCGCTCCGGGCGGGCCCCCGGCCGACGCCTGGCGCGGGCGGCGGCGCCAGGGGGCCCGGGCTCAGGACTCCCGCGCGGCCAGCAGCCGGTCCGCGATCTCCTCGATCCGCTCGCGCAGACCCTCCTGGCTCTTGCCGCCGTCGAGGCGCTCGCCGCCGATCACATACGTCGGGGTGCCGGTCACGCCGATCGCCTTGCCCTCGGCCTGGTCGGCGTCGACGATCAGGATGTGCCGGCCGTCGATCAGCGCGGTGTCGAACTCCTCGGCGTCGAGGCCGAGTTCCCGCGCCGCCTCGACCAGGAAGGGCTCGCCCTCACGGTCCAGCTCCTCGACCCGGGCCAGCACGGCCTCCGCGTACGCCCAGCCCTTGCCCTGCGCCGCCGCCTCCTCGGCGGCCTGCGCGGCGGCGAAGGCGTGCTTGTGCTTCTCCAGCGGGAAGTGCCGCAGCCGCAGCTCCAGGCGGTCGCCGTAGCGGGCGCGCAGGGCGCGGAGGTCGTCCAGCGCGGTGCGGCAGTCCGGGCACTGGAGCTCGCACCAGACGTCGAGGACGGGCGCGGCGGGACGGTCGGGGGAGGTGTCGCTCATGGCCCCAGTCTTCCAGCCTCCGCACCGGCGCCCCAATCGGACCTCACCTGTCGCGATCGTGCCCGCCGCGGGCGGCGGCCACCACCGGCACCTGCGGAGGAGGCGACCCGGAGATGTCCCTGATGTCCGGTCGAAGCATGGCCCGGCGGGGTGCGGACGGTGCAGGATGGAAGGACCGAGCGAGTGCCCGACCGAGCCCTGCCTGGAGGATCGGATGATTGCCGAGACCGTCTGCTCCGCCGTGTCCGCGGCCGGCCTGGGCATCGCGGCGATCACCGCGTACCGCAGGCGCTTTCTGGCGGCCGCCCGCGTCGCCGTCTATTCCCTGGTGCCCGTCGGCCTGGTGATGACCGGCATCGTCGACTGGCTCGCCGACACGGCCTTCAGCCCCATGGCCTGGGCCGGCTTCGGTGTGCTCGGCGCCGCCTGGCTGCTGTTCGCCGTCACGCGGACGGTGGAGCGCCGCCGCGGCGGCACCCGCAAGGAGCGCAAGGAGGCCCGTGCCGCCGCCCGGCGGGAAGCGGCGGCGCCCACGGCCTCGGCGCCCTCCCTGGAAGCGGGGTCCCGGCCGGCGGCCCGGCCCGCGTCCGCCTCCCGGCCCGAGGACGACTTCAGCGACATCGAGGCCATCCTGAAGAAGCACGGCATATGAGCGAAACCGGCCCGGACCGTGTGACCGGGGCGGCGCGCCCGTGAGCCGGCGGGGACGAATCGACACAGTGGGGCATCAGCACGTCCGGAAGTGATCACAACCTGACCGGAGATCACGGAAACCAGCGGACTCCCGTTCTTTCCCCGCGTGTTGATCGCGCGGGATGTGGGGACTGCGCCATCATCGCGGCGAGATGCTGGACACCCCCCAGAGGGACGCCGCGCCACCGAAGGACGAGCCGCGCGGCTGCCTCTTCGCCCTATCCCAGCCACCGCTGATGATCTTCCTTGCGGTGATCGGCTGTCTGCTGCTCACGGCCGCGTTGCACGATCTGCTGCTGCTGTGAGCCGTACCCGCGCTCCCCGGCGTCACCCGCCGGGGGACCGCGCGGCCCCAGGGCGTACGCGGGCGGATCCGGCCCCCTTCCTCGCGGCCGGTGGCGTCAGCCCGCCGCCTCCTTCCGCCGTGCCCGGTAAGCGGCCACGTGGAGGCGGTTTCCGCAGGTGCGGCTGTCGCAGTAGCGCCGGGAGCGGTTGCGGGAGAGGTCGACGAAGGCGCGCCGGCAGTCGGGGGCCTCGCAGCGCCGCAGCCGCTCGCGTTCCCCGGCGACCACGAAGAACGCCAGCGCCATGCCGCAGTCGGCGGCCAGGTGGTCGGCGACGGAGGCACCGGGAGCGAAGTAGTGCACATGCCAGTCGTAGCCGTCGTGGTCGGTGAGCCGGGGCGTGGTCCCGGCGGCGGCGACCAGTTCGTTGATCAGTCCGGCGGCGGCCCGCGTCTCGGGGGCCGCGAAGACCGCTGCGAACCGGCCCCGGACCTTGCGCACGGCCGAGAGATCGAATTCGGAGAGCGCGCCGACATCGCTGATCTGGTGCTTTCGCACGAATTCGTCGAGAGCGGCGACGTCCGGCAGCCCGTCCGGCGTCGATTCGTCCTCCGGCGCGGTGTTCACCAGATCGACCACGGTGTCGAGGGCGCACCGGGTGTCGTGGGTGATCAGCACGTTTCGCTCCCTGGCCTGGGGGTCGGGCGGGCGCCCGCCGATGCTGGCCGATGGTAGTGGCTCCCGTCGCTCCCGCACCGGTGCCGTCGGGGCCCGTACCCGCCGTTGCCGGTACAACGGCGACCGGCGGAGGGCGGTTCCCGGCGGCCCGCGGCGGCTTCCCCGCGCCTTCGGCGTCCCGGGGTGATCCCGCGTCCGTGTCCGTCCGTGTCGTCTCCGCCCCCGCCCGGTGCCGCCCCGGTGGGGGCGCCGGCCGCGGAGGCCACGACCCGCCGACCGCCGTGCGTGCGCGCTCGCGCACCCTCCGTGTGCGCGCACGCGGCGGCGCCGCCCCGCGGTGGTCCGCGGCGACGGCGCCGTGTGTGCCGGTATGCGGTTGTCCCGGCCGCCCGAGCCGTCACCCCGAGTCGACGGCGTCGGGCGGGTTCGCGGGGGCCTCGCCCTAGCTTTCGGCCAGGATGTGCGAGAGCTCCTGATCGAGATCGAAATGCCGGTGTTCCGTGCCGGGGGGCACGGCGGCGTCGGTCCGCTTCAGGAAGGACTCCAGGGCCCGTGCCGGGGCCTCGAGCAGTGCCTCCCCCTCCGGGGAGCTCAGGGCGATGCACACGACGCCCTGGCCGTGGCTGCGCGACGGCCAGACGCGGACGTCGCCGGTACCGGTGGGGCGATGAAGCCCCTCGGCGAGGAGGTCGCGGGCGAACACCCACTCGACGGTTTCCTCGGCTCCGGTGTGGAAGGTGGCGTGCACGGCGTAGGGGTCGGCCGTGTCGTACCGCAGGCCTGCGGGGACAGGCAGGGAGGACTCGCTCGACACAACGAGGCGCAGGTGCAGCTCGCAGCTGACCGTGGTGTTCATAAGCGCCAGGGCCTTTCGCTCAGTGTGCGCTCGGGGATTCGCACGTCGGCGAAATCGACATGCCACCTACGGTGCCGTTGTAAACCCCTCTGAGTGTTTTGCGTGTCTTTAGGTAACTCATCCGGCCGAGAGGGTGTCGTCGAGGTGCGGCCATTTCGGTGACTCGTTAGCCTCGGGTAGGGTCTCCCCGTATGAATACGGGGAGTGACCAGCCGGGCGAGGTTGCCGTGGCACCGGAAGAGACCAGCGAGACCCAGTCGAGTGGGGCGCAGGACGAGCAGGGGCTTGGCTCGCGTGCGCCGCAATTCATCAAGGCGCGCCGAATGCTGCATCTGAGCTGGCAGGTCGGCGTCTTCATCGTGGGCCTCGCGGTCGTGGTGGCCGGCGTGATCATGCTGCCGTTGCCGGGGCCGGGCTGGGTCGTGATCTTCGGCGGCATGGCCATCTGGGCGACCGAGTTCGTCTGGGCGCAGCTCGTGCTCCGCTGGACCAAGCGCAAGGTGACCGAGGCGGCACAGCGGGCACTCGACCCGAAGGTGCGCCGCCGGAACCTGGTCCTCACGGTGATCGGCCTGGCGATCATCGCCGTTCTGGTCGGCGTTTACGTCTGGAAGTTCGGCTTCGAGATGCCCTGGAAGATCAAGGATCAGTGATCCGGGCGCGGAGCCGACGCCTCTGGCCGGGGCGGGCGGCGGAACGCTGACGGGCCGGGTCAGGCGGTGCCGGAGGAGTGCCTCGGCTGCGGTGCGGGCTGGATCGAGGGTGCCCGGGCATGTGAGCGGGGCCGGACCGGGGGTTGTCCGGGCCGCGGGCCGGGCCAGGCGGTGCCGGGGGGAGTGCCTTGGCCGCGGACCGGGCCGGACGGAAGGCCCGCCTCGGCTGCGGACCGGGCGGGACCGGAGGGCGGGCCTCCTCGGCCGCGGTGCGAGCCCCCGGAACCCGCTGTCACCGCCCCGCCACGGCTTTCCCCTCGCGGGGCGTCGCCCGCGGCGCGAAGGGGGCCTCCCGTCACCGTCCGCGCCGCGACATCTCGGACTGCGGGGCCGCCGCCGTCCGCGCCGGGCTCCATGGACCGCGAGGCCGGCGCGTGGTGCGCCAGGAGCGGGGTCCACGGGCGGCCGGGCCTGATCCGGGTGCGCCCCGGGCGGGAGCGGGCCGGGCGTGCCCGCCGGCGCCCGTGAGGCGGGCAGCGGGCCGGGCGCCCCGCCTTCCGGCGTGCCTGCGCCCGGGACCGGTCGCCGCGCCTCCGTGATCCCCTCCGGCCGCTCCCGTCCGGCCATGGTCCGGGGCCGATCCGTGCCCCGTGGTCACGGGCACGCCCTGACATGCGGTAATGTTCTTTCTGCACCGGGGCGATTAGCTCAGTGGGAGAGCGCTTCGTTCACACCGAAGAGGTCACTGGTTCGAACCCAGTATCGCCCACCGGATCCAGGACGGCCCGGCTCACCGATCGTGAGCCGGGCCGTCTTGTCGTGTGCGCGCGTCCGGTCGACCGTCGCGTCCGGGACGCCGGTGAGTCGCGCGGGACGTTCCGCTTCGGCCGTCTTCACCCAACCGTGACCTTCCGCTTCCCGCGCCGCGACGGGTCCGGAACTGTTCGGTCCGTCGATCACGCCACGCCGACCTGGGCGTTTCCCGCCGCGTGAGCCGCCGTGCGCCCCGGTGCAGGCGAGCCGGCCCGGCCGCTGCGCCCATCAATTCCTGTCCGAATCATTGACGCGCCCGGAGGCCCTCCGTACCTTGTGCCAGCAAGCGCTTACTTGAAACGATTCATGAGGCGGAAGCAACGTTCGCGGGGAGGCTCGTATGCAGCAAGGTGGGAATGTGGAGAGGCGGACGATCCTCAAAGCGACGGGAGCCTCGCTGGCCGTCGCGGGGCTGGGGGCGACGGCCACCGCGTGCGGCGGCGGCAGCGGCTCGGGCGACGGAACGGTGACGATCCGTTACTCGTGGTGGGGTGCCGACGACCGCGCCGAACGCATCAACAAGACCATCGCGCTGTTCGAGAAGAAGTACCCCAAAATCAAGGTGAAGACCGACTTCCAGCCGTACCTCGACTTCTGGAAGAAGTTCAACACGCAGGCTTCGGGCGGAAATCCGCCGGACGTTTTCCAGAATGCCATCGGATTCCTGCGCAAGTACGACGCGAAGAATGTGCTGCTTGACCTGAGCGATCAGGTGAAGGCCGGCAACCTCTCCATGGACGGATTCCGCGCGGGCCTGGAGAAGTTCGGGGAGATCGACGGCAAACTCCTCGGGGTGCCCGTGGGTTCCAACTCGATGGCCCTCGTCATCGACAAGCCCGTCTACACCCGCGCCGGGGTCAAGGCCGAACAGGGCTGGACGTGGGACGACTTCGACGAGGCGATGAAGAGGATCCGCGACAGGACGGGCCGGGCCGGCGACAGCGGCATGTACGGCGTCATGTACCTCTACGACCTGTACCTGCGTCAGAACGGCAAGGCTTTCTTCACCGAGGACGGACTCGGCTTCACCGAGGCGGACCTGACCGAGTGGTGGACCAAGGCGGAGAAGGGCGTGAAGTCCGGGGTGTACGCCGACCCCAAGAAGGTCGCCCAGATCAAGCCCAAGTCGGCGCTCTCCGCGGAGCTCGCGGGCAGCGAGTTCACCTGGGACAACTTCACCGTCCGTTACACCTCCGAGGGCAAGAGCGAGTACGGTCTCGCGCCGATCCCCACCACGGACGGCAAGAAGACCGGGCAGTACCTCGGGTCGCTGATGCTCAGCGCCTCCAAGCGCACCCGGCACCCCAAGGAAGTCGCCCAGTTCATCCACTTCATGGTCCACGACCCCGAGGTCGCCAAGATCATGGGATACGACCGAGGTGTGCCCGCCACGCAGGCCCAGTACGACGCCTACCAGCCGACCGACCCGGTCAACAAGACGATCGCCGCCTACGAGGAGTCGCTCGTGAAGGCCGGGGTCCTGGAGCCCATCACCCCGCACCCGGGCGGCGCCGACATCTGCGAGAGCGCGTTCCTGCGCATCGCCGAGGAGATGGCCCTGGGCAAGCGGTCCGTGGACGAGGCCGTCAAGCAGTTCTTCACCGAGTCGAAGACGGCTCTCGCCGGCTGATGGGAAGCGCCGTGACACACGCCCCCGCGAGGGAGAGCCTGGCCGAGGACCCCGTGCCGCGGCGCGGACCGGTGAACTCTTCGCGCCCCGCCGCCTCCGCGCGGCGGGGCCGCCGGGAGAACCTGGCCGGCTACCTCTTCATGTCCCCCTGGATCGCCGGTTTCCTGCTGCTGACGGCAGGGCCGATGGCCGCCTCGCTCTACTTCGCCTTCACCGACTACAACCTGTTCGACGCGCCCCGGTGGATCGGCCTGGACAACTTCTCCGAGATGTTCGCCGACCCGCGCTGGCGCCACTCGGTCCAGGTCACGCTCTGGTACGTCGTCATCGGCACCCCGATCAAGCTGCTCGCCGCCCTCGGGGTGGCGTTGCTGCTGGCGCAGAAGCGGCGGGGGCAGGCCTTCTACCGGGCCGCCTTCTACGCGCCGTCGCTGATCGGCGCCAGCGTGTCCGTCGCCATCGTCTGGAAGGCGATCTTCTCGGACGACGCGATCGTCGACCGGACGCAGAAGCTCTTCGGCGTCGACGTCGGCGGCTGGACCGGCGACCCGGACCTGATCATCTACAGCCTGGTGGCGCTCACCGTCTGGCAGTTCGGCGCCCCCATGGTCATCTTCCTGGCCGGCCTGAAGCAGGTGCCGCGCGAGCTGTACGAGGCGGCCGACGTCGACGGAGCCGGCAAGCTGCGGCAGTTCTGGAACATCACCCTGCCGATGATCTCCCCGGTGCTCTTCTTCAACGTCCTGCTGGAGACCATCCACTCCTTCCAGATCTTCAGCTCCGCCTACATCGTCGGCGGCGGCGCCGGAGGCAACGCCTGCGGGCCCGCGGACGGAACCATGGTCTACACCTGTTACCTGTACGTCCAGGGCTTCGAGAACAGCCGGATGGGCCTGGCCTCCGCCATGGCGTGGATGCTGCTCGTCGCGGTCGCCCTGGTCACCGCGGTGCTGTTCTGGTCCCAGAAGCGCTGGGTGCACTACGAGGAGGGCGGCCGATGAGCTCCCCCGATCTTCCGACCTCGCTCGACCGGGGGGCACCCCCCTCGGCCGCCGGCGGCACGCGGGGCCGCTCCCCGAGGGCGGCGGCCCTGCGGCGCAAGCTGCCCGGCTCGCTCGCCTGGCACCTCGGATCGCTGGCGATCCTCGCGGTGATCCTCTATCCGGTGATCTGGGTCATCGGGGGCTCCTTCAAGAGGAGCGAGGACATCGTCGGCAGCCTGGACCTCTTCCCGAGCGATCCGATCACCGGCAACTACACGCGCCTGACCGAGGGCATCGCCGACGTCCCCATCTCCACGTTCTTCACCAACTCGCTGCTGCTCGCGGTGGGCTCGGTGGCCGGCATCCTGGTGTCCTGCTCGCTGACCGCCTACGCCTTCGCGAAGATCAGGTTCGCGGGACGGAACCTGCTGTTCACACTGATGATCGGCACGTTGCTGCTGCCGTACCACGTGCTGCTCATCCCGCAGTACGTGCTGTTCCGCAACATGGACATGATCAACACGTACACGCCGCTGCTGCTGGGCAAGTACCTGGCCACCGAGGCGTTCTTCGTGTTCCTCATGGTGCAGTTCATGCGCAACCTGCCGAAGGAGCTGGACGAGGCGGCCCGCCTCGACGGCTGCGGGCACTTCCGCATCTACTGGTCGATCGTGCTCCCGCTGTCCCGCCCGGCGCTGATCACCAGCGCGATCTTCACCTTCATCAACGCCTGGAACGACTTCATGGGCCCGCTGATCTACCTCAACGAGCCCGACAAGTACACCGTCTCGCTGGGCCTGAAGATGTTCGTGGACCAGGAGGCGGTGGCCGACTACGGCGGCATGATCGCGATGTCCCTCGTGGCGCTGCTGCCCGTCCTCGCCTTCTTCCTGGCGTTCCAGCGCTATCTCATCGACGGTATGGCGACCTCCGGTCTGAAGGGCTGAGGTGGTTTCCTCATGAGTCTCGACATGGCCGGGGCGCGCGCGAAGGCCCGTGCCGAGCGGGGGGAGTCCCCGCTGGCCGAACGGTTCGCCCTGTTCGCCGAGTGCCTGCTCACCGGCGTGTGGATCGCGGTGGCCGCGCTGCCGCTGGTCACCTACCCCGCCGCGTTCGCGGCCGGTGCGCGGCACCTCGGGCGCCGGCTCGCCCACGAACGCGGCGGCGTGCGGGAGTTCGCGGCCGACTTCCGGTCGGCGCTGCGCGGCGGATGGCTCGTCGGCGTCGCCGGCTGGGCCGCCCTCGCCGCGGTGTGGGTGGACGTACAGGCCGTGCGGGCCGGCCTGCCGGGCGGCCCGGTCGTGGGCGCCGTCGGGGTGTCCGCCCTGATCGGAGCCGCCGTGGCCGGGTTGCGGGCGGCGGCCCTGTGGCGGCCCGGAGCCTCCTGGCGGTCGCTGCTGGCGGGGGCCGCGCGCCGTACCGTCCTCGACCCCGCCGGGTCCTTCCTGATCGTCGGCGGACTGGCCGTGGTGGTCTGCTCCGCGTGGTTCAGCGCGCCGCTCGCCCTGCCCGTGCTCGGAGCCGTCGCGGCGGCGTCCGTCGCCGTGGAGGAGCGGTACCGGCGCCGCTGAGCGAGGTGTCCCGGCCCGGGACCGGGCCCCTGACCGGCGCCTTTACCGGCACCGGGGCCCGGCCGCCCCGACCGGCGCACCTCTCCCGTCGACCGGCCTCCCCCGGTCGGCGGTGCTCCCGCCCCCGGGCCGGCGCCCCCGGCGCCGTGCCTGCGTATGTCATGCACCTGTCCAGAGCGTCCGTCCACCCCTGTCCAGACACGTACGACGTCCCTCGCGCACGGAACGGAAAGGAAAGGCCATGTCCCCCATCCCCCGCAGATCCCTCCTCAAGGCCGCCGCGGTCGCCGGAGCCGCCGCCCAGTTCAGCTGGGCCCTGGGGGCCCGGGAGGCGCAGGCCGCGCCCCGAGCCGAGGAGACCGACGCCGACCCCGTCGTCCTGGACTGGCTGGAGGACGGCGGCCTGGGCGCCGCCCCCGGCTCCACCGTCGGTGTCCCCTGGCCCAAGGGCGCCCACCGGGAGGACCAGACGTTCGCGGTCACGGACGCCGACGGCAAGCCCGTACCCGTGCAGTCCTGGCCGCTCGCCTACTGGCCGGACGGCTCCCTGAAGTGGACCGCCCACGCGGTCGCCGCCGGGGACGGCGCGCTCACCCTGACGGCCGGGACCCCCGCCGCCCCCGAGAAGAAGGTCACCGTCGTCCGGCGCGGCGGCACCATCGACATATCGACCGGCGTCATCACCGCGAAGATCGGCACCTCCGGCGCCACGCTCGTCAAGTCCGTCACCCGCGGCTCCACGGAGATCGCGAAGAACGGCCGCCTCGTCCTGCTGCGCCAGCCCGAGATCGAGGACGGCGACCAGGGCACGGTGAAGACCGAGCGCTTCGACGGCGCCGTCTCGGAGGTCGTCGTCGAGCAGGAGGGCCCCGTCCGCGCCGTGGTCCGCATCGACGGCAAGCACCGCCGGGGCGACCGCGGCTGGCTGCCGTTCTCCCTGCGCCTGTACTTCTACGCGGGCGCCGACTCCTTCCGCATGGTGCACACCATCACCTTCGACGGCAACCAGGAGCCGGGCAAGGCCAGCGGCGACTTCGTCCGCGGCCTCGGCGTCCGCTTCACCGTGCCGATGCGCGACGAGAGCTACGACCGGCACATCCGCATCGGCGGCGAGGGCACCGGTCTGCTCCGCGAGGCCGTCAAGGGCATCACGGGGCTGCGCCGCGACCCGGGCGCGGCCGTCCAGGCGGCCCAGTACGAGGGGAAGAAGCTGCCCGACCCGTCCACCTGGGACCAGCGGGTCACCACCCGCCTCCAGTACATCCCCGAATGGGGCGACTACACCCTCTCCCAGCTCTCCGCCGACGGCTTCACCGTGCGCAAGCGCACCAAGAAGGGACACGGCTGGATCGGCGCCGGCGGCGGCCGGCGCGCCTCCGGATTCGGCTACGTCGGCGGGGTGAGCGGCGGGCTGTCCTTCGGGCTGCGCGACTTCTGGGAGAAGTTCCCCGCCCAGCTCGACATCCGCGGCGCCCACACTGACGAGGCCGAGGTCACCCTCTGGCTCTGGTCGCCCGAGGCGCAGCCAATGGACCTGCGCTTCTACCACGACGGCCTGGGCCAGGACACCTTCGCCGAACAGCTCGAGGGCCTCAACATCACCTACGAGGACTACGAGCCCGGGTTCGGCACCCCCTACGGCATCGCCCGCACCTCCGAGCTGCTGTTCTGGGCCAACGCCGCCACCCCCGGCGCCGAGGAGCTGGCCCGGCAGGTCGAGGCCGTCCGCGTGCTCCCGCAGCTCGCCGCCCCGCCGAAGCAGCTCATCAAGGCCCAGGTCTTCGGCCCCGGCCTGTTCGCCGAGCCCGACCGCTCCACCCCGGCCAAGGCGAAGATCGAGGACCACCTCGACTTCCTCTTCGCCTACTACAAGGACCAGGTGGAGATGCGCCGCTGGTACGGCTTCTGGGACTACGGCGACATCATGCACACCTACGACACCGTCCGGCACCAGTGGCGGTACGACGTCGGCGGCTACGCCTGGGACAACTCCGAGCTGTCCCCGGACCTGTGGCTCTGGTACGCGTACCTCAGAAGCGGCCGCGCCGACATCTTCCGCTTCGCCGAGGCCATGACCCGGCACACCGGCGAGGTCGACGTCTACCACCTCGGCAAGTGGGCCGGCCTCGGCACCCGCCACGGTGTGCAGCACTACGCCGACAGCGCCAAGCAGCAGCGCATCGCCAACACCACCTACCGGCGCTACTACTACTTCCTCACCGCCGACGAACGCGTCGGCGACCTCATGCACGCCAACGTCGACTCCGACGAGACCTTCCTCGTGCTGGACCCGCAGCGCAAGGTCCGCCCCGACCCCGACTACCAGCCCGACCCGCACGCCCTGTCCATCGGCTTCGGCACCGACTGGAGCGGCCTGGTGTCGGCGTGGCTCACGGAGTGGGAGCGCAAGGGCCCGAAGTGGGAGAAGGCCCGCGCGCGCGTGCTGTCCACCATGGAGACCATCGCGGCCCAGCCCAACGGGTTCGTGCAGGGCAGCGGCCTGTACGACCTGGACACCGGCCGGTTCGCCGTCGCGGACAAGCCGGCGGTCTCCGTCTCCCACCTGTCGGCGGTCTTCGGCCTGAACGAGCTGTGCGCCGAACTCATCGACCTGGTCGACATGCCTGATTTCAAGGAGGCGTACCTCGACTACTGCCGCTACTTCAACGCCACCAAGGCCGAACAGGCGGCCCGCTACGGCAGCAACTTCGGCTCCCTGATCCTCTTCCAGGGCCACTCGCGCCTCGACGCCTACGCGGCCGTCCAGACCGGCGACGAGAAGCTGGCCAGGCGCGCCTGGGAGAAGTTCTACAACTCCGACGGCTACAAGGAGTCGGCGCCCTGGCGGACGGAGAAGCTGAGCGGCCCGGTCACCCTGGTGCCGGGCAGCGAGGCGCCCTGGGTCTCCACCAACGACACCGCCCTGTACGGCCTCGCCGCCATCGAGAACCTGGCGCTGCTCGGGGACAGAATGCCGTAGCGGCACGGCACGGAAACGGGCCGGGCGGGAACCCGGACCCCATGGACTGGAACCACTACCGCTTCCGCAGTCTGTGGGCCCTGCCCGCGCCCGCCCCGGCCGTCTACCGGGCCCTGGAACGGGTCGACGACTACCCCCGCTGGTGGCGCCAGGTGCGCGAGGCCGCCCGGCTCGGCGACACCGGCGGGATCGTCCGGATCCGCTCCCTGCTGCCGTACCACCTGACCACGACCCTGCGCGAGCGGCGGCGCGACCCGGCGGCCGGAATCCTGGAGGTCGCGCTGTCCGGCGACATCGAGGGCTGGGCACGCTGGACGGTCGGCGCCCGCGGCTCCGGCACGCTCGTCCGCTACGAGCAGGTGGTCGACGTGCGCAAGCCGCTGCTGCGGCGGCTGGCGGTCCCCGGCCGCCCCGCCTTCCGCGCCAACCACACGCTGATGATGCGGGCCGGGCGGCGCGGACTGGCCGCGTATCTGGCAGCGGTTTGAAGGAAACGCGCCGGGACCTGTATTGTTCAGTGCGTTCCCGGGCGATTAGCTCAGCGGGAGAGCGCTTCGTTCACACCGAAGAGGTCACTGGTTCGATCCCAGTATCGCCCACGATCGCGAGAGCGACGTGCATCCGCGGAAGGCGCGGACCACGTCGCTCTCTCTTCGTTTCCGCGCGGCTTCGCGGAGTGCAGCGGGGGGTCCGCCACCCACACCCCCGTAACCGGCGCCGCCGCCGGCCGGGAAGAACGGGTCACGCCGCCGCCGACAGGTCCGGCCGCAGCGGCCAGGCCGGGTCCACCGGCTCCTCCGCGCCGCCCAGCGCGAACCACGCCTGCAAGCCCCGTGCCTGCGCCGCGTGCCACACCGCCTGGAGCGTGTGCAGCTCGGCGGGGGACAGGCGCTCCAGCCGGGAGGCGAAGCGGCGCCCCACCGCCCGTACGACCTCCAGGGCGGCCTGCGCGTCCGCCGCCGCGTCGTGCGCGCCCTCCAGCGGCACGCCGTAGTGCGCGCACAGGTCGGTGAGGGTGCGGCGGCCCTTGCGGTAGCGGTCCAGATGCCTGTCGAGCACCCGCGGATCCAGCACGTACAGCGGCGTCCGCTCGAACCAGCGGCTCAGCGGCGAGGCGCGGTGACGGCGCAACTCCCGGTCCAGCAGCGTCAGATCGAACGGCGCGTTCATCACCACCAGCGGACGGCCGACGCCCGCCTGCTCGGCCAGCGCCTGCGCTATCTCGTACATCACCGGCGCCGGCCAGCGCCCGTTGTGCCGCAGGTGCTCCTCCGTCAGCCCGTGCACCCGTGTCGCCGCCTCCGGCACCGGCACCCCCGGGTTCACCAGCCACCGCGTCACCCGCGGGCGGACCCCCGGGGCGTCCTGGACGACGAGGGCGGCCGACACGATCCGGTCGCTCTCCACGTCCACGCCCGTGGTCTCGGTGTCGAACGCGGCCAGGGGTCCTTCATACCAGCACGCCATACCAACCAACCCCTCGATCCCCTCTGGCAGTTGACGCCCCGTCCGCTGCCCGTACCGGTGATACCCGGGCTGTTTGCGCCGTACGCCGGAAGGAGACAACAGGAGTACGGGTCCTCGCAGTTCAGGAAACTTGGCGCGTTCTCGCGCCTACGCACCGGTCGCGGAAGGCTGTTGGTCATGGCCATAGCGCAGCCCGAACGGAGCGGGCTGCTGCCCGAGCGCACGGCACTCGCCCGCGGCTCGCTCGCCACCACCGCCTGCATGGAGACGCTCCAGGTCGGCTATCTGCACGCCGTCGCGGCGGCGGCCGGCTGCTCGCTGTCCCAGCCCTTTCCCGACAACTGGCACGTCAGCCACAGCGCACCCGGGCACCAGGTCGACGACGAGGTCACCATCAAGGTGCAGCTCAAGGCGACGTACCAGGTGGCGCCGAACCCGCCGGGCCGCTCCTTCTCCTTCACGCTCGACAACCCGCACCTGGCCAAGCTCGCCCGCACCCCGGTGTCGGTGCACAAGATCCTCGTCGTGATGCTCGTGCCGCGCTCCCGGGACGACTGGCTGCGCGCCGGTCACGACCGGCTCGACCTGAGGCACTGCTGCTACTGGACCAACCTCGCCGGACACCCGGTCACGGGCCGGCGGCGCACCACCGTGCGGATACCGACCTCACACATCTTCGACGACCGGGCGCTGTGCGCGATCATGACGCGGGTCGGGACGGGAGGCACTCCGTGACGCACCGCCCGCTTCGGGAGCCCGCGCGGCCCGTCCGGCCGCACCCCGCCGACACCGCCCCGGACGGCCCCTCGCCCGAGCCCGGTCACGTCGACCCGGCGGTCCTCGCCGCCCTGCTGCGCCGGCACGGCTGGCAGCGGCGCGGCGGCGCCGCCGGACGCTACGGCCGCTGGACCCCGCCCGGCCCCGCAGGCCGGGGCACCAGCCTGCTGCTGCCCGCCAGCCGCGCCTTCCCCGACAGTGACGACCTGCTCGGCGAGGCACTGGACGCCCTGTCCCGCAGCGGCACACCCGGCGGGCGTGAGATCCTCCTCGCCCTCGCCCGGCCCGGCGACGAGATCCGCTGGTGGCGCCAGACGCCCGCCGGACCAGGCGACGCGGCGCCGTGGATCGCGGAGGAACAGCTGCGCGCCGCCGCGCAGCGGACGCTGCTCGCCGCGGCACTCGCCACACGCGCCCGGGCCGGCTACCACGGCGCCCGGCACCGGCGCGCCGCCACGGCGCTGCTGGAGGACGTCCTCGTGGGACCCGCCTCCGGCGGCCGCGGCCTGACGGCGTTCGTCCCCGTCACCCCCGGCCGCCCCCTCGTCATACGCCTCCACCAGGCCCTGCGCGCCGCCCGAGCGGCCATCGACCACGCGCGGGCCACCGGCGGCATGTGCGCCTTCGACGGCGCCGTCGAGGCGGGCGTGAGCCACGAGCTGACCGAGGCCCTCGCCGCCCTGGTCCAAGGCACCCGGGGCGCCCGCGTCACCGTCGCCTGGGCCCCGGCCGCCGGGGTCCCCGAGGGCTGCCCGCCCGGCGCCGAGCCCGTCGGGTTCTCGCCCGGCGACCTGCCCGTGCTGCGCGAGGCCGGGGCGCGCTATCTGCGGGCCGAACCGTCCGTGCCGGTGCGGATCACCGGCGCGGTGGTACGGATGAGCAGGTCCGGGCCGGCCGGCGCGGGCACCGTACGGCTGCGGGTGCTCGCCGGCGCCGACGTCCCGCACGTGCGGGCCACCCTCGACGAGGAGGCGTACCGGATCGCCGTCCACGCCCACCTCGTGGGACTGCCGGTGCGGCTGCACGGGCGGCTGGAGAGCCGGGGCGGTTTCCGCCGGCTCACGGCGGCCGGCGGCGTGGCGCCGGTGCGGGTCGACGACGCCGAGCGGGACCGGATGATGAAGGCGCTCCGGGCGGACCAGGAGAGCCTGGCCTTCTTCGGGGGCGCCTGCGCGGAGGAGGCGTACGAGGAGGAGCGCGGGGACTGATTTCGCCCAGGGGGGTCCGGGGTCGGTACGATCGCATGCGTGCGTGCGCTCCGGTATGGCGCCGCGAACCCACCTTCAGTCAGGAGAGACCGGTGTCAGACGTCCGTGTGATCATCCAACGCGATTCCGAGCGGGAAGAACGCGTGGTGACGACGGGCACTACGGCCGCCGAGCTCTTCGCCGGCGAGCGCTCGATCGTCGCCGCGCGCGTGGGCGGCGAGCTGAAGGACCTCGCCTACGCGCTCGCCGACGGCGACGAGGTCGAGGGCGTCGAGATCTCCTCCGAGGACGGCCTGAACATCCTGCGCCACTCCACCGCGCACGTGATGGCGCAGGCCGTGCAGGAGCTGTTCCCCGAGGCCAAGCTGGGCATCGGCCCGCCCATCAAGGACGGCTTCTACTACGACTTCGACGTCAAGGAGCCCTTCACCCCCGAGGACCTCAAGCGCATCGAGAAGAAGATGCAGGAGATCCAGAAGCGGGGCCAGCGCTTCTCCCGCCGCGTCACCACCGACGAGGCCGCCCGCGAGGAGCTGGCGGACGAGCCGTACAAGCTGGAGCTGATCGGCCTCAAGGGCAACGCCGCGCAGGCCGCCGACGGCGCCGACGCCGAGGTGGGCGCCGGCGAGCTGACCATCTACGACAACCTCGACGCCAAGACCGGCGAGCTGTGCTGGAAGGACCTGTGCCGCGGTCCGCACCTGCCGACCACCCGCGTCATCCCCGCCTTCAAGCTGATGCGCTCGGCCGCCGCCTACTGGCGCGGCAGCGAGAAGAACCCGCAGCTCCAGCGCATCTACGGCACCGCCTGGCCGTCCAAGGACGAGCTGAAGGCGTACCTGGACTTCCTCGCCGAGGCCGAGAAGCGCGACCACCGCAAGCTCGGCGCCGAGCTGGACCTGTTCTCCTTCCCCGACGAGCTGGGCCCCGGCCTCGCGGTCTTCCACCCCAAGGGCGGTGTGATCCGCAAGGTCATGGAGGACTACTCGCGCCGCCGGCATGAGGTCTCCGGCTACGAGTTCGTGAACACCCCGCACATCTCGAAGGAGCACCTCTTCGAGATCTCCGGGCACCTGCCGCACTACGCGGAGGGCATGTTCCCGCCCATCCAGTTCGACGAGCAGAACTACCGCCTCAAGGCGATGAACTGCCCGATGCACAACCTGATCTTCAAGTCGCGCGGGCGTTCCTACCGTGAACTGCCCCTGCGCCTCTTCGAGTTCGGGACCGTGTACCGGTATGAGAAGTCGGGCGTCGTGCACGGCCTGACCCGCTCGCGCGGCTTCACCCAGGACGACTCGCACATCTACTGCACCAAGGAGCAGATGCCCGAGGAGCTCGACACGCTCCTGACCTTCGTGCTCGACCTGCTGCGCGACTACGGCCTGACCGACTTCGAGCTGGAGCTGTCCACCCGCGACGACTCCGACAAGTTCATCGGCTCCGACGAGGACTGGGCGGAGGCCACCGAGGCGCTGCGCCAGGCCGCCGAGAAGCAGAACCTGCCGCTGGTCCCGGACCCGGGCGGCGCCGCCTACTACGGCCCGAAGATCTCCGTGCAGGCCAAGGACGCCATCGGCCGGTCCTGGCAGATGTCGACCATCCAGGTCGACTTCAACCAGCCCAAGCGGTTCAACCTGGAGTACACGGCGGCGGACGGCTCCCGCCGGCAGCCCGTCATGATCCACCGGGCGCTGTTCGGCTCCATCGAGCGGTTCTTCGGCGTGCTGCTGGAGCACTACGCGGGTGCCTTCCCGGCGTGGCTGGCGCCGGTGCAGGCGCTGGGCATCCCGATCGGGGACGCGCACGTGCCCTACCTTCAGGAGTTCGCCGAGAAGGCGCGGACGGCCGGTCTGCGGGTGGAGGTCGACGCGTCGTCCGACCGGATGCAGAAGAAGATCAGGAACGCCCAGAAGCAGAAGGTGCCCTTCATGGTCATCGCGGGCGACGAGGACATGGCGAGCGGCGCCGTCTCCTTCCGCTACCGCGACGGCTCCCAGGAGAACGGCATCCCCGTCGACGAGGCCATCGCGAAGATCGTGAAGGTCGTCGAGGAGCGGGCGCAGGTCTGATCGCGCGCACGGACCCCCGGGCAACCCCGGGGGTCTTTGCCGTGCCCCCGTGGCGACGCCATATGCTGCATTGCATGACGAGTGAGCCGGAGCAGCAGTTGGGAGTGGGGGCGCAGGACGCATTCCAGCGTCTGTGGACGCCTCACCGGATGGCCTACATCCAGGGCGAGAACAAGCCGAGCGGCCCCGGCGCCGACGACGGCTGCCCCTTCTGCTCGATCCCGGCCAAGTCCGACGAGGACGGCCTGATCGTCAAGCGGGGTGAGCAGGTATACACGGTGCTGAACCTCTACCCCTACAACGGCGGCCACCTGATGACCGTGCCCTACCGGCATGTCGCCGACTACACCGACCTGACCGACGCGGAAACGGCCGAGCTGGCCGCGCTGACCAAGCAGGCGATGACCGCCCTGCGCGCCGCTTCCGGCGCCCACGGCTTCAACATCGGCATGAACCAGGGTGCGGTGGCCGGCGCCGGTATCGCCGCCCACCTGCACCAGCACGTCGTGCCCCGCTGGGGCGGCGACACCAACTTCATGCCCGTGATCGGCCACACGAAGGTGCTGCCGCAGCTGCTGGGGGACACCCGCAAGATGCTGGCGGAGGCCTGGCCTTCCTGAACGGGCGGACGGTGCCCTCGCCGGTGATCCCCGGCGAGGGCACCGGGCTCACGCGTCGTACACGTCGGCCTTGCGCGGCGCCGGGTCCTGCACCGCCGTGCTGAGGAACGCCGACCGCGCCCCGAACTTCTCCGTGTCCACGCCGTTCTCCCGCAGTACCTTGATCGCCGCCGCGTGCACCACCCGCAGCACCGGGGTCGCGGCGCGCAGCGCGTCGTCGGCCATGAAGCGGTGCCGCCAGGGCTGGTCCGCCCAGGCGTGCCGCAGGCCGAACGGCTCGGGCAGCGCTATGGTGCCGCCGAGCCAGTTCAGCAGCGGGGGATACCAGGTGAGCGGGGCGCGGACGGCGAGTCGCACGACCTCGTTGGCGGTGATCAGGGGAAGCTGGACGGTGCGGGTCTCCCAGGGCTTGAACGACTTGGTGACCTCCTTCGTCGGCGCCTCCGGCTTGCCGGTGAACAGCGAGTTCACCGGACCCAGGGCATGGCCGGTGACCTCGATGCGCAAGGTGGCGTGCAGCACGGTCACCGTGATCATCATGGTGATGACCAGCTGTCCGTCCCACAGCGTCCACTGCACGCCCAGGTAGTGGCGGTCACCGGCGCCGAACTGCTGCCTGTTGCAGATCTCCTGCACGGCGTGCGGCTTGACCTGGTACGCCTCGACGTCCGTGCCCTCCGGGCGGGTGACCGCCGAGGCGTTCTCCCCGACCGGCGTCACGATCCAGTGCCGTATGGACGGGGCGGGGAAACCGCCGGTGTTCAGCGGCCCGCGCTCCAGCATGCGCAGCTGGTCGTGGATGGAGCGGATGACGTCCCAGCTGCGGAAGGGGTGGATCTCCCGGGTCGGATCGGCCGGGACGAGCTCCTCGGCGAGCTGCCAGCTGCCCCAGCGCGTACCCATGCCGAGTATGCCCTTGGGGCCGGCGTAGAAGACCGAGTTGGACCGCTGCTCGGCGCTCAGCTTGGCCAGTGACTGGCGCAGCTGCTCGGCCGCGGTCTCGCCGGGGTTGCTGGGCACCGCCTCGGGGACCTTCGCGCCGACGCTGCTGCCGGACAGCAGGCCGTCCCAGCGCTCCCGCAGGTCCCGCGCCGTGCGCTCGCAGATCCACTTGGCCCAGAACCAGCCGGCGACGGGCATGACGACCGACGCGCGCGCGTACCAGCCCCAGAAGCCCGTGAAGGGCATGCGGAGCAGGAAGAGCAGGGCGAGGGCGCCGACCGCGACGAGCAGGGCGGTGCCCAGAGCACCGGCCTGCTTGTTCTCCGACTTGGAGACGGTGGTGCGGATCTGGAACACCAGCAGCCACACCAGCAGCCCGGGCAGGAACAGCAGGCCGCACACCGCCATCACGGCGGTCAGCCGGTTGTCGCGCTCCCTGCGGATGCGGTTGGCCGCCAGGCAGTGCTCGACGACCACCCGTGGCTCGACGCCGAAGGACTGGATGAGCGGCTTGCGGCCGCTGCCCAGCATGCGGTCGGCCACCGCGCGGGAGAAGGCCTCGCCGAGATTGGGCCGGAAGATCGTGGCCCACTTGCGGCCCGGCTTGACGGTCGACTGGTGCCACTCGTTGTTGGCCTTGAGTATCTCCTCGACCGGGCCGTCCCGGTAGGCGGCCGACGCGAGGGCGAAGGTGGCCGTCTGCCCCTCGTCGCCCGCACGCGGCACCTGAGGCCCGAAGAACTCCGCGTAACCGCTCTCAACGGTCATTCCCGCCCCCGATCGCCGCCATCTGTCGCTCTGCGGCCTTCCCGACTTCCTTGCTTCGCACACCTGTTGATCAGGTCATCAGGGTATCGGCAGGTCCCGGCACGCACCGGCGTACGGCCCAAGGCGCCCCTTTTCGCGCGGGGAGCCTCCGACGCGCGGGGGGATGCGCGGTGGCGCCGGGGCGTCCATTCGTCCCCGGCCGCGGGCGGCCTCCGCCGGGCCCGGCCGGGGCCCCAGCGGTCCTGGCGGGGACCCAAGAGGCCCCGGACGGGGAATCAGAGGCCCTGGCGGGATCCCAGAGGCCCTGGCGGGGGCGGGGACCGCGGAGGCCCCCGGCCCGGACCCGGCGCCCGTTACGCGGCGTCGCGTTCCTGCGCCCGCACCCGTTCCGCGACCTGCGGCGGCATCGGCTCGTGCCGGGCGTAGCGCCGGCTGAAGCGGGCGGTGCCGTGGGAGAGGGAGCGCAGATCGACGGCGTACCGGCCGATCTCGATCTCGGGGACCTCGGCCCGGACGAGGGTGCGCCCGCCCGCCACCTGTTCGGTGCCCAGCACCCGGCCGCGCCGCCCGGACAGGTCGCTCATCACGGCGCCCACGTACGCGTCGCCGACCAGCACGCCCACCTCGGCCACGGGCTCCAGCAGATGGATCTTCGCGTCCGCCGCCGCCTCGCGCAGCGCCAGCGCCCCGGCCGTCTGGAAGGCGGCGTCGGAGGAGTCCACCGAGTGCGCCTTGCCGTCCAGCAGGGTCACCCGGACGTCGACGAGCGGATACCCCGCGGCGACGCCCTTGGCGGCCTGCGCCCGCACGCCCTTCTCGACGGACGGGATGAACTGGCGCGGCACCGCCCCGCCGACCACCTTGTCGACGAACTCGATGCCCGAGCCGCCCGGCAGCGGTTCCACCTCGATCTCGCAGATCGCGAACTGCCCGTGCCCGCCGGACTGCTTGACGTGCCGGCCGCGCCCGGCGGACTTGCCGGCGAAGGTCTCCCGCAGGGACACCCTGTGCGGCACGACGTCGACCTGGACGCCGTACCGGCTGCGCAGCCGCTCCAGGGCGACGTCCGCGTGCGCCTCGCCCAGGCACCACAGCACGACTTGGTGGGTGTCCTGGTTCTGCTCCAGCCGCATCGTCGGGTCCTCGGCCACCAGCCGGGCCAGCCCCTGCGAGAGCTTGTCCTCGTCCGGCTTGCTGTGCGCCTGGATGGCCAGCGGCAGCAGCGGGTCGGGCATCTCCCACGGCGCCATCAGCAGCGGGTCGTCCTTGGCGGAGAGCGTGTCCCCGGTCTCCGCCCGGCTCAGCTTCGCCACACAGGCCAGGTCGCCCGCGACGACGTGCGGGACCGGGTGCTGCTGCTTGCCGAACGGCATGGACAGCGCGCCGATCCGCTCGTCGACGTCGTGGTCCTCGTGGCCGCGGTCGGCCAGCCCGTGCCCGGAGACGTGCACGGTCTGGTCGGCGCGCAGCGTGCCGGAGAAGACGCGGATCAGCGACAGACGGCCGACGTAGGGGTCGGAGGACGTCTTCACCACCTCGGCGACCAGCGCTTCGTCGGGGTCGCACGGCCTCAGCTCCCGCACCCCGCCGCCCGGTGTCGTCACTCGCGGCGCCTCCCGCTCCAGCGGGGTCGGGAAGCCGCCGGTGATCAGCTCCAGCAGTTCCACCGTGCCGAGCCCCTGGCGGGCCCCCTCGGCGGCGGGAGCCGCGGCCAGGACGGGGAAGAAGGCGCCGCGTGCCACGGCCCGCTCCAGGTCCTGGATCAGCGTCTTCAGGTCGACCTGCTCACCGCCCAGGTACCGGTCCATGAGGGTCTCGTCCTCGCTCTCGGCGATGATCCCCTCGATCAGCCGGTTGCGGGCCTCCTCGATGAGCGGCAGCTGGTCCTCGCCCGGTCCGGACTCCTCGCGCTCCCCGGTGGAGTAGTCGAACAGCTTCTGGGTCAGCAGCCCGATCAGGCCCGTCACGGGTGCGTGCCCGTCCGGTCCCTGCGGGCCGTGCAGCGGCAGGTACAGCGGCAGGACCGCGTCGGGGTCCTCCGCGCCGAACGCCTCCGCGCAGATCCGGGTCATCTCCTCGAAGTCCGCCCGCGCGGCCTCCAGGTGCGTGACGACGATCGCCCGGGGCATGCCGACCGCCGCGCACTCGTCCCACACCATGCGGGTCGATCCGTCCACGCCGTCCGCGGCCGACACGACGAACAGGGCCGCGTCCGCCGCGCGCAGGCCGGCCCTGAGCTCCCCGACGAAGTCGGCGTACCCGGGGGTGTCCAGAAGGTTGATCTTGATGCCGTCCCAGACGACGGGCACCAGGGAGAGCTGCACCGAGCGATGCTGCCGGTGCTCGATCTCGTCGTAGTCGGAGACGGTGCCGCCGTCCTCCACGCGGCCCGCCCGGTTCACCGCTCCCGCCGTGAGGGCGAGAGCCTCCACCAGAGTCGTCTTGCCCGAACCGGAGTGGCCGACCAGCACCACATTCCGTACGGACGCGGGGTGGTCGGCCGCCACTGCCCTGCCGGCGGCTCCGGGGTGGGTGTGCGCCTTGTCGCCCATAACCTTGCCTCCCGTGCACGGTGAGGTCACTGCGGGCGCGGACACGCGGGGCCGCGTGCGGGGCGGCTCCGGCGACGCCCGCGGTTCTTCGAGCTTTCCACTCCCGTCACGCCCCGTCCATACGAACGACCCCGGCCCCTGGCCCGCCGGTGCGCTACCGGGGCCGCGGGTGCCCGGCGGCCGCCCACCCGCGCGCGTGGCTACGATGGGCCAGCCGGTGGCCAGCAGGGGCCACGCGGCCACACCGACCGTCGGGAAGGCCATGCTGAACAAGTACGCGCGTGCATTCTTCACGCGTGTCCTCACACCGTTCGCCGCGTTTCTCATCCGCCGGGGCGTGAGCCCGGACACGGTCACGCTCATCGGCACCGCCGGTGTGGTCGCGGGCGCGCTGGTCTTCTACCCCAGGGGCGAGTTCTTCTGGGGCACGGTCGTGATCACGCTGTTCGTCTTCTCCGACCTCGTCGACGGGAACATGGCCCGCCAGCTCGGCCGCGCCAGCCGCTGGGGCGCCTTCCTGGACTCCACGCTGGACCGGGTCGCCGACGGCGCGATCTTCGGCGGCTTCGCGCTGTGGTACGCGGGCGGCGGCGACGACAACGTCCTGTGCGCGGTGTCGATCTTCTGCCTGGCCAGCGGCCAGGTGGTGTCGTACACCAAGGCGCGCGGGGAGTCGATCGGCCTGCCGGTCGCCGTCAACGGGCTCGTGGAGCGCGCCGAGCGTCTGGTGATCTCGCTGGTCGCGGCGGGGCTCGCGGGCCTGCACGCGTTCGGCGTGCCCGGCATCCAGTACCTGCTGCCCGTCGCCCTGTGGATCGTCGCCGCCGGCAGCCTCGTCACGCTGATCCAGCGGGTCGTCACGGTCCGCCGCGAGTCCGCCGAGGCGGAGGCCGCGGCGGCGGCCCAGCAGCACGACCAGGGCAGCGGGGCGGCGAAGTGACGCCTCGGGAGCGGCTGACGGACGCGCTGTACGGCCTCGGCTGGAGCACGGTGAAGAAGCTCCCCGAGCCGGTCGCCGTGCGCCTGGGCCGCACCATCGCCGACATCGCCTGGAAGCGGCGCGGCACGGGGGTGCGGCGGCTGGAGAGCAACTACGCGCGCGTGGTGCCCGGCGCGAGCCCCGAGCGGCTCGCCGAGCTCTCCCGCGCGGGCATGCGCTCGTACCTGCGCTACTGGATGGAGTCCTTCCGGCTGCCTGCCTGGAGCACCGAGCGCGTCAGGGGCGCTTTCGCCGGCAAGGACCTGCACCACCTCACCGACGCCCTGGCCGAGGGGCGGGGCGTCGTCCTCGCCCTGCCGCACCTGGCCAACTGGGACCTCGCCGGGGCCTGGGTCACCGCCGAGCTGGGCATCCCCTTCACCACCGTCGCCGAGCGGCTGAGGCCCGAGTCGCTCTACGACCGGTTCGTCGCCTACCGCGAGGGCCTCGGCATGGAGGTCCTGCCGCACACCGGCGGCACCGCCTTCGGCGCGCTGGCCCGGCGGCTGCGCGGCGGCGGCCTGGTCTGCCTGGTGGCCGACCGCGACCTGTCCGCCTCCGGTGTGGAGGTGACGTTCTTCGGCGAGACGGCCCGGATGCCCGCGGGGCCCGCGCTGCTCGCCCAGCAGACCGGTGCGGCGCTGCTCCCGGTCACCCTCTGGTACGACGACTCGCCCGTCATGCGGGGACGGGTCCACCCGCCGGTCGAGGTGCCGCGGACGGGTACGCGGCGCGAGAAGGCGGCCGTCATGACACAGGCGCTCGCCGACGCCTTCGCCACGGGGATCGCCGACCACCCGGAGGACTGGCACATGCTCCAGCGCCTGTGGCTCGCGGACCTCGACCCCGCCAAGGCGCCGGAAGAGGGCGCGTCGTGAGGATCGGCATCGTCTGCCCGTACTCCTGGGACGTGCCCGGGGGCGTCCAGTTCCACATCCGCGACCTGGCGGAGTACTTCATCCGGCTCGGCCACGAGGTCTCCGTCCTCGCGCCCGCCGACGACGACACCCCGCTGCCGCCGTACGTGGTCTCCGCCGGGCGGGCGGTGCCGGTGCCGTACAACGGCTCGGTGGCCCGGCTCAACTTCGGTTTCCTGTCGGCGGCCCGCGTGCGGCGCTGGCTGCACGACGGCGCCTTCGACGTCATCCACATCCACGAGCCGACCTCGCCGTCGCTCGGCCTGCTGACCTGCTGGGCCGCGCAGGGCCCGATCGTGGCGACCTTCCACACCTCCAACCCGCGCTCCCGGGCGATGATCGCCGCCTACGCGATCCTCCAGGCGGCGCTGGAGAAGATCAGCGCCCGTATCGCCGTGAGCGAGTACGCCCGCCGCACCCTCGTCGAGCATCTCGGCGGAGACGCGGTGGTGATCCCCAACGGCGTCGACGTCGACTTCTTCGCCGAGGCCGAGCCCAGGCCCGAGTGGCAGGGTGACACGATCGGCTTCATAGGCCGCATCGACGAGCCCCGCAAGGGCCTGCCCGTGCTGATGCGGGCCCTGCCGAAGATCCTCGCCGCCCGCCCGGAGACCCGGCTGCTCGTCGCCGGACGCGGGGACGAGGACGAGGCGGTCGCGAGCCTGCCGAAGGGGCTGCGCTCGCGCGTGGAGTTCCTCGGCATGATCAGCGACGAGGACAAGGCCCGCTTCCTGCGCAGCATCGACCTGTACGTGGCCCCCAACACCGGCGGCGAGAGTTTCGGGATCATCCTGGTGGAGGCCATGTCCGCGGGCGCTCCCGTCCTCGCCTCCGACCTGGACGCCTTCGCCCAGGTGCTCGACCGGGGAGCGGCGGGGGAGCTGTTCCCCAACGAGGACGCCGACGCGCTGGCCGAGGCGGCCCTGCGGCTGCTGGCGGATCCGGCGCGGCGGGCCGAGCTGCGCGCGCGGGGCAGCGCCCACGTCCGGCGGTTCGACTGGTCGACCGTCGGCGCGGACATCCTGTCCGTGTACGAGACGGTGACGGCCGGCGCGGCGGCGGTGGCGACGGACGACCGGGCGACGGGGCTGCGGGCGCGGTTCGGACTGGCGCGGGACTGAGCGGGCCGGGTGCGAGGCCGGTGCCCGGCGAAGCGGGCTCCGGCACATCTGGCCTCAGGGCACCGGGCGCACCGGCCGGCGTCGGCCGCGTGGGGCCGGGCGCACCCGGCGGCGCCGGCCCCGGCGCCCCGGGCGTCCCGGCGGCGGCCGCCCGCTCCGGCGTACCCGGCCCACCCCGCGGAGCGCCCCGGTAGCCTTGCCGCCCGTGACCGCAACCCTGATCTGGATCCTCGTCGTCCTCGTCGCGATCGGCCTGTACCTGAGCTGGACGGCGGGCCGGCTGGACCGGCTGCACGCCCGGATCGACGCCGCCCGCGCCGCCCTCGACGCGCAGTTGCTGCGCCGGGCCTCCGTGGCTCAGGAACTGGCCACCGCCGGGGTGCTCGATCCCGCCGCCTCGATCGTGCTCTACGAGGCCGCGCACGCGGCACGGCAGGCCGAGGAGGAGCAGCGGGAGGTCGCCGAGAGCGAGCTCAGCCAGGCCCTGCGGGCCGTGTTCGCCGACTCCCCGCAGGTGGAGGGGTTGCGTGCGGCGCCCGGGGGAGAGGAGGCGGCCCGCGAGCTGGCCGAGGCGGTACGGCGCGTCCCGATGGCGCGGCGCTTCCACAACGACGCGGTGGGGGCCGCCCGCAGGCTGCGCGAGCACCGCAAGGTGCGCTGGTTCCGGCTGGCCGGGCACGCCCCCTTCCCGCTGGCCTTCGAGATGGACGACGAACCGCCGGCGGCCCTGGTGGAGCGGGTGGCCTGAACGGCTGCGGACGCCCGCGGCACAAAAGGATCCACCGGCTCGACATTGGCCCTTGCTGTGGCCTGGTCCCCTCGCGTTTCCTCTGACGTGCAGAAACCCTTTTCACGTCAGCGAGGTCACCTGTGTCCACCACGACCCCCAACTCCGCCCAGACCCCCGAGACCGGCACCGCACGCGTGAAGCGCGGCATGGCCGAGCAGCTCAAGGGCGGCGTGATCATGGACGTCGTCACGCCGGAGCAGGCGAAGATCGCCGAGGACGCGGGCGCCGTCGCCGTCATGGCCCTGGAGCGGGTCCCGGCCGACATCCGCAAGGACGGCGGCGTGGCCCGGATGTCGGACCCGGACATGATCGAGGGCATCATCGACGCCGTCTCGATCCCGGTCATGGCCAAGTCCCGCATCGGCCACTTCGTCGAGGCCCAGGTGCTTCAGTCCCTCGGTGTCGACTACATCGACGAGTCCGAGGTCCTCACCCCGGCCGACGAGGTCAACCACTCCGACAAGTGGGCCTTCACCACCCCCTTCGTCTGCGGCGCCACCAACCTCGGTGAGGCCCTGCGCCGCATCGCCGAGGGCGCGGCCATGATCCGTTCCAAGGGCGAGGCCGGCACCGGCAACGTCGTCGAGGCCGTCCGCCACCTGCGCCAGATCAAGAACGAGATCGCCCGGCTGCGCGGCTACGACAACCACGAGCTGTACGCCGCCGCCAAGGAGCTGCGCGCCCCGTACGAGCTGGTCAAGGAGGTCGCCGAGCTGGGCAAGCTCCCCGTGGTGCTCTTCTCCGCCGGCGGTGTGGCCACCCCGGCCGACGCGGCGCTGATGCGCCAGCTCGGCGCCGAGGGCGTCTTCGTCGGCTCCGGCATCTTCAAGTCCGGCGACCCGGCCAAGCGCGCCGCCGCCATCGTGAAGGCGACCACCTTCTACGACGACCCGAAGATCATCGCGGACGCCTCCCGCAACCTCGGCGAGGCCATGGTCGGCATCAACTGCGACACGCTGCCCGAGACCGAGCGCTACGCCAACCGCGGCTGGTAACACCCATGAGCGAAGCACCTGTGATCGGCGTCCTGGCCCTCCAGGGCGACGTACGGGAGCACCTGATCGCCCTGGCCGCGGCCGACGCCGTGGCCAGGCCGGTGCGGCGCCCCGAGGAACTCGCCGGAGTCGACGGGCTCGTCCTCCCCGGCGGCGAGTCCACCACCATCTCCAAGCTGGCCGTCCTCTTCGGAGTGATGGAGCCCCTGCGCGCGCGCGTGCGCGACGGCATGCCCGTCTACGGCACCTGCGCCGGCCTGATCCTGCTCGCCGACAAGATCCTCGACCCGCGCGCGGGCCAGGAGACCATCGGCGGCATCGACATGATCGTGCGGCGCAACGCCTTCGGGCGGCAGAACGAGTCCTTCGAGGCCGCCCTCGACGTCAAGGGTGTCGAGGGCGATCCTGTAGAGGGCGTTTTCATCCGCGCTCCGTGGGTGGAGTCCGTCGGCGCCGGGACCGAGGTGCTGGCCGAGCACGACGGGCACATCGTGGCCGTACGCCAGGGCAACGCGCTCGCCACGTCGTTCCACCCGGAGCTGACCGGCGACCACCGCGTGCACCGCTTGTTCACCGACATGGTGCGCGCCGACCGCGCGGCGGAGTCCTTGTAGGATCTCCGGGGATGCCTCCCAGGCTCGAAGCTGGGGGAGTTCGTACAGAGACGGGTAACGCGAAGGAGACAGGCAGATGTCCGGCCACTCTAAATGGGCCACGACGAAGCACAAGAAGGCCGTCATCGATGCCAAGCGCGGCAAGCTCTTCGCGAAGCTGATCAAGAACATCGAGGTCGCGGCCCGGATGGGCGGTGCCGACCCCGACGGCAACCCGACGCTGTACGACGCCATCCAGAAGGCGAAGAAGAGCTCGGTCCCGAACAAGAACATCGACTCCGCGGTCAAGCGCGGCGCGGGCCTGGAGGCCGGCGGCGCCGACTACGAGACGATCATGTACGAGGGCTACGGCCCGAACGGCGTCGCGGTGCTCATCGAGTGCCTCACCGACAACCGCAACCGCGCCGCCTCCGAGGTCCGCGTCGCCATGACCCGCAACGGCGGCTCCATGGCCGACCCGGGTTCGGTGTCGTACCTGTTCAACCGCAAGGGCGTCGTGATCGTCCCCAAGGGCGAGCTGACCGAGGACGACGTCCTGACCGCCGTCCTGGACGCGGGCGCCGAGGAGGTCAACGACCTCGGCGAGACCTTCGAGGTCATCAGCGAGCCGACCGATCTGGTCGCGGTCCGCACCGCTCTGCAGAACGCCGGCATCGACTACGAGTCCGCCGACGCCAACTTCGTCCCGACTATGCAGGTCGAACTGGACGAGGAGGGCGCCAAGAAGATCTTCAAGCTGATCGACGCGCTGGAGGACAGCGACGACGTGCAGAACGTCTTCGCCAACTTCGACGTCAGCGACGAGATCATGGAGAAGGTCGACGCCTGAGCCGACGACCGCCGCGACGGGCCGACGGGACACTCCCGTCGGCCCGTCGCCGTGCGGGCGTTGTCGGTGGCACCCGATAGCCTGCACAAACAGGTGATCGAAGGGAGGGGCGCGTGCGCGTACTGGGGGTGGACCCGGGGCTGACCCGCTGCGGAGTCGGCGTGGTCCAGGGCGTCGCCGGGCGGCCGCTCACCATGCTCGGCGCGGGCGTCGTACGCACCCCCGCGGACGCGGACCTCGGACACCGTCTCGTCGCCATCGAGCAGGGCATCGAACGGTGGCTCGACGAGCACCGCCCGGAGTACGTGGCGGTGGAGCGGGTCTTCAGCCAGCACAACGTCCGCACGGTCATGGGCACCGCCCAGGCCAGCGCCGTCGCCCTGCTGTGCGCCTCCCGCCGCGGGATCCCCGTCGCCCTGCACACCCCCAGCGAGGTCAAGGCGGCCGTCACCGGCAGCGGACGCGCCGACAAGGCCCAGGTGGGCGCCATGGTCACGCGCCTGCTGCGGCTCGCCGCGCCCCCCAAGCCCGCCGACGCCGCCGATGCCCTCGCCCTCGCCATCTGCCACATCTGGCGGGCCCCCGCCCAGAACCGGCTCCAGCAGGCCGTCGCCCGGCACCAGGCCACGGCCCCCCGCACCTCCCCCGCCCCCCAGGCATCCCGAGCCCCCGGAACACCGGGGGCGGCCTCAGCAGTCCCGCACGCATCGAAAGGCCGTACGGCATGATCGCCTTCGTCAGCGGCACGGTCGCCGCCCTCGCCCCCGACGCCGCGGTGATCGAGGTCGGCGGCGTCGGCATGGCCCTCCAGTGCACGCCGAACACGCTCTCCACCCTCCGCGTCGGCCGGCCCGCCAAGCTCGCCACCTCACTCGTCGTACGCGAGGACTCCCTGACCCTGTACGGCTTCGCCGACGACGACGAGCGCCAGGTCTTCGAGCTGCTCCAGACCGCCAGCGGCGTCGGCCCCCGGCTCGCCCAGGCCATGCTGGCCGTGCACACCCCGGACGCCCTGCGCCGCGCCGTCTCCACCGCCGACGAGAAGGCGCTCACCGCCGTCCCCGGCATCGGCAAGAAGGGCGCCCAGAAGCTGCTCCTGGAGCTCAAGGACCGCCTGGGCGAGCCCGTCGGCGCCCCCGCCGCCGGCGCCCCGGTCACCTCCGGCTGGCGCGACCAGCTGCACGCCGCCCTCATCGGCCTCGGATACGCCACCCGCGAGGCCGACGAAGCCGTGGCCGCCGTGGCACCGCGGGCCGAGGCCGCCGGGGGCACCCCCCAGGTGGGACAGTTGCTGAAGGCGGCCCTGCAAACGCTCAACCGTGCCCGATAGCCGTACCGAGACCCCGAGGCATACGCAATGAACTGGGACGACACGACCGACCCCGCCGCGGCCGAGTGGCCCGTCGGCCCCGCCGCGGACCGGCTGGTGGGTTCGGTCGCCGACGGTGAGGACCAGGCCGTCGAGGCGGCCCTGCGCCCCAAGGACCTGGACGAGTTCATCGGCCAGGAGAAGGTCCGCGAGCAGCTCGACCTCGTCCTGCGCGCCGCCCGCGCGCGCGGCGCCACCGCCGACCACGTGCTGCTCTCCGGCGCCCCCGGCCTCGGCAAGACGACGCTGTCGATGATCATCGCGGCCGAGATGGGCGCCCCGATCCGCATCACCTCCGGGCCCGCCATCCAGCACGCCGGCGACCTCGCCGCGATCCTGTCCTCCCTCCAGGAGGGCGAGGTTCTCTTCCTCGACGAGATCCACCGCATGTCCCGGCCCGCCGAGGAGATGCTGTACATGGCGATGGAGGACTTCCGCGTCGACGTCATCGTCGGCAAGGGGCCGGGCGCCACGGCCATCCCGCTCGAACTGCCGCCCTTCACCCTGGTCGGCGCCACCACCCGCGCGGGCCTGCTGCCGCCCCCGCTGCGCGACCGCTTCGGCTTCACCGCGCACATGGAGTTCTACGAACCGGCCGAGCTGGAGCGGGTCGTCCACCGCTCCGCGAGCCTCCTCGACGTCGAGATCGAGCCGGACGGCGCCGCCGAGATCGCCGGCCGCTCCCGCGGCACCCCCCGCATCGCCAACCGCCTGCTGCGCCGCGTCCGCGACTACGCCCAGGTCAAGGCCGACGGCGTGATCACCAAGGAGATCGCGGAGGCGGCCCTGGCGGTGTACGAGGTCGACCCGCGCGGCCTGGACCGCCTCGACCGGGCCGTACTGCGGGCCCTGCTCAAGCTGTTCGGCGGCGGCCCCGTCGGCCTGTCGACCCTCGCCGTCGCGGTGGGGGAGGAGCGGGAGACGGTCGAGGAAGTGGCCGAACCCTTCCTCGTACGGGAGGGCCTGCTCGCCCGCACCCCGCGCGGACGGATCGCCACTCCCGCCGCGTGGGCGCACCTCGGCCTCACCCCGCCGCGCCCGCGGACCGGGGGAAACGGACAACCGGACCTGTTCGGGACCTGACGGCGCCGGAAGGGGGCCGTGAGCGTGCCGTGACCGGGCCGCGACGGCGTGCACAGTGGCCGCAGCAGGAACTCCGGTGCCATGCTGAGCGTTGTTCCCTGCGCGCGGACTCGCTTAGACTCCGCCGATGCCGCCTCTGTCGGCAGCACGCACCCCCAACCATCAGGCCGCCCACCATCGCGGTCGTGTGAAGGAAGTACCGACCCGTGAGTCTCGTGACCCTCCTCCCGTTCATCGTGCTCATCGGGGCCATGTTCCTGATGACCCGGTCGGCCAAGAAGAAGCAGCAGCAGGCCCTCGAGATGCGGAACCAGATGCAGCCCGGTTCCGGCGTCCGCACCATCGGGGGCATGTACGCCACGGTCAAGGAGGTCAACGAGGACACCGTCCTCCTCGACGCCGGCCCCGGCGTCGAGCTGATCTTCGCCAAGAACTCGATCGGCGCCGTCCTCTCGGACGACGAGTACAACCGCATCGTCCACGGCATCGAGCACGACCTGAAGGACGAGGTCGGCTTCGTCCCGGACGACGCCTCCTCCCTCACCGAGTCCGACGACTCCGCCGCCGGCGCCCCCGACGACAAGCCCGTCGACCTCGGCAAGAAGGACCAGGCCGGCGAGCCCGCCGGCGACGCCGTGACCGCCCGGGCGAAGACGGACGACGAGCCGAAGAAGACCGACGGCGACACCGAGGGGAAGTAGCCGTGCCCCGGGGCGCGCGGAGCTGACCGCGCGCCATCGGGCATGCGCGGCTTCCACCGGTTCCCGACACCATGCCATGGCCGCCCGCGCGCCGATCCGGCGCGCGGCGGCCCGAGAGGGAGTACGAGAAGGTGCCAGCACCTAGAAAGGGCCGGAGCGCGAGCGCCCAGAGCAAGCCGGGGCGCTCGCTGGCCCTGATCTTGATCGCCATCGTGGCGCTCACCGGCGGTATGTTCGCCTCCGGGCACACCACTCCGCGTCTCGGCATCGACCTGGCCGGCGGTACGAGCATCACGCTCCGGGCGGTTCCCGAGGCCGGCCAGGAGTCCGCGATCAACAAGACCAACATGGACACCGCGGTCTCCATCATGGAGCGCCGTGTCAACGGTCTTGGCGTCTCGGAGTCCGAGGTCCAGACCCAGGGCGACGACAACATCATCGTCAACATCCCCAAGGGCACGAACTCCGAGCAGGCCCGGGAGCAGGTCGGCACCACCGCCAAGCTCTACTTCCGTCCGGTCCTCGCCACCGAGATCTCCGGCGCGGACCCGGCGGCGAGCCCCTCGGCGAGCGCCTCCCCGAGCGCCGCGGCCTCGGACAAGGCCACCGACGGCGAGAAGGCGAGCGCGTCGCCGTCCGCCTCCGTCAGCCCCTCGGCGAGCGCCACCACCCAGGGCCGCGCGGTCACCGACGCCCTGAAGGCCGAGCCGACCCCGTCCGGCAGCGGCTCGGCGAGCGCCTCCTCGTCCCCCGGCGGCAGCGCCTCCCCGTCCCCGAGCGGCAGCGCCGCCGGTGACGCCGACAGCAGGCTCCAGGCCGCGTACGCCGCCCTCGACTGCGCCGACCCGGCGGCCCGCGCCAAGGCCGGCGACGGGTCCAAGCCGAGCGACCCCATCGTGGCCTGCGGCAACTCGCAGGGCCAGTGGCAGAAGTACCTCCTCGGCCCCGCCGAGGTCGACGGCACGGACGTCGACGAGGCCCAGGCCGTCTTCAACACCCAGACCGCCGCGGGCTGGACCGTGACCATGGACTTCACGGACGGCGGTGCCAAGAAGTTCGCGAGCATCACCGGCAAGCTGGCGCAGAACCAGTCCCCGCAGAACCAGTTCGCCATCGTCCTGGACAACGACGTCGTCTCCAGCCCGTACGTCAACGAGGCGCTGACCGGCGGCAACGCCGAGATCTCCGGCAGCTTCACCCAGGAGGAAGCCCAGAGCCTGGCCAACATGCTCTCCTACGGCGCCCTGCCGCTGACCTTCAAGGAGGACAGCGTCACCACCGTCACCGCCGCCCTCGGCGGGGACCAACTGCGCGCCGGTCTGATCGCGGGCGCCATCGGCCTCGCCCTCGTCGTGCTCTACCTGCTGGTCTACTACCGCGGCCTGTCGTTCATCGCGATCGCCTCGCTGCTGGTCTCCGCGGCCCTCACCTACGTGATCATGTCGCTGCTGGGCCCGGCCATCGGCTTCGCGCTGAACCTGCCGGCCGTCTGCGGCGCCATCGTCGCCATCGGCATCACCGCGGACTCGTTCATCGTGTACTTCGAACGCGTCCGCGACGAGATCCGCGAGGGCCGCTCGCTGCGCCCCGCCGTCGAGCGGGCCTGGCCGCGCGCCCGGCGCACCATCCTGGTCTCCGACTTCGTGTCGTTCCTCGCCGCCGCGGTGCTCTTCATCGTCACCGTCGGCAAGGTCCAGGGCTTCGCGTTCACGCTCGGCCTGACCACCCTCCTCGACGTCGTGGTGGTGTTCCTCTTCACCAAGCCGCTGCTGACGCTGATGGCCCGCCGGAAGTTCTTCGCGAGCGGCCACAAGTGGTCCGGTCTCGATCCCAAGAGCCTGGGCGCCAAGCCGCCGCTGCGCCGCACCCGCCGTCCCGTCCGCCCCGCCGGCCCCGTCGACCCGAAGGAGGCGTGAGAGATGTCGAAGCTCGGCAACCTCGGCGCCCGACTGCACCGTGGCGAGGTCGGCTACGACTTCGTCAAGAACCGCAAGATCTGGTACGGCATCTCGATCCTGATCACCATCACGGCCATCGTCGGCCTGGCGGTGCGCGGCCTGAACATGGGCATCGAGTTCCAGGGCGGTGCCGTCTTCACCACGCCGAAGAACACCTCCGTCTCCGTGGCGCAGGCCGAGGAGCACGCCGAGGCGGCGTCCGGCCACGACGCCATCGTCCAGAAGCTGGGCGACGGCAGCATGCGCATCCAGGTCGCGGGCATCGACACCGGCAAGTCGGACCAGATCAAGGAAGACCTCGCCGAGGACCTGAAGGTCGACGCGGAGCAGATCAACGCCGACCTGGTCGGCCCCAGCTGGGGTGACCAGATCGCCAACAAGGCATGGCAGGGCCTGGGGATCTTCCTGGTCCTCGTGGTGATCTACCTGGCGATCGCGTTCGAGTGGCGCATGGCGCTCGCCGCGTTCGTCGCGCTGATCCACGACATCACCATCACCGTCGGGATCTACGCCCTCGTCGGCTTCGAGGTCACTCCCGGCACGGTGATCGGTCTGCTCACCATCCTCGGTTACTCGCTCTACGACACGGTCGTCGTCTTCGACAGCCTCAAGGAGCAGACGAAGGACATCGGCAAGCAGACCCGCTGGACCTACAGCGACGTCGCCAACCGCTCGATCAACAGCACCCTGGTCCGCTCCGTCAACACCACGGTGGTCGCGCTGCTGCCGGTCGCGGGCCTGCTGTTCATCGGCGGCGGTGTGCTCGGCGCCGGCATGCTCAACGACATCTCGCTGTCGCTGTTCGTCGGCCTGGCGGCCGGAGCCTACTCGTCGATCTTCATCGCCACGCCGCTCGTCGCCGACCTCAAGGAGAGCGAGCCGCAGATGAAGGCCCTGAAGAAGCGCGTCCTGGCCAAGCGGGCTCAGGCCGTGGCCAAGGGCGAGCCCACGGAGGCCGAGGCCGCCGGAGGGGCCTTCGCCGACGAAACCGGAGACATCGAGGACGCGGAGGACACCGGGGAGCCGCAGAGCGCGGCCGCGGCCGTCGTCGGTCCCCGCAACCAGCCCGCGTCCCGTATCCGGGGCCGCGGCCGTCCCTCAGGGAAGCGCCGATGACCGACATCAAGGAACTGCTCCTCAGCCGCATCCGCGACGTGGCCGACTACCCGGAGCCGGGCGTGATGTTCAAGGACATCACCCCGCTCCTGGCCGACCCGGGGGCGTTCACCGCGCTCACCGACGAGCTGGCCCGGATCGCGGAACGGCACGCCGCCACGAAGATCGTCGGTCTGGAGGCGCGCGGGTTCATCCTCGGCGCCCCGGTCGCGGTCCGGGCGGGCCTCGGCTTCATCCCCGTACGCAAGGCGGGCAAGCTCCCCGGAGCCACGCTGCGGCAGGCCTACGACCTGGAGTACGGCTCCGCCGAGATCGAGGTGCACGCCGAGGACCTGAGCGCCGGCGACCGTGTGCTCGTCGTCGACGACGTCCTCGCCACCGGCGGCACGGCCGAGGCGGCCCTCCAGCTGATCCGCAGGGCGGGCGCCGAGGTGGCGGGCGTCGCCGTCCTCATGGAGCTGGGCTTCCTCGGCGGGCGGGCCCGCCTGGAGCCGGCGCTGGCCGGCGCCCCGCTCGAGGCACTGCTCACCGTCTGAAAACTGTCGCGGCACGCGGAGGCGGGCGTCGGAGGAATCCGGCGCCCGCCTCGTGCGTTCCTCGCGTAGACGGTCCTCACACCGGACGACAGGGGATCCGGGGACGCGGGATCGCTACCATGGGTTCTCCGGAGCCTGACCGGGGACCCGGACCGCGCACGAGGAGTCCTCTTGCCAGACGAGGCCCAGCACCTGACCGCCGCCAAGCCCGAGCCCGCCTCGGCGCCCGCGGCGAAACCCGCGCCCAGCGAGCCGCAGGCGAAGAACGACACCCGCGGGCCGATCCAGCGCGCCCAGTCCGCGCCCGTCGACAAGCCGGCCGGGCAGCCCCGCCCCAAGCCGGCCCCGCCCGAGCGCCCGCACAACGCGCCCGTCGTGCGCACCCCCGCCGGCCCGCCCGCCCGCTCCGGCTCCTCCAACCGCGTCCGCGCCCGCCTCGCCCGCCTCGGCGTCCAGCGCGCCAACCCGTACAACCCGGTGCTGGAGCCGCTGCTGCGGATAGTCCGCAGCAACGACCCGAAGATCGAGACGTCGACGCTCCGCCAGATCGAGCGCGCCTACCAGGTCGCCGAGCGCTGGCACCGCGGTCAGAAGCGCAAGAGCGGCGACCCGTACATCACGCACCCGCTGGCCGTCACCACCATCCTCGCCGAGCTCGGCATGGACCCGGCCACGCTCATGGCGGGCCTGCTGCACGACACCGTCGAGGACACCGAGTACGGCCTCGAGGACCTGCGCCGCGACTTCGGCGACGTCGTGGCCCTGCTCGTCGACGGCGTCACCAAGCTGGACAAGGTCAAGTTCGGCGAGGCCGCCCAGGCCGAGACCGTGCGCAAGATGGTCGTCGCCATGGCCAAGGACCCGCGCGTCCTGGTCATCAAGCTCGCCGACCGTCTGCACAACATGCGCACCATGCGCTACCTCAAGCGCGAGAAGCAGGAGAAGAAGGCGCGCGAGACCCTGGAGATCTACGCGCCGCTCGCCCACCGCCTGGGCATGAACACCATCAAGTGGGAGCTGGAGGACCTCGCCTTCGCGATCCTCTACCCCAAGATGTACGACGAGATCGTCCGCCTCGTCGCCGAGCGTGCCCCCAAGCGCGACGAGTACCTCGCCATCGTCACCGACGAGGTGCAGCAGGACCTGCGCGCGGCCCGCATCAAGGCGACCGTCACCGGCCGCCCCAAGCACTACTACAGCGTCTACCAGAAGATGATCGTCCGCGGCCGTGACTTCGCGGAGATCTACGACCTGGTGGGCATCCGCGTCCTCGTGGACACCGTCCGCGACTGCTACGCGGCCCTCGGCACGGTGCACGCGCGATGGAACCCGGTCCCCGGCCGGTTCAAGGACTACATCGCGATGCCCAAGTTCAACATGTACCAGTCGCTGCACACGACGGTCATCGGCCCCGGCGGCAAACCGGTCGAATTGCAGATCCGCACGTTCGACATGCACCGCCGCGCCGAGTACGGCATCGCCGCGCACTGGAAGTACAAGCAGGAAGCCGTCGCCGGCGCCTCCAAGATCCGTACCGACGCCCCGAAGACGTCCGCCAAGGACAAGGACGCCATCAACGACATGGCGTGGCTTCGGCAGCTGCTGGACTGGCAGAAGGAGACGGAGGACCCGAGCGAGTTCCTGGAGTCGCTGCGTTTCGACCTCTCCCGCAACGAGGTCTTCGTCTTCACCCCCAAGGGCGACGTCATCGCGCTCCCGGCCGGGGCGACCCCGGTCGACTTCGCCTACGCCGTCCACACCGAGGTCGGCCACCGCACCATAGGAGCGCGGGTCAACGGCCGTCTGGTCCCGCTCGAATCGACCCTCGACAACGGCGACCTGGTGGAGGTCTTCACCTCCAAGGCGCCCGGCGCGGGCCCCTCCCGCGACTGGCTCGGCTTCGTGAAGTCGCCGCGCGCCCGCAACAAGATCAGGGCATGGTTCTCCAAGGAGCGCCGCGACGAGGCGATCGAGCAGGGCAAGGACGCGATCGTGCGCGCGATGCGCAAGCAGAACCTGCCGATCCAGCGCATCCTGACCGGCGACTCCCTGGTGACGCTCGCGCACGAGATGCGCTACGCGGACATCTCCGCGCTGTACGCCGCGATCGGCGAGGGCCATGTCTCCGCGCAGAACATCGTGCAGAAACTGGTCCAGGCGCTCGGCGGCGAGGAGGCGGCCACCGAGGAGATCGACGAGGCGGTCCCGCCGTCGCGCGGCCGCGGCCGCAAACGCCGCACCAGCGCCGACCCCGGTGTCGTCGTCAAGGGCGTCGAGGACGTGTGGGTCAAGCTCGCCCGCTGCTGTACGCCCGTCCCCGGCGACCCGATCATCGGTTTCGTCACCCGCGGCAGCGGAGTATCGGTTCACCGCAGCGACTGCGTGAACGTGGAGTCGCTCTCCCGTGAACCGGAGCGCATCCTCGACGTCGAGTGGGCGCCCACCCAGTCCTCGGTCTTCCTGGTCGCCATCCAGGTCGAGGCGCTGGACCGCTCCCGGCTGCTGTCGGACGTCACCCGGGTCCTGTCCGACCAGCACGTCAACATCCTCTCCGCGGCCGTCCAGACCTCCCGCGACCGCGTCGCCACCTCCCGCTTCACCTTCGAGATGGGCGACCCCAAGCATCTCGGGCACGTCCTGAAGGCGGTGCGCGGTGTGGAGGGCGTCTATGACGTGTACCGGGTGACGTCGGCGCGCAGGCCGTCGTAGACAGAGGCCGGGGCCGCACGGCGAAGGCCCCGTACGCGTCGTACGGGGCCTTCGCCGCGCGCGGGGGCGGCGGCGGTGGGAAGGGGGGTCAGCCGCCGAACTCTTGCAGACCCTTCAGCGCCTGGTCCAGCAGCGCCTGCCGGCCCTCCAGCTCCTGCTGGAGCTTGTCGGCCCTGGCGTTGTTGCCCTGGGCGCGCGCCTGCTCGATCTGGCGCTGGAGCTTGTCCACGGCGGCCTGGAGCTGACCGGTCAGGCCCTCGGCACGCGCGCGTGCCTCCGGGTTGGTCCGGCGCCATTCGGCCTCCTCGGCCTCCTGGATCGCCCGCTCCACCGCGTGCATCCGGCCCTCGACCTTCGGCCGGGCGTCGCGCGGCACATGGCCGATCGCCTCCCAGCGCTCGTTGATCGAACGGAACGCGGCCCGCGCCGCCTTCAGGTCCGTGACCGGCAGGAGCTTCTCGGCCTCCTCGGCCAGCTCCTCCTTGAGCTTCAGGTTCTCCGCCTGCTCGGCGTCACGCTCGGCGAACACCGAGCTGCGGGCGGCGAAGAAGACGTCCTGGGCGCCGCGGAAGCGGTTCCACAGATCCTCCTCGTGCTCGCGCTGGGCCCGCCCCGCGGCCTTCCACTCGGCCATCAGCTCGCGGTAGCGCGCGGCCGTGGGGCCCCAGTCCGTCGAGTCCGACAGCGCCTCCGCCTCGGCGACCAGCCGCTCCTTGATCCGGCGGGCCTCCTCGCGCTGCGCGTCCAGTTGCGCGAAGTGCTGCTTGCGCCGCTTGGAGAACGCCGACCGGGCGTGCGAGAAGCGGTGCCACAGCTCGTCGTCGGACTTGCGGTCCAGCCTCGGCAGACCCTTCCAGGTGTCCACCAGGGCCCGCAGCCGCTCACCGGCCGCCCGCCACTGGTCGGACTGCGCGAGCTCCTCGGCCTCGGCGACCAGCGCCTCCTTGGCGTGACGTGCCTCGTCGGCCTGCCGGGCCCGCTGCGCCTTGCGCTCCTCGCGGCGCGCCTCCACCAGCTCAACGAGCTTGTCCAGCCGCCCCCGCAGCGCGTCCAGGTCGCCGACGGCGTGATGCGCGTCCACCTGCTCGCGCAGGTGTTCGATGGCGGCCAGGGCGTCCTTCGCCGACAGGTCGGTGGTCCTCACCCGCTTCTCGAGGAGGCCGATCTCGACAACCAGGCCCTCGTACTTGCGCTCGAAGTAGGCCAGCGCCTCATCGGGGGAGCCGGCCTGCCAGGAACCGACGACCTTCTCGCCATCGGCCGTACGCACGTACACGGTCCCCGTCTCGTCGACGCGGCCCCACGGGTCGCTGCTCACAGCGCCTCCTCCACATGATGCCTGCGACAGGGTGATCCACCCCCGGGCATCGTCCACAGTTTCGTCACGGCCAACATAGGCGACCGGCGGGCGGCCTGTCCGCATCCCGCGCGACCGAAATTTCGCAGATGGGGGTCAGGATCGGGTGACGGCCGCCTTGTTGATCACGACCGTCGCGTTGGGGGCTCCGTCGCCCGCCCCGGTGCTCTCCCCCGCACCGGCGATCTTCTTCAGCACCTTCATGCCCGCCTCGGAAACCGTACCGAACGGGGTGTAGCTGGGCGGCAGCTGACTGTCCTGGTACACGAGGAAGAACTGGCTTCCTCCGGAGTTCTTCTGCCCCGTGTTCGCCATCGCCACCGTGCCGGCCGGGTAGACGTTGTCCTTCAGGCTCTCGTCCTTCAGGTTCTCGTCCGGGATCGTGTACCCGGGGCCGCCCGTGCCCTGCCCGGTCGGGTCGCCGCACTGCAGCACGTAGATGCCGTTCGTGGTGAGCCGGTGGCACGTGGTGTGGTCGAAGTAGCCCTTGCCGGCGAGGAAGTGGAACGAGTTGACCGTGTGCGGCGCCGCCGACGCCTTCAGGTCGATGTCTATCGTCCCGCAGGTCGTGTCGAGCCTCATGGTGTAGTCGGCCGACTTGTCGATGGTCATCGCCGGCTCCTTCTTCCAGGTCGCCGTCTTGGCCTTGCCGCCGGCCGGCTTCTCGCACGGGTCCGGGGCCTTGCTGGTCGCGCTCGGGGTGACCTCGGCGTTCGCGTTGGTCTTGTCGTCGCCGTCGTCCTTGAGGACGCCGGTCGTGTACAGCCCGACGCTGCCCACCAGGACCACGCCGAGCACCGAGGCGATCACCGCGTTGCGCATGCGGGCCTTACGCCTGGCGGCGGTGCGCCGCTGCTGCTGCCGCAAGAACTTCTCCCGGGCGAGCTGACGCCGCCGCTGTTCCTGGCTGACCACCGGTTCTCTCCTCATGCGTCTACGTGTGCCGACCGCTACGCGTGCCCGCCCGTGACCGGGCGTCTGCGTGTAGCCCCGTACCGTATATGGGTTCGCTGAGGAATCGGCACCGCCGGTAGGCTCTGGCCTGGGCGCTGCCCGCTCGCAAGCCCACCCGTACCCACACAACGAAGGACGATCGTGCTCATTGCCGGGTTCCCCGCCGGGGCCTGGGGGACGAACTGCTACCTCGTCGCCCCCGCCGCCGGTGAGGAGTGCGTGATCATCGACCCCGGCCACCAGGCCGCCCAGGGCGTCGAGGAGACACTGAAGAAGCATCGCCTCAAGCCCGTCGCCGTCGTCCTCACCCACGGCCACATCGACCACGTGGCCTCGGTCGTCCCGGTGTGCGGCGCGCACGACGTGCCGGCCTGGATCCACCCCTCCGACCGCTACATGATGAGCGACCCCGAGAAGGCGCTAGGCCGGTCCATCGGGATGCCGCTGATGGGCGAGCTGACCGTGGGGGAGCCCGACGACGTCAAGGAGCTGACCGACGGAGCGACGCTGGAGCTGGCGGGATTCCGGTTCTCCGTCGCGCACGCGCCGGGCCATACCAAGGGGTCGGTGACCTTCGGCCTGCCCGAGGCGGCGGACATCCCGCCGATCCTGTTCTCGGGCGACCTGCTGTTCGCCGGCTCCATCGGACGCACCGACCTGCCCGGCGGCGACATGGCCGAGATGCTCGACTCGCTGGCCCGCGTGTGCCTGCCGCTCGACGACTCGACCGTGGTGCTGTCCGGCCACGGCCCCCAGACGACCATCGGCCAGGAGCGCGCCGCCAACCCTTATCTGCGGCAGGTGGCCGCCGGCCAGGGAACCGCCCAGGCTCCCCGACGAGGAATGTGACGAGAGACCTCCCGTGAGCACCTTCAAGGCCCCCAAGGGCACGTACGACCTGATCCCGCCGGACTCCGCCAAGTACCTCGCCGTGCGTGAGGCCATCGCCGCCCCGCTGCGCAACTCCGGCTACGGCTACATCGAGACGCCCGGCTTCGAGAACGTCGAACTGTTCGCGCGCGGTGTCGGTGCCTCCACCGACATCGTCACCAAGGAGATGTACGCCTTCGAGACCAAGGGCGGCGACCGGCTCGCCCTGCGCCCCGAGGGCACGGCCTCCGTGCTGCGCGCGGCCCTGGAGGCCGGCCTGCACAAGGCGGGCAACCTCCCGGTCAAGCTCTGGTACTCGGGCTCGTACTACCGCTACGAGCGCCCCCAGAAGGGCCGCTACCGCCACTTCTCCCAGGTCGGTGCCGAGGCGATCGGCGCCGAGGACCCGGCGCTGGACGCCGAGCTGATCATCCTCGCCGACCAGGCCTACCGCTCGCTGGGCCTGAGGAACTTCCGGATCCTGCTCAACAGCCTGGGCGACCAGGAGTGCCGCCCGGTGTACCGGGAGGCGCTGCAGACCTTCCTGCGGGGCCTGGACCTGGACGAGGACACCCTGCGCCGCGCCGAGATCAACCCGCTGCGCGTCCTGGACGACAAGCGCCCGGACGTCCAGAAGCAGCTCACCGACGCCCCGCTGCTGCGCGACTACCTCTGCGACGCCTGCAAGGCGTACCACGAGGAGGTCCGCGCGCTGATCACGGCGGCGGGCGTCGCCTTCGAGGACGACCCCAAGCTGGTGCGCGGCCTGGACTACTACACGCGGACCACCTTCGAGTTCGTCCACGACGGCCTGGGCTCGCAGTCCGCGGTGGGCGGCGGCGGCCGCTACGACGGCCTGTCCGAGATGATCGGCGGTCCCGCGCTGCCGTCCGTCGGCTGGGCCCTCGGCGTCGACCGCACCGTCCTCGCCCTGGAGGCGGAGGGCGTCGAGCTCGACCTGCCCGCCACCACCAGCGTCTTCGCGGTCCCGCTCGGCGAGGAGGCCCGCCGGGTGCTGTTCGCGAAGGTCACCGAACTGCGCAAGAACGGCATCGCCGCCGACTTCTCCTACGGCGGCAAGGGCCTCAAGGGCGCCATGAAGAACGCCAACCGCAGCGGCGCCCGCTACGCGATCGTCGCCGGGGAACGGGACCTCGCCGACGGTGTCGTCCAGCTCAAGGACATGGAGTCCGGCGAGCAGACGGCGGTCGGCGTGAACGAGATCGTCGCGGAGCTGGAGTCGCGGCTCGGCTGAGTGACGCCGCAGGAGGCGCCGGGCGCCGTCGTCGGCACCCGGCGCCTCCGCCCATGTGTACGCCCTTGGAACAGGTGTCGGCCGAAATCGCCCGCCGGGGCCGCCCGGCCGCCCTCCTTATGCGCAGCGAACGGTGGACACGCGCGCGCGTGCGGCACAATGGCCGTGCCCGAAGCAGGTCCGACCCTCTAGTGACGGAATCGGCGTGATGAGCAAGACGACAGTCAAGGACGTCTCCACCGAGCCCGAGCCCGCGCCGGAGCGCACCGCCGGCACGCGGCGCGCCGAGGGCGGCAGTCGCGCCTTCGCCCTGCTGCTGGTGGTCACGGGCGCCGCCGGGCTGCTGGCCGCGTGGGTCATCACGCTCGACAAGTTCAAGCTGCTCGAAGCCAAGGTCGCGGGCAAGACCTTCACCCCCGGGTGCAGCCTCAACCCGGTCGTCTCCTGCGGCAGCGTCATGGAGAGCGAGCAGGCCGCCGCCTTCGGGTTCCCCAACCCGATGCTCGGCCTGGTCGCCTACGGCATCGTCGTCTGCGTCGGCATGAGCCTGCTCGCCCGCGCCCGCTTCCCGCGCTGGTACTGGCTCACCTTCAACGCGGGCACGCTCTTCGGCGTCGGGTTCTGCGCCTGGCTGATGTTCCAGTCGCTGTACCGGATCAACGCCCTGTGCCTGTGGTGCTGCCTGGCCTGGGTCGCCACGATCGTCATGTTCTGGTACGTGACGTCGTTCAACGTCCGCAAGGGCTTCCTGCCGGCGCCCGCCTGGCTCAGGGGCTTCTTCGGCGAGTTCACCTGGGTCCTGCCCGTGCTGCACATCGGCATCATCGGCATGCTGGTTCTCACCCGCTGGTGGGACTTCTGGACCAGCTGACGTCCCCCGCGGGACTGTCAGTGCGGTGATTTAGGGTTTCACCGTGGAGCCCGACCTGTTCACCGCCGCAGCAGAAGAACGCCAGGAGAAGGAGCCGTCGAGCAGCCCGCTGGCGGTCCGGATGCGCCCGCGCACCCTCGACGAGGTGGTGGGCCAGCAGCACCTGCTCAAGCCCGGCTCGCCCCTGCGCCGGCTGGTCGGCGAGGGCGCCTCGGGCAGCCCCGCCGGCCCCTCCTCGGTGATCCTGTGGGGCCCGCCGGGTACCGGCAAGACGACCCTGGCGTACGTCGTCTCCAAGGCCACCAACAAGCGCTTCGTCGAACTGTCGGCGATCACCGCGGGCGTCAAGGAGGTCCGCGCGGTCATCGACGGCGCCCGCCGCGCCTCGGGCGGATACGGCAAGGAGACCGTCCTCTTCCTCGACGAGATCCACCGCTTCAGCAAGGCGCAGCAGGACTCCCTGCTCCCGGCCGTGGAGAACCGCTGGGTCACGCTGATCGCCGCGACCACCGAGAACCCGTACTTCTCGGTGATCTCCCCCCTGCTGTCCCGCTCCCTCCTGCTCACCCTCGAACCCCTCACCGACGACGACGTCCGGGGCCTGCTGCGGCGGGCGCTGGCCGACGAGCGCGGGCTCGGCGGCGCCGTCGCCCTCCCCGGCGACACCGAGGACCACCTGCTGCGCATCGCCGGCGGCGACGCCCGCCGCGCCCTGACCGCCCTGGAGGCCGCCGCCGGGGCCGCGCTCGACAAGGGCGAGACCGAGATCGGCCTGACCACGCTGGAGGAGACGGTCGACCGGGCCGCGGTGAAGTACGACCGCGACGGCGACCAGCACTACGACGTCGCCAGCGCGCTGATCAAGTCCATCCGCGGCTCCGACGTCGACGCCGCCCTGCACTACCTGGCCCGGATGATCGAGGCGGGCGAGGACCCACGCTTCATCGCCCGCCGTCTGATGATCTCGGCCAGCGAGGACATCGGCCTCGCCGACCCGAACGCCCTGCCGATCGCGGTCGCCGCCGCCCAGGCCGTCGCCATGATCGGCTTCCCCGAGGCCGCCCTCACCCTCAGCCACGCCACCATCGCGCTGGCCCTCGCGCCCAAGTCCAACGCCGCGACGACCGCCATCGGCGCCGCCCTGGAGGACGTCCGCAAGGGGCTGGCCGGGCCGGTCCCGCCCCACCTGCGGGACAGCCACTACAAGGGCGCGGGCAAGCTCGGTCACGGGCAGGGGTACGTCTACCCGCACGACCTGCCCGAGGGGATCGCCGCCCAGCAGTACGCCCCGGACGCCCTGAAGGACCGCGAGTACTACACACCGACCCGGCACGGCGCGGAGGCGCGGTACGCGGACGCCGTCGAGTGGACCCGGAAACACCTCGGTCGCAGGCTCTCCTGACCACCCTGTAGACTGCTGCGAAGTGCTGAGTCCCGTGTCCGGCCCTCTCCCGAGGTTCCGGCACCACCAGAGCGGGACATCCAGCCGGAGGACCGGTCCGCCGGGACTCCAGGAGCGTCGCGCACCGGCGAACGGTGTCGCGGGCAGCCCACCACCACCCGGAGCCCCGGGAAGGGTCGGTGGGCCACTCGCGTGCTGCACGTATGTGCCCAGACCAGGGGAGCGGCTGCCTCGCAGGCCCCAGCGGCCCGTGAGGTTTCCCCGGCTGCGGATGCGACCTCCCCTAACCCTGGTGAAGCCGTATTCGCACAAGAACATGAGGTGTTTGGTTCATGGCGAACCAGTCCCGCCCCAAGGTCAAGAAGTCGCGTGCCCTCGGCATCGCGCTGACCCCGAAGGCCGTCAAGTACTTCGAGGCCCGCCCCTACCCGCCGGGTGAGCACGGCCGCGGCCGCAAGCAGAACTCGGACTACAAGGTCCGTCTGCTGGAGAAGCAGCGCCTGCGCGCTCAGTACGACATCTCCGAGCGCCAGCTGGTCCGCGCCTACGAGCGCGCGTCCAAGGTCCAGGGCAAGACCGGTGAGGCCCTGATCGTGGAGCTGGAGAAGCGCCTCGACGCGCTGGTCCTGCGTTCGGGCATCGCCCGCACGATCTACCAGGCCCGCCAGATGGTCGTCCACGGCCACATCCAGGTCAACGGCAAGAAGGTCGACAAGCCGTCCTTCGTCGTCCGTCCCGACGACGTGGTGCAGGTCCGTGACCGCTCCAAGGAGAAGACGCTCTTCACGATCGCCCGTGAGGGTGGCTTCGCCCCCGACGGCGAGACCCCGCGCTACCTCCAGGTGAACCTCAAGGCCCTGGCCTTCCGCCTGGACCGCGAGCCGAACCGCAAGGAGATCCCGGTGATCTGCGACGAGCAGCTCGTCGTCGAGTACTACGCCCGCTGACCCCAGCCGGACGCGGTACCACACCCAGCGGTACCTCAGCCCGCCGCCTCCCCGCCCTTCCGGGTGGGCGAGGCGGCGGGCTTCGCCGTGCGCGCGGCCGCCTGCGCCTGCCGCACCGGCCCGCGCGGCGCCGGCAGCCCGTCCGGGGACCCCGGCCGCAGCAGCGCGCGGGCGACCGCCTCCTCCCGGCTCAGCCGGGCCCCCTCGCGCACGCACTCCTCGTACCCCTCGTCGCCCAGCTGCTCCCGGGCCGTCGCCTCGCACAGCTCGTGCGGTGCGTTGTAGTGCGCCGAGCCGAACAGCCGCAGACCCACCGACGGCCACATCCGCTCCGCGGCACCCTGCAACACGGCCGCCTCCCCCGCGTGGCCCTCCGTCACCGTGACCAGGGCCAGCAGCTCCACCGACAGCACCGAGGCCAGCAGATCGCGGAAGCCGTGCGAGCTGCGCAGGCAGTCGGCCAGCAGCTCCCTGGCCCGTACCAGATCGCCGTCGTTCCAGGCCGCGTACGCCAGCACGTACTGCGCGTAGGAGCGGGCCCACCGCTCGCCGTGGGCCTCGCACACCCGGTGCACGTCCTCGCACAAGCGCGCCGCGTCCGCCAGGTCGCCCTGGAACGCCCGCGTCATCGCCAGCTCCACCTGGCTCATCAGCACATTGCTGTTGAGCTCGCCGATCTCGTGGTAGCGCTCCAGTGCCGACCGCAGCAGCGTTTCCGCGCGCGCCATGTCGTCCGTGATCAGCGCCAGGCAGCCGGTGCGATGCTCCGCGTACGCCAGCGCCGTCGCGTTCGCCGCCCGCTCCGCCCGCGTACGGCACTCCCGGAGCGCCGCCAGCGCGGCCGCCGTGTCGCCTTGCAGGACCGCCACATAGCCGAGCACCCACAGGGCCTTGAGCCGGGACAGCCCGGGGGAGGGACGCCCGGCGCCGAGCCGGACCGCCTGGTCCAGCCAGTGCCGCCCCTCCGACAACCGCCCGCAGCCGACCCAGCAGAACCACAGGGAGCCCGCCAGGTACTGGCCCAGATGGGTCTCCTCCGGCTCCGCCAGGCTGCACTCCAGGGCGCCGCGCAGATTGGGCAGCTCCGCCTCGACGCGTGCGGCGACCTCCCGCTGGCGCGGCGAGAACCACTCCAGCTCGCACCAGGTCGCCAGGCCCAGGTACCAGTCCCGGTGCCGCCGCCGCACCCGCGCCGCGTCCCCCGTCCCCTCCAGCCAGTCGGCGCCGTACGCCCGCACCGTGTCCAGCATCCGGTAGCGCGGCCCCGCCGGTGTCTCCTCGCGGGTCACCACGGACTGCCCGAGCAGGGACGACAGGACGTCGAGCACATCCTCGGCGGGCAGGCCGCCGCCGCCGCACACGTACTCGGCGGCCTCCAGGTCGAAGCCGCCCGCGAACACCGACAGGCGCGCCCACAGCAGCCGCTCCCGCGGGGTGCACAGCTCATGGCTCCAGCCGATCGCCGTACGCAGCGTCCGGTGCCGCTCGGGCGCGGACCGCCCGCCGCCGGTCAGCAGACGGAACCGGTCGTCCAGCCGGCGCAGCAGCTGCCCCGGCGACAGCGCCCCCAGCCGCCCCGCGGCCAGCTCGATCGCCAGCGGGATCCCGTCCAGGCGGCGGCACAGCTCCCGCACCTCCCGCTCGTCCCCGGGCGCCGCCCCCTGCTGCGCCGCGCGGACCCGCAGCAGCTCGGCCGCCTCGTCCGCGACCAGGGGCGCCAGCGGGAACAGCCGCTCCCCGGCCACCGACAGCGGTCTGCGTCCCACCGCCAGCACCCGCAGACCGGGCGCCCGGCCCAGCAGGTCGGCCACCAGCGCGGCACACGGGTCCACCAGATGCTCGACGCCGTCCAGGACCAGCAGCAGGTCGCGGTCGGCGAGATGCTCCAGCAGCGTCGCGCGGGGCGGCCGTGTGGTCTGGTCGGTGAGCCCCAGGGCCTCCACGACCGCGTAGTCCACGAACTCGGCGTCGCGCACCGGCGCCAGGTCCACCCGCCACACCCCGTCCGGGAGCGCCGACCTCGCGGCGGCCCGCACCGCCAGGCGCGACTTGCCGACCCCGCCGACCCCGGTCACCGTGACCAGCCGCCCGGCACCGAGCGCGCGGACCAGCCCGGCGAGCTCCGCCGCGCGTCCCACGAACGCGTCGAGCTCCAACGGCAGATTCCCGTTCGGTGGCACGCCCTCGAGCCGAAGATTGCGCATGGGACACGGAGCGTACTGAACCGTAATCACTCCGTACAATCGCTTCCCGGAACCTCCCGGACGCGGCCGCCCATCCGGTTCGGAGCCCCACCCCCGGCGCGATAGGCTCGTGACACGACTTTTCGATGTTCTCGATGTTCAGGCACGTTTCAGGGAGCGGGTGCACACAGTGTCCGGTGGAGAGGTGGCCGGGATCCTGGTGGCCGTCTTCTGGGCGATCCTGGTGTCGTTCCTCGCCGTCGCGCTGGCGAGGCTGGCCCAGACGCTCAAGGCGACCACCAAGCTCGTCGCGGACGTGACCGACCAGGCCGTCCCGCTGCTGGCCGACGCCTCCGCGGCGGTGCGCTCCGCGCAGACCCAGATCGACCGGGTCGACGCCATCGCCTCGGACGTCCAGGAGGTCACCTCGAACGCCTCCGCGCTGTCGACCACCGTCGCCTCCACCTTCGGCGGCCCCCTGGTCAAGGTCGCGGCCTTCGGCTACGGCGTGCGCCGGGCCATCGCCGGCCGCAAGGAGGACGCGCCCGCCAAGCCGTCGAGGCGCACGGTGATCGTGGGCCGCACCGTCCCGGCCTCGCGACGGGCGAAGCGGGACCCACGCGGAAAGAGGGACTGACCCAGCGATGTTCCGCCGTACGTTCTGGTTCACCACCGGCGTCGCCGCCGGAGTGTGGGCCACCACCAAGGTCAACCGGAAGCTGAAGCAGCTCACCCCCGAAAGCCTCGCCGCGACCGCGGCGAACAAGGCGATCGAGGCGGGCGGCCGGCTGAAGGACCGCGCGGTGGGCTTCGCCCTCGACGTCCGCGACAACATGGCCCGGCGCGAGGCGGAACTGGGCGACGCGCTGGGGCTGAACGCCCCCGTCGAGCGGGAACTGCCCCCGCCGCGGCGCCTGGCCGCCATCGAGAACCACGACGGTGCGGGGTACGCCGAGGGACCGGCGCACCCGATGAACCCGCACCGCCCCGCCAACCCGAACCAGACCAACCCGTACAACCGGAATGAGGACCACTGATGGAGTCGGCTGAGATCCGCCGTCGCTGGCTGAGCTTCTTCGAGGAGCGCGGGCACACCGTCGTCCCTTCGGCGTCGCTCATCGCGGACGACCCGACTCTGCTCCTGGTCAACGCCGGCATGGTGCCCTTCAAGCCCTACTTCCTGGGTGAGGTCAAGCCGCAGTTCGCCCGCGCCACCAGCGTGCAGAAGTGCGTGCGCACGCCGGACATCGAAGAGGTCGGCAAGACCACCCGGCACGGCACGTTCTTCCAGATGTGCGGCAACTTCTCCTTCGGCGACTACTTCAAGGAAGGCGCCATCAAGCTCGCCTGGGAGCTGCTCACCAGCCCCCAGGACAAGGGCGGTTACGGCCTCGACCCCGAGCGCCTGTGGATCACCGTCTACCAGGACGACGACGAGGCCGAGCAGATCTGGCGCGACGTCGTCGGCGTCCCCGCCGAGCGCATCCAGCGTCTGGGCAAGAAGGACAACTTCTGGTCCATGGGCGTCCCCGGCCCCTGCGGCCCCTGCTCCGAGATCAACTACGACCGCGGCCCGGAGTTCGGCGTCGAGGGCGGCCCCGCCGTCAACGACGAGCGGTACGTGGAGATCTGGAACCTGGTCTTCATGCAGTACGAGCGCGGCGAGGGCACCGGCAAGGAGGACTTCCCGATCCTCGGTGACCTGCCCGCCAAGAACATCGACACCGGGCTCGGCCTGGAGCGTCTCGCCATGATTCTGCAGGGCGTGCAGAACATGTACGAGATCGACACCTCCATGGCCGTCATCAAGAAGGCCACCGAGCTGACCGGCGTGGCCTACGGCGACGCCCACGACTCGGACGTCTCCCTGCGCGTGGTCACCGACCACATCCGCACCGCCGTGATGCTCATCGGCGACGGCGTGACCCCGGGCAACGAGGGCCGCGGCTACGTCCTGCGCCGCATCATGCGCCGCGCCATCCGCAACATGCGCCTGCTCGGCGCCACCGGCCCGGTCGTCAAGGACCTGATCGACGTCGTGATCGGCATGATGGGGCAGCAGTACCCCGAGCTGATCACCGACCGGGAGCGCATCGAGAAGGTCGCCCTCGCCGAGGAGAGCGCCTTCCTCAAGACGCTGAAGGCCGGCACCAACATCCTCGACACCGCCGTGTCCGAGACCAAGGCCGCCGGCGGCACGGTCCTCTCCGGCGACAAGGCGTTCCTGCTCCACGACACCTGGGGCTTCCCGATCGACCTCACCCTGGAGATGGCCGCCGAGCAGGGGCTGTCCGTGGACGAGGACGGCTTCCGCCGCCTGATGAAGGAGCAGCGGGAGCGCGCCAAGGCCGACGCCCAGGCCAAGAAGACCGGCCACGCCGACCTCGGTGCCTACCGCGAGATCGCCGACCGCGCCGGTGCCACCGACTTCATCGGCTACACCCACACCGAGGGCGAGTCCACGATCGTCGGCATCCTCGTCGACGGCGTCTCGTCCCCCGCCGCCACCGAGGGCGACGAGGTCGAGATCGTCCTCGACCGCACCCCGTTCTACGCCGAGGGCGGCGGCCAGATCGGCGACACCGGCCGGATCAAGGTCGACTCCGGCGCCGTCATCGAGGTCCGCGACTGCCAGAAGCCGGTCCCGGGCGTCTACGTCCACAAGGGCGTCGTCCAGGTCGGCGAGGTCACCGTCGGCGCCAAGGGCCACGCCTCGATCGACGCCCGCCGCCGCACGGCCATCGCCCGCGCCCACTCGGCCACCCACCTCACCCACCAGGCCCTGCGCGACGCCCTCGGCCCGACGGCCGCCCAGGCCGGTTCGGAGAACCAGCCCGGCCGCTTCCGCTTCGACTTCGGCTCCCCGTCCGCCGTTCCCACGGTCGTACTGAACGACGTGGAGCAGAAGATCAACGAGGTGCTCGCCCGCGACCTCGACGTGCGCGCCGACATCATGAGCATCGACGAGGCCAAGAAGCAGGGCGCCATCGCCGAGTTCGGCGAGAAGTACGGCGAGCGGGTCCGCGTCGTGACCATCGGCGACTTCTCCAAGGAGCTGTGCGGCGGCACCCACGTGCACAACACCGCCCAGCTGGGTCTGGTGAAGCTGCTCGGCGAGTCCTCCATCGGCTCCGGTGTGCGCCGTATCGAGGCCCTCGTCGGCGTGGACGCCTACAGCTTCCTCGCCCGTGAGCACACGGTCGTCAACCAGCTCACCGAGCTGCTCAAGGGCCGCCCGGAGGAGCTTCCGGAGAAGGTCTCCGCCATGCTCGGCAAGCTGAAGGACGCCGAGAAGGAGATCGAGAAGTTCCGCGCCGAGAAGGTCCTCCAGGCCGCCGCCGGTCTCGCCGAGTCCGCCAAGGACGTCCGCGGTGTCGCGCTGGTCACCGGCCAGGTCCCGGACGGCACCACCGCCGACGACCTGCGCAAGCTGGTCCTGGACGTGCGCGGGCGCGTCCAGGGCGGCCGGGCCGCGGTCGTGGCCCTGTTCACCACCGTCAATGGCAAGCCGCTGACGGTCATCGCCACCAACGAGGCCGCCCGTGAGCGCGGCCTGAAGGCCGGCGACCTGGTCCGCACGGCCGCCAAGACCCTCGGCGGCGGCGGTGGCGGCAAGCCGGACGTCGCCCAGGGCGGCGGCCAGAACGCCGCCGCCATCGGCGAGGCCGTCGACGCCGTCGAGCGGCTCGTCGCCGAGACGGCGAAGTAGGGCCGGGAGATGCGCCGCGGCCGACGCCTCGCCATCGACGTCGGGGACGCCCGTATCGGGGTCGCCTCGTGCGACCCCGACGGGATCCTCGCCACCCCGGTGGAGACCGTCCCCGGACGGGACATCCCGGCGGCCCACCGCCGGTTGAAGCAACTCGTCGAGGAGTACGAGCCGATCGAGGTCGTCGTCGGCCTCCCTCGCTCCCTCAAGGGGGGCGAGGGCCCGGCCGCGGTCAAGGTCCGCGGCTTCGCCCAGGAGCTGGCCCGGGGCATCGCGCCGGTCGGCGTCCGGCTCGTCGACGAGCGGATGACGACGGTGACGGCCAGTCAGGGGCTGCGCGCCTCGGGCGTGAAGTCGAAGAAGGGGCGCTCCGTGATCGACCAGGCCGCCGCTGTGATCATCCTCCAGCAGGCGCTGGAATCCGAACGGGTGTCAGGCGAAGCACCCGGTGAGGGCGTCGGAGCGGCCACCTGATCGCGATACGGTAACGTTCCGCGCGATGCGACGGCGTTCGAACAGCCGCCGCACAACAAGAGGCGGAACGGAGCCGGGCCCCACCAGCCGCGCGCTCCGACCCCTCGCGGCTCTAGGGGATCGATGACTGAGTATGGCCGGGGCCAAGGCTCCGAACCGTGGCATCCGGAGGACCCGTTGTACGGGGACGGCGGATGGGGAGGACAGCAGGCCCGGCAGGGTCGGCAGTCCCCCTACGGCGGTCAGCCACAGCACTATCCGGAGCAGCCGTCCCAGCCTCAGTACGGTGACTGGGGCGACGGCGGGCAGTCCGCGTACGGCCAGGACCAGCAGTACCAGCAGTACGGTCAGCAGCACGGACAGCCCCACGAGCAGCCGTACGGCCAGTCCTACGACCAGCAGCAGTACCCGGCCGACGGGCAGCACGAGCAGCAGCATGGGCAGCAGTACCCGGGCGACGGGCAGCAGCATCAGCGGTACGGGGCCGAGGGGCAGCAGCAGGACGGCGGACAGTGGGCCACCGGCGGACACCCGCAGGCGCCCTACGCCGTCGACCCGTCGGATCCGTACGCCCCGCAGGCCGCCGCCGGCTACGGCCCCGAGCAGCCCGACCTCTACGGCACGCCGGACGCCTATCCGCCGCCGGAGCCGCCCGGCCGCCGCGGCGAGCCCAAGCCGCCGCAGACCGACTGGGACCCGGGTCCCGACCAGGGAGAGAACTCCTTCTTCGCCGGTGGGGGCGAGGACGGCACGGCCGACGGGGGCCGCGGTCGCGGTGACCGGCGCGGACGGGGCGACAAGGGCCGCAAGGGGCGCAACGGCGTCGCCTGCCTGGTGGTCCTGCTGGTGCTCGGCGGCGCCGTCGGCGGTGTCGGATATTTCGGATACCAGTTCTACCAGAACCGTTTCGGCGAGGCGCCGGACTACGCCGGGGACGGCACGGGCGACACGGTGACCGTCCAGGTGCCCAAGGGCGCGGGCGGCTTCGAGATCGGCCGGCTGCTGAAGAACGCCGGGGTCGTCAAGAGCGTCGACGCGTTCGTCGCCGCCCAGCAGCAGAACCCCGGGGGCAAGAACATCCAGGCGGGCGCGTATCTGCTGAAGAAGCAGATGTCCGCGCAGAGCGCCGTCGCGATGATGCTCGACCCCAAGAGCCAGAACAACGTGATGGTCACGCCGGGGCAGCGCAACATCCAGGTCTACAAGGCCATCGACGCCAAGCTCGGTCTGTCCTCCGGCACCACCCGGAAGGTCGCCGAGCGGAAGTACGAGAGCCTCGGGCTGCCGAGCTGGGCCAACGACGACAGCGACATCAAGGATCCGCTGGAGGGCTTCCTCTACCCGGGCACCTATCCCGCCGCCAAGGGCATGAAGCCCGAGACGGTCCTGAAGGAGATGGTCACCCAGGCCACCGCGAAGTACAACGCGTACGATCTCGACGCGAAGGCCGAGGCGCTGAACCTGGACAACCCGCTGGAGCTCGTCACGGTCGCCAGTCTCGTGCAGGCCGAGGGCAAGACCGACGACGACTTCCGCAAGATGGCCGAGGTCGTCTACAACCGCCTCAAGCCGACGAACACCGAGACCAACCAGCTGCTCCAGTTCGACTCGACGTTCAACTACCTGAAGAACGAGAGCAACATCCACATCGGCGAGTCCGAGATCAACAGCAACAAGGACCCGTACAACACGTACACCAACAAGGGCCTGCCGCCCGGTCCCATCGGCAACCCCGGTGAGGACGCGCTGAAGGCGGCGCTGAACCCGACGTCCGACGGCTGGATCTACTTCGTGGCGACCGACGGGCTGAGCAAGACGGAGTTCGCCAAGACCTACGCCGAATTCGAGAAGCTCAGGGACAAGTTCAATGCAAACGCGGGCAACTGACGGCCGCCGGGCCGCCGTGCTGGGCTCGCCCATCGCCCACTCCCTCTCCCCGGTGCTGCACCGCACCGCCTACGAGGAGCTGGGGCTGACCGGCTGGACGTACGACCGCTTCGAGGTCGACGAGGCCGCCCTGCCCGCCTTCCTCGACGGGCTCGGCCCCGAGTGGGCGGGGCTGTCGCTGACCATGCCGCTGAAGCGGGCCGTCATCCCGCTGCTCGACGGGATCAGTGAGACGGCCGCCTCGGTGGAGGCGGTCAACACCGTCGTGTTCACCGAGGACGGCCGCCGCGTCGGCGACAACACCGACATCCCCGGCATGGTCGCGGCGCTGCGCGAGCGCGGCATCGAGCAGGTCGACTCGGCGGCGGTCCTCGGCGCCGGCGCCACCGCCTCCTCGGCGCTGGCCGCGCTGGCCCGGATCTGCGCCGGCGAGGTCGTCGCCTACGTCCGCAGCGAGGGCCGCGCCGCGCAGATGCGGCAGTGGGGCGAACGGCTGGGCGTCGAGGTCCGTACCGCCGACTGGGCGGACGCGGCCGAGGCGCTGCGCGCGCCGCTGGTCGTGGCCACCACCCCGGCCGGCACCACCGACGCCCTCGCCGCCGAGGTGCCGGAGCTGCCCGCCACCCTGTTCGACGTGCTCTACGACCCGTGGCCGACCACGCTCGCCGCCCGCTGGTCGGCCTGCGGCGGCGCGGTCGTGGGCGGACTCGATCTGCTCGTGCACCAGGCGGTGCTCCAGGTGGAGCAGATGACGGGGCACTCCCCGGCCCCCCTCGACGCCATGCGCAAGGCGGGGGAGCACGCCCTGGCGGCCCGCTAGCCCCCTCCCGGGCGGCCCCCGCCGCGTGGTCCGGCGCCGCCCGGTCACCGTCCGTCTGATGGACCGGCGGGCCGGACCGGGACGCGGACGTGGGAGGATCGGAGGTGGCGGACCGGGACCCGCGCGCCTGGTCGCGCCGTCGCCGTACGCGAGGACACGCGTACGCAGGGCAGTACCAGGGCGCGAGCACTGAGGAGCACCGTTGAGCAGGTTGCGCTGGCTGACCGCGGGGGAGTCCCACGGTCCCGCACTCGTCGCGACGCTGGAGGGCCTTCCCGCCGGCGTACCGATCACCACCGACATGGTGGCGGACCATCTGGCGAGGCGGCGGCTGGGCTATGGGCGCGGTGCCCGGATGAAGTTCGAGCGGGACGAGGTCACCTTCCTCGGCGGCGTCCGGCACGGCCTGACCCTCGGCTCCCCGGTCGCGATCATGGTGGGGAACACCGAGTGGCCGAAGTGGGAGCAGGTCATGGCGGCCGACCCGGTGGACCCGGAGGTCCTCGCCGGACTGGCCCGCAACGCGCCGCTGACCCGGCCCCGGCCCGGCCACGCCGACCTGGCCGGCATGCAGAAGTACGGCTTCGACGAGGCCCGGCCGGTCCTGGAGCGCGCCTCCGCGCGGGAGACCGCCGCCCGCGTGGCCCTCGGCGCGGTGGCCCGGTCGTACCTCAAGGAGACGGCCGGCATCGAGATCGTCAGCCATGTCGTCGAACTCGCCGCCGCCAAGGCTCCCTACGGCGTGTACCCGACACCCGCGGACGTGGAGAAGCTGGACGCCGACCCGGTGCGCTGCCTGGACGCGGACGCGTCGAAGGCGATGGTCGCGGAGATCGACCAGGCGCACAAGGACGGTGACACCCTCGGCGGTGTCGTGGAGGTGCTCGCCTACGGCGTGCCGGTCGGCCTCGGCTCCCATGTGCACTGGGACCGGCGGCTGGACGCCCGGCTGGCCGCGGCGCTCATGGGCATCCAGGCGATCAAGGGCGTGGAGGTCGGCGACGGCTTCGGCCTGGCCCGGGTGCCGGGATCCCAGGCGCACGACGAGATCCTCACCACGCCCGAGGGCATCAAGCGGGCCTCCGGCCGGTCCGGCGGCACCGAGGGCGGCCTGACCACCGGCGAGCTGCTCCGCGTCCGCGCGGCCATGAAGCCGATCGCGACCGTGCCGCGCGCCCTGAAGACCGTGGACGTGGTCACGGGCGAGCCCGCCCAGGCCCACCACCAGCGCTCGGACGTCTGCGCGGTGCCGGCGGCCGGCATCGTCGCCGAGGCCATGGTCGCGCTCGTCCTCGCGGACGCGGTGGCGGAGAAGTTCGGCGGCGACAGCGTGACCGAGACCCGCCGCAACGTGCGCGGCTACCTCGAGAACCTGGCGATCCGGTGAGCGGCCCTCTCCTGGTCCTCGTCGGCCCCATGGGGGTCGGCAAGTCCACCGTGGGACAGCTGCTCGCCGAGCGGCTGAAGGCGGCCTACCGGGACACCGACGAGGACATCGTGGCCGAGCAGGGGCGGTCGATCGCGGACATCTTCGTCGACGAGGGCGAGCCCGCCTTCCGCGCCATCGAGAAGCGGGCCGTGCACCGGGCGCTGGCCGAACACGACGGGGTCCTCGCCCTCGGCGGCGGCGCCGTCCTGGACCCGGACACGCGCGCGCTGCTCGCCGGGCACCGCGTCGTCTACCTCTCCATGGACGTCGAGGAAGCCGTCAAGCGGACCGGCCTGAACACCGCCCGCCCGCTGCTGGCCGTCAACCCGCGCAAGCAGTGGCGGGAGCTGATGGACGCCCGCCGCCACCTGTACGAGGAAGTCGCCACGGCCGTGGTGGCCACCGACGGCCGCACCCCCGACGAGGTCACCGAAGCCGCCCTGGACGCACTGGAGTTGAAGGAAGCATGAGCGAGGCAGTCACCCGGATCCAGGTCGCCGGCACCGCGGGCACCGAGCCCTACGAGGTACTGGTGGGCCGCCGGCTCCTGGGCGAGCTGGGCGGGCTGATCGGGAACAAGGCCAAGCGGATCGCCGTCATCCACCCCGAGGCCCTCGCCGAGACCGGGGACGCGCTCCGCGCCGACCTGGCCGGGCAGGGCTATGAGGCGATCGCCATCCAGGTGCCCAACGCGGAGGAGGCCAAGACCGCCGAGGTCGCCGCCTACTGCTGGAAGGCGCTCGGCCAGTCGGGCTTCACCCGCACCGACGTCATCGTCGGCGTGGGCGGCGGCGCCACCACGGACGTGGCCGGGTTCGTGGCCGCGACCTGGCTGCGCGGCGTGCGCTGGATCGCCATCCCCACCACCGTCCTGGCCATGGTGGACGCGGCCGTCGGCGGCAAGACCGGGATCAACACCGCCGAGGGCAAGAACCTGGTGGGCGCCTTCCACCCGCCCGCCGGCGTCCTGTGCGACCTCGCCGCCCTGGACTCGCTCCCCGTCAACGACTACGTCTCCGGGCTCGCCGAGGTCATCAAGGCCGGCTTCATCGCCGACCCGGTGATCCTCGACCTCATCGAGGCCGACCCCGAGGCCGCCCGCACCCCGGCCGGACCGCACACCGCCGAACTGATCGAACGCTCGATCCGGGTCAAGGCGGACGTGGTCTCCTCCGACCTGAAGGAATCGGGCCGCAGGGAGATCCTCAACTACGGCCACACCCTCGGCCACGCCATCGAGAAGAACGAGCGCTACAAGTGGCGCCACGGCGCCGCGGTCTCCGTCGGCATGCACTTCGCCGCCGAACTGGGCCGCCTCGCGGGCCGGCTCGACGACGCCACCGCCGACCGGCACCGCACCGTCCTCGAAGCGGTCGGGCTTCCCCTCCACTACCGCTACGACCAGTGGCCCAAGCTGCTGGAGAACATGAAGGTCGACAAGAAGTCCCGCGGCGACCTGCTGCGCTTCATCGTCCTGGACGGCCTGGCCAAGCCGACCGTCCTGGAAGGGCCCGACCCGGCCGTCCTCCTCGCCGCCTACGGCGAAGTGGGCCAGTAGTTCCGGCGGGCGCACCCTCCGCCCGGTCCACCTTCCACAGCGGGCACGCCGAACCGTCCCCGGCCGTTCACCAAACGGCGGCCGGGGACGGTACCGTTCCGGACGGAGGTACCCGGCAACTCCCCGGCGGAGACGGGTCCCCCCGCTGTCAGCGCCCATCGCCTGTACGAGACGGAGTGGCACCGGATGCAGCACGCAGTGGGTTCTCCGCTGCCGCCGCCCCATCAGCCGGGGCACGGACCGGCCCCCGGGTGGTCCCCGGCCGCGCACCACCCGGCACCCCACCCGGCAGGGCCCCACGGCCCCGCCCCCGCGCCCCCGCCTCCCGCGGCACCGGGCTACCCCGCCCGGCCACCGCACCCGGCCCCGGCTGCCGGGCAGGCCCCCGCCGCGGACCCCGGCGGCCACATCCCGCCGCCGCAGGGCGGCGTCACCGCGCCAGGGGCACCGCCGCCGGCGCCGGACGCGGCCACCACGACCCTCGCGGTGCTGCTCATCGGCCCCGCGGGCGCCGGCAAGACCAGCGTCGCCAAGTACTGGGCGGACCACCGCAGGGTTCCGACGGCCCACATCAGCCTGGACGACGTACGCGAGTGGGTCCGCTCGGGCTTCGCCGACCCGCAGTCCGGGTGGAACGACAACTCCGAGGCGCAGTACCGCCTTGCCCGCCGCACCTGCGGCTTCGCCGCGCGCAACTTCCTGGCCAACGGCATCTCCTGCATCCTCGACGACGCCGTCTTCCCGGACCGCCCCGTGGTGGGCCTCGGCGGCTGGAAGCGCCATGTGGGCCCCGGCCTGCTGCCCGTCGTCCTGCTCCCCGGCCTGGACATCGTCCTGGAGCGCAACGCCGAGCGCAGCGGCAACCGCCGCCTCAGCGACGAGGAGGTGGCCCGCATCCACGGCCGGATGGCCGGATGGTACGGATCCGGCCTGCCGATCATCGACAACTCCCAGCTCGGCATCCCCGAGACGGCCCGGCTGCTGGACGAGGTGCTCGCGCGCTCGATGGCGAGCCCGCCGCAGTGGTAGCCGGCCCGCCGCGAGGCTGACCGCGGCCGGCCCCGCACCCGTCCGGGGCGGCGCGCGGCCCCGCCCCGCTGCCCGCCGAGGGCCGTCTGCCGCCGGTGCGCCCGCCCGCCGGCCGCACCGGTCCCCTCCCGCCGCACCGGTCCCGACGCCCAGTCGGACCCGCCCGACCGGCGGCGACCGCGCACCCCTCGTACGCTCGGCTCATGTCAGAGGTGTACGCGGCCCGCCGAACCCGCCTCCGCGAACGCTGCACCGCGGGCGGCAGCGCGGCGGCGCTGGTCTCCCGCCCCGCCAACGTGCGCTATCTCGCGGGTGCCGCCCCGCACGGCGCCGTCCTGCTGCTGGGCGCCACCGACGACCTGCTGCTGTGCGCGGGTCCTCTGGACGACCGCCCCACGGACGGCCGGCCCGACGAGGCGCTGCCCCTGCGGATCCTGCCCGGCCCGGCGGGCGACGCGGCCGTCGCCGCCACCGGCCTGGCCGCCGAGCAGGGCGCCGACTCCCTCGCGGTGGAGGAACACCACCTCACGGTCACCCGCCACCGGGCCCTGCGCGCCGTCGCGCCCGGCCTGCGCCTGACCGACCTCGGCTGCGCGGTCGAACAGCTCAGGGTCGTCAAGGACGAGGAGGAGATCTCCTGCCTGCGCATCGGCGCCGAGATCGCCGACCAGGCGCTCGGCGAGCTCCTCGAATCCATCCTCGTCGGCCGCACCGAGCGCCACCTCGCCCTCGAACTGGAACGCCGCCTGGTCGACCACGGAGCGGACGGCCCCGCCTTCCCGACCTCGGTCGGTACCGGCCCCCACTCCGGCCGCCCCGGCCACCGTCCCACCGACCGCCGGGTGGAGGAGGGCGACTTCCTCTCCGTCTGCCTCGGCGCCACCTACCGCGGCTACCGCTGCGAGATCGGCCGTACGTTCGTCATCGGAAGCTCGCCCGCCGACTGGCAGATCGAGCTGTACGACCTGGTCTTCGCAGCCCAGCGCGCCGGCCGGGAGGCCCTCGCCCCCGGCGCCGGGTGCCGTGACGTGGACCGTGCCGCACGCCAGGTGCTGGACTGCGCCGGGTACGCCGAGCACCTCCCGCCGCTCACCGGCCACGGCGTCGGACTGGAAATCGACGAGGACCCTCGGTTGACCCCGTCGGCCATGGGTAAACTGGACGCTTGCGTGCCGGTCACCGTCGAACCGGGGGTCCACCTCCCGGGACGGGGCGGTGTCCGGATCGATGACACGCTCGTCGTGCGCCCCGAGGCGGACGGCGGACCCGAGCTACTCACCATCACGACCAAGGAGCTGCTCGCGCTCTAGCCCCCGCGCTGAGTGCCTGCCCCGGGGTCGTCCCACGTCAGTCCAGGAGATTCCGCAACCGTGGCTTCCACGAACGACCTCAAGAACGGCATGGTGCTCAAGCTCGAAGGCGGCCAGCTCTGGTCCGTCGTCGAGTTCCAGCACGTCAAGCCCGGCAAGGGCCCGGCCTTCGTGCGCACCAAGCTCAAGAACGTGCTGTCCGGCAAGGTCGTCGACAAGACCTTCAACGCCGGTGTCAAGGTCGAGACGGCCACTGTCGACAAGCGCGACATGCAGTTCTCGTACATGGACGGCGACTACTTCGTCTTCATGGACATGGAGACCTACGACCAGCTCCACATCGACCGCAAGGCCGTCGGCGACGCCGCCAACTTCCTCGTCGAGGGCTTCACCGCCACCGTCGCCCAGCACGAGGGCGAGGTGCTCTTCGTCGAGCTCCCGGCCGCCGTCGAGCTGACCATCGCCGAGACCGAGCCGGGCGTCCAGGGCGACCGCTCCACCGGCGGCACCAAGCCGGCCACGCTGGAGACCGGCCACCAGATCCAGGTCCCGCTCTTCATCACCACCGGTGAGAAGATCAAGGTCGACACCCGTACGAGCGACTACCTCGGCCGGGTGAACAGCTAACCGTGGCTGCCCGCAACACGGCCCGCAAACGCGCCTTCCAGATCCTCTTCGAGGGCGACCAGCGCGGCGCCGACGTCCTGACGGTCCTCGCGGACTGGATCCGGCACTCCCGGGCCGACACCCGGCAGCCGCCGGTGAGCGAGTACACGATGCAGCTCGTCGAGGGGTACGCGGAGCACGCGACGCGTATCGACGAGCTGATCGCCCAGTACTCGGTCGGCTGGACGCTCGACCGCATGCCGGTCGTCGACCGCAACATCCTGCGCCTCGGGGCCTACGAGCTGATCTGGGTCGACGAGACCCCGGACGCCGTGGTCCTCGACGAGATGGTGCAGCTGGCCAAGGAGTTCTCCACGGACGAGTCGCCCTCGTTCGTCAACGGCCTGCTGGGCCGTCTGAAGGACCTGAAGCCCTCGCTGCGCCGCGAGCAGAGCTGACAGCGCCACCGGCCCGGCGGAGCTGACAGACGACGGCGCCGGGGCCTCGCAGCACGCACCCGCGCTGCGAGGCCCCGGCGTTTGCCGTCGTGCACCCTCGGGTGCCCAGGGCGCCCCCCGGACCGCGCCCCCCGGGACGGCTCGCGCGGAGCCCGGGTGAAAAAGCCGCCGGGGCGGCCGCGATCCCGAAGGGTCCCGGCCGCCCCGGCGACACGTTTCTGCTGGTCCGGAGGGGGGTTCAGCTCTCCTCGTGGGACGCCACCGCACGGCGGGCGTCCGCGTCCAGCACCCCCCAGCTGATCAGCTGCTCGGTGAGGACCGAGGGCGACTGGTCGTAGATGACGGCCAGGGTGCGCAGGTCGTCCTGGCGGATCGAGAGCACCTTGCCGTTGTAGTCACCGCGCTGCGACTGGATCGTGGCCGCGTAGCGCTGGAGGGGACCCGCCTTCTCGGCCGGCACGGTGGCCAGCCGCTCCAGGTCCAGAACCAGCTTCGGCGGCGGCTCGGCGGCGCCGCCCGGGGTGGTGCCCGGAAGCAGCTCCTGCACGGGAACGCCGTAGAAATCCGCCAGCTCGGCGAGGCGCTGCACGGTCACGGCGCGGTCGCCGCGCTCGTACGAACCGACCACGACCGCCTTCCAGCGCCCCTGGGACTTCTCCTCGACACCGTGGAGGGAAAGGCCCTGCTGGGTGCGGATGGCGCGGAGCTTGGCCCCGAGCTGTTTGGCGTATTCGCTGGACATATGGCTCCCCGGACACTGTGTCGACGCGGCCGGATCGATGTCCACGCCGCGCGGCTGGTAACTCACTGTGAGGTTACGCAGCGTTACTCTGTCGCGTCAAGCCGAATGGTCCACACCGCGCCCGCCGCGGTAGGGGCCACAGTGCCCCCCGAGAGGGACCGGTCGGGGGGTGATCAGGGCAGTCTCCGGAACCTGCTACCGTGGATGGCGCAATTCCGACGTCCTTTAAGGTCCGTCCCGTGAGGCGGAGAAGGAGGTCCGTTTCGTATGGACACACAAGCGTCCGATGCGCGGCCGGTTCTCGAAGGCCCCGACATCGCGCGGGTACTGACCCGCATCGCCCATGAGATCGTCGAGCGCGCCAAGGGCGCCGACGACGTGGTGCTGCTCGGCATCCCCACCCGGGGTGTCTTCCTCGCCCGCCGGCTCGCCGCCAAGCTCGAACAGATCACCGAGCGCAAGGTCCCGGTCGGCTCCCTCGACATCACGATGTACCGCGACGACCTGCGCATGCACCCGCCGCGTGCGCTGGCCCGCACCGAGATCCCCGGTGACGGCATCGACGGCCGCCTGGTCGTCCTCGTCGACGACGTGCTCTTCTCCGGCCGCACCATCCGCGCCGCCCTGGACGCCCTAAACGACATCGGGCGCCCGCGCGCGGTGCAGCTCGCGGTCCTCGTCGACCGCGGCCACCGCGAACTGCCGATTCGGGCCGACTACGTCGGCAAGAACCTCCCCACGTCGCTGCGTGAGACGGTCAAGGTCCAGCTCGCCGAGGAGGACGGTCGCGACACCGTGCTGCTCGGTGCGAAGCGGACCGCCTCGGGCACCCAGCACTAGCAACCGGCGACCCGGCCCCGCCCGCCGTCGCGTCTGCCGGTGCGCCCACGCGTGCCCCCGGATGCCCGAAACCTCCTGTTCTCCCGAATGACCTGCCTTACGGAGCCTGACAGATGCAGCGCCATCTCATCTCGGCCGCCGACCTCACCCGCGACGACGCCGTCCTGATCCTCGACACCGCCGAGGAGATGGCCCGGGTCGCGGACCGGCCGATCAAGAAGCTGCCGACCCTGCGCGGCCGCACCGTGGTGAACCTCTTCTTCGAGGACTCCACACGCACCCGGATCTCGTTCGAAGCGGCCGAGAAGCGCCTGTCCGCGGACGTGATCAACTTCTCCGCCAAGGGATCGAGCGTCTCCAAGGGCGAGTCCCTGAAGGACACCGCCCAGACGCTGGAGGCGATGGGCGTCGACGCCGTCGTCATCCGGCACAGCGCCTCCGGCGCCCCCTACCGCCTGGCCACCTCCGGCTGGATCGACGCGGCCGTCATCAACGCCGGCGACGGCACCCACCAGCACCCCACCCAGGCCCTGCTGGACGCCTTCACCATGCGCCGCCGCCTGGTCGGGCGGGACGCCGGGCTCGGCCAGGACCTGGCCGGCAAGCGCATCACGATCGTCGGCGACGTCCTGCACAGCCGGGTCGCCCGCTCCAACGTCGACCTGCTGCACACCCTCGGCGCCGAGGTCACCCTCGTCGCCCCGCCGACCCTGCTGCCGGTGGGCGTGGAGACCTGGCCCTGCGCGGTCTCGTACGACCTCGACTCCACGCTGCCCAAGTCCGACGCGGTGATGATGCTGCGCGTGCAGCGCGAGCGCATGAACGCCGCGTTCTTCCCGACCGAGCGCGAGTACTCGCGCCGCTACGGCCTCGACGGCGACCGCATGGCCAAGATGCCGGAGCACGCCATCGTCATGCACCCCGGCCCCATGGTCCGCGGCATGGAGATCACCGCCGCGGTCGCCGACTCCGACCGCTGCACCGTGGTCGAGCAGGTCGCCAACGGCGTCTCCATCCGCATGGCCGTCCTGTACCTGCTGCTCGGCGGCAACGAGCCCGCCGTCGCCCAGCCGTCGCCCGGCTCTGAATCCCGCACCACGGAGGAGAAGTAACACCATGAGCAAGATCCTGATCCGCGGTGCGAAGGTCCTCGGCGGCGAACCGCAGGACGTGCTGATCGACGGCGCGGTGATCGAGGCGGTCGGCTCCGGTCTGCCCGCCGAGGGCGCCGAGGTCGTCGAGGCCGGCGGCAAGGTGCTGCTGCCCGGCCTGGTCGACCTGCACACCCACCTGCGCGAGCCGGGCCGCGAGGACTCCGAGACGGTCCTGACCGGCACGCGCGCGGCGGCGAGCGGCGGCTACACCTCCGTGTTCGCCATGGCCAACACCTTCCCCGTCGCCGACACCGCCGGCGTCGTCGAGCAGGTCTGGCGCCTGGGACAGCAGTACGGCTACTGCGACGTGCAGCCCATCGGCGCCGTCACCGTCGGCCTGGAGGGCGCCAAGCTCGCCGAACTGGGCGCCATGTACGAGTCCGCGGCCGGCGTCACCGTCTTCTCCGACGACGGCAAGTGCGTCCACGACGCGCAGATCATGCGCCGCGCCCTGGAGTACGTGAAGGCGTTCGGCGGCGTCATCGCCCAGCACGCCCAGGAGCCCCGGCTGACCGAGGGCGCAGAGATGAACGAGGGCGTCGTCTCCGCCGAGCTGGGGCTCGGGGGCTGGCCGGCCGTCGCCGAGGAGTCGATCATCGCCCGGGACGTGCTGCTCGCCGAGCACGTCGGCTCCCGCGTCCACATCTGCCACCTGTCGACGGCCGGCTCGGTGGAGATCGTCCGCTGGGCCAAGTCCCGCGGCATCCAGGTCACCGCCGAGGTCACCCCGCACCACCTCCTGCTCACCGACGAGCTGGTGCGCACGTACAACCCGGTCTACAAGGTGAACCCGCCGCTGCGCACCGAGCGTGACGTGATGGCGCTGCGCGAGGCGCTCGCCGACGGCACGATCGACATCGTCGCCACCGACCACGCCCCCCACCCGCACGAGGACAAGGACTGCGAGTGGGCCGCCGCCGCCATGGGCATGGTCGGCCTGGAGACCGCGCTGTCGGTGGTCCAGGAGACCATGGTCGACACGGGCCTGCTGGACTGGGCCGGCGTCGCCGACCGCATGTCCTTCAAGCCCGCGCGGATCGGACAGGCCGCCGGACACGGCCGTCCCGTCTCGGCTGGTGAGCCCGCCAACCTCACCCTCGTCGACGCGGCATACCGTGGCCGGGTGGACCCCGCGGGCTTCGCCTCGCGCAGCCGCAACACCCCCTACGAGGGGCGTGAGCTGCCGGGCCGTGTGACGCACACGTGGCTGCGGGGCAAGGCCACGCTCGTCGACGGGAAGCTCACGTGACACCTGTACTCCTGCTGGCCGCCGAGAAGGAATCGGCGGAAGTGACCGACTGGGCCGCCCGCGCCGGCTGGGTCGTCGGCCTCCTCCTGTTCGTCGCGCTCGTCTACTGGCTGATGCGCGAGGGCTGGAAGTGGCGCGGCACCCTCCAGGGCGACCTGCCGGAGCTGCCCACCGCGCCGCCCCGGCCCGGTGCGGCGAAACTGAGGCTGAGCGGCCGCTACCACGGCTCCACCACCGCCGGGCAGTGGCTGGACCGCATCGTGGCGCACGGCCTGGGCACCCGCAGCCGGGCCGAGCTCACGCTGACGGACGCGGGAATCGACGTCGTGCGCCCCGGCGCCGCCGACTTCTTCATCCCGGTCGCGCAGCTGCGCGAGGCCCGGCTCGACAAGGGCATCGCCGGCAAGGTCCTCACCGAGGGCGGACTGCTGGTGGTGACCTGGATCCACGGCGGCAAACCGATCGACTCCGGTTTCCGCTCCGACCACGCGGCCGAGCACGCCGAGTGGGTCGACACCCTGAACCAGATGATCAACAAGACGGAAACGGAAGGCGCACGATGACGACCTCCACCAGGGGAGCCGCCAAAACTCCCGCCGCACTCGTCCTGGAGGACGGCCGGATCTTCCGCGGCCGTGCCTACGGGGCCGTGGGGGTGACCTTCGGCGAGGCCGTGTTCTCGACGGGCATGACCGGCTACCAGGAGACCCTCACCGACCCGTCGTACCACCGCCAGGTCGTCGTGATGACCGCCCCGCACATCGGCAACACCGGTGTCAACGACGAGGACATGGAGTCCAAGAAGATCTGGGTCTCCGGCTACGTCGTCCGCGACCCCGCGCGCGTGCCCTCCAGCTGGCGTTCGCGGCGCACGCTGGACGAGGAGCTGGACGCCCAGGGCGTCGTCGGCATCTGCGGTATCGACACCCGCGCCCTCACCCGCCACCTGCGCGAGCGCGGCGCCATGCGCGTCGGCATCTTCTCCGGCGACGCGGTCTCGGACGAGGCCGCCATGCTCGCCGAGGTCCGCAAGGCCCCCGAGATGACGGGCGCCGACCTCTCCGCCGAGGTCGCCACCGCCGAGCCGTACGTCGTCCCCGCGATCGGCGAGAAGAAGTTCACCGTCGCCGCCGTCGACCTCGGCATCAAGGGCATGACCCCGCACCGCATGGCCGAGCGCGGCATCGAGGTGCACGTGCTGCCCGCCACGGCGAGCGTCGAGGACGTGTACGCCGTGGGCCCGGACGGCGTGTTCTTCTCCAACGGCCCGGGCGACCCGGCCACCGCCGACCACCCGGTCTCCGTGATGCGGGCCGTGCTGGAGCGGGGCACCCCGCTGTTCGGCATCTGCTTCGGCAACCAGATCCTCGGCCGCGCGCTCGGCTTCGGCACCTACAAGCTGAAGTACGGCCACCGCGGCATCAACCAGCCGGTGCAGGACCGTACGACCGGCAAGGTCGAGGTCACCGCGCACAACCACGGCTTCGCCGTCGACGCGCCCACCGACAAGGTCTCCGACACCCCCTTCGGCCGCGCCGAGGTCTCCCACGTCTGCCTCAACGACAACGTGGTGGAGGGCCTCCAGCTTCTCGACAAGCCGGCCTTCAGCGTCCAGTACCACCCCGAAGCGGCAGCCGGCCCGCACGACGCCGCCTACCTGTTCGACCGCTTCGTTTCCCTGATGGAGGGCCAGCGTGCCTAAGCGCACCGATATCCAGTCCGTCCTGGTCATCGGCTCCGGCCCGATCGTCATCGGCCAGGCCGCCGAGTTCGACTACTCCGGCACCCAGGCGTGCCGCGTGCTCAAGGCCGAGGGCCTGCGCGTCATCCTGGTGAACTCCAACCCGGCGACGATCATGACCGACCCGGAGATCGCCGACGCCACCTACGTCGAGCCGATCACCCCCGAGTTCGTCGAGAAGATCATCGCCAAGGAGCGCCCCGACGCCCTGCTGCCCACCCTGGGCGGCCAGACGGCCCTGAACACCGCGATCTCGCTGCACGAGAACGGCGTCCTGGAGAAGTACGGCGTCGAGCTGATCGGCGCCAACGTGGAGGCCATCCACAAGGGCGAGGACCGCGACCTGTTCAAGGAGGTCGTGGAGGAGGTCCGCAAGAAGATCGGGCACGGCGAGTCCGCCCGCTCGGTCATCTGCCACTCCATGGAGGACGTCCTCGCCGGCGTCGAGACGCTCGGCGGCTACCCGGTCGTCGTCCGCCCCTCCTTCACCATGGGCGGCGCCGGCTCCGGCTTCGCCCACGACGAGGAGGAGCTGCGCCGCATCGCCGGCCAGGGCCTCACCCTCTCGCCGACCACCGAGGTGCTCCTGGAGGAGTCCATCCTCGGCTGGAAGGAGTACGAGCTGGAGCTGATGCGCGACAAGAACGACAACGTCGTGGTCGTCTGCTCCATCGAGAACTTCGACCCGATGGGCGTCCACACCGGCGACTCGATCACCGTCGCGCCGGCGATGACGCTCACCGACCGCGAGTACCAGGTGCTGCGCGACGTCGGCATCGCGATCATCCGCGAGGTCGGCGTCGACACCGGCGGCTGCAACATCCAGTTCGCGGTCAACCCGGCCGACGGCCGTGTCATCGTCATCGAGATGAACCCGCGCGTGTCGCGCTCCTCCGCCCTCGCCTCCAAGGCGACCGGCTTCCCCATCGCGAAGATCGCCGCCAAGCTCGCCGTCGGTTACACCCTCGACGAGATCCCCAACGACATCACGCAGGAGACCCCGGCCTCCTTCGAGCCGACCCTGGACTACGTGGTCGTCAAGGCCCCGCGCTTCGCCTTCGAGAAGTTCCCGTCCGCCGACTCCACCCTCACCACCACCATGAAGTCGGTCGGCGAGGCCATGGCCATCGGCCGCAACTTCACCGAGGCGTTCCAGAAGGCGCTGCGCTCGCTGGAGAAGAAGGGCAGCCAGTTCACCTTCGTCGGCGACCCCGGCGACAAGCGGGAACTGCTGGAGGCGTCCGTCCGCCCGACCGACGGCCGCATCAACACCGTCATGCAGGCCATCCGCGCGGGCGCCACCCCCGAGGAGGTCTTCGCGTACACGAAGATCGACCCCTGGTTCGTCGACCAGCTCTTCCTCATCAAGGAGATCGCCGACGAGCTGGCCGAGGCGCCCGAGCTGACCGCCGACCTGCTCGCCGAGGCCAAGCGGCACGGCTTCTCCGACCAGCAGATCGGCGAGATCCGCGGCCTGCGCGAGGACGTCGTCCGCGAGGTCCGCCACGCGCTCGGCATCCGCCCGGTCTACAAGACGGTCGACACCTGCGCCGCCGAGTTCGCCGCGAAGACCCCGTACTTCTACTCGTCCTACGACGAGGAGACCGAGGTCGCCCCGCGCGAGAAGCCGGCCGTCATCATCCTGGGCTCCGGCCCCAACAGGATCGGCCAGGGCATCGAGTTCGACTACTCCTGCGTCCACGCCTCCTTCGCGCTGAGCGACGCCGGGTACGAGACCGTGATGGTCAACTGCAACCCGGAGACCGTCTCCACCGACTACGACACCTCCGACCGGCTGTACTTCGAGCCGCTCACGCTGGAGGACGTCCTGGAGATCGTCCACGCCGAGCGGCAGGCCGGCCCGGTCGCGGGCGTCGTCGTCCAGCTCGGCGGCCAGACCCCGCTCGGTCTCTCGCAGGCCCTCAAGGACAACGGCGTGCCGATCGTCGGCACCTCGCCCGAGGCGATCCACGCCGCCGAGGACCGCGGCGCCTTCGGCCGCGTGCTGAAGGAGGCCGGCCTGCCCGCCCCCAAGCACGGCACCGCCACCACCTTCGCCGAGGCCAAGGCCATCGCCGACGAGATCGGCTACCCGGTCCTGGTGCGCCCCTCGTACGTCCTGGGCGGGCGCGGCATGGAGATCGTGTACGACGAGGCCCGCCTGGAGTCGTACATCGCCGAGTCCACCGAGATCAGCCCCTCCCGGCCGGTCCTGGTCGACCGCTTCCTCGACGACGCCATCGAGATCGACGTCGACGCGCTGTACGACGGCGAGGAGCTGTACCTCGGCGGCGTCATGGAGCACATCGAGGAGGCCGGCATCCACTCCGGCGACTCGGCGTGCGCCCTGCCCCCGATCACGCTGGGCGGCTTCGACATCAAGCGGCTGCGCGCCTCCACCGAGGCCATCGCCGCGGGCGTCGGCGTGCGCGGCCTGATCAACATCCAGTTCGCGCTGGCCGGGGACATCCTCTACGTGCTGGAGGCCAACCCGCGCGCCTCGCGCACCGTTCCCTTCACCTCGAAGGCGACCGCGGTGCCGCTGGCCAAGGCCGCCGCCCGCATCTCGCTCGGCGCCACCATCGCCGAGCTGCGCGCCGAGGGGCTGCTGCCCAAGCACGGCGACGGCGGCGAGCTCCCGCTCGACGCGCCGATCTCCGTCAAGGAGGCCGTCATGCCGTGGTCCCGGTTCCGGGACATCCACGGCCGCGGCGTGGACACGGTCCTCGGCCCGGAGATGCGCTCCACCGGCGAGGTCATGGGCATCGACTCGGTCTTCGGCACGGCCTACGCCAAGTCTCAGGCCGGCGCCTACGGCCCGCTGCCCACCAAGGGCCGGGCGTTCATCTCGGTCGCCAACCGCGACAAGCGCTCGATGATCTTCCCGGCGCGCGAGCTGGTCGCCCACGGCTTCGAGCTGCTCGCCACGTCCGGCACGGCCGAGGTGCTCAAGCGCAACGGCATCAACGCCACCGTCGTGCGCAAGCAGTCCGAGGGCGAGGGCCCGAACGGCGAGAAGACCATCGTCCAGCTCATCCACGACGGCCAGGTCGACCTCATCGTCAACACCCCGTACGGCACCGGCGGCCGCCTGGACGGCTACGACATCCGTACGGCGGCCGTGGCGCGGTCCGTGCCGTGCCTGACCACCGTCCAGGCGCTCGCCGCGGCGGTCCAGGGCATCGACGCCCTCAACCACGGTGACGTGGGCGTCCGCTCGCTCCAGGAACACGCGGAGTTCCTGACCGCGGCCCGCGACTAGCAGCCCCGAGGGGGACACCGGAAACGGTGTCCCCCTCTTCATGAGGACACACACCAGACATGTACAAGCTCTTCTTCCGCCTGTTCTTCCAGCGGATGGACCCGGAGCGGGCCCACCACCTGGCCTTCCGCTGGATCCGTCTCACCGCCCGCATCCCCGTGCTGCGCACCTTCGCCGCCGCCGCCCTCGCGCCCCGCCACAAGGAGCTGCGCACGGAGGCGCTCGGGCTGCGCCTGCACAGCCCCTTCGGGCTCGCCGCCGGCTTCGACAAGAACGCGGTCGGCATCGACGGCATGGCGATGCTCGGCTTCGACCACGTCGAGATCGGCACGGTGACCGGGGAGCCGCAGCCCGGCAACCCCAAGAAGCGGCTGTTCCGCCTGGTCGAGGACCGGGCGCTGATCAACCGCATGGGCTTCAACAACGACGGCTCGCTGGCCGTCGCCGCCCGCCTCGCCTCCCGCAGGCCCGTCTTCAAGACGGTCGTCGGCGTCAACATCGGCAAGACCAAGGCGGTGCCCGAGGCGGAGGCCGTCGCCGACTACGTGAAGTCGGCCGAGCGGCTCGCCCCGTACGCCGACTACCTGGTGGTCAACGTCTCCTCGCCGAACACGCCGGGACTGCGGAACCTCCAGGCCGTCGACCACCTGCGCCCGCTGCTCGGCGCCGTGCGCGAGGCCGCCGACCGGGCCGTCCCCGCCCGCCGGGTCCCCCTCCTGGTGAAGATCGCGCCCGACCTCGCCGACGAGGACGTCGACGCCGTCGCCGACCTGGCCGTGGAGCTGGGCCTGGACGGCATCATCGCCACCAACACCACCATCGCGCGCGAGGGACTCGGCCTGAAGTCCGGCCCGGCCGTGGTCCAGGAGACCGGCGGCCTGTCGGGAGCGCCGCTCAAGGCCCGCTCCCTGGAGGTGCTGCGGCGCCTGTACGCGCGCGTGGGCGACCGGATCACCCTCGTGGGCGTCGGCGGCGTCGAGACCGCCGAGGACGCCTGGCAGCGCATCCTGGCCGGTGCCACGCTGGTCCAGGGCTACAGCGCCTTCATCTACGAGGGGCCCTTCTACGCTCGCGACCTCCACAAGGGCCTGGCCGCGCGGCTGCGCCAGAGCCCGTACGCCACCCTCGCCGACGCGGTCGGCGCCGATGTGAGGAATCCCGCATGACCGGCACGACGGAGCCCTTCGGCGCGCGGCTGCGCCGCGCCATGGACGAGCGCGGCCCGCTGTGCGTCGGCATCGACCCGCACGCCTCCCTGCTGGCCGAGTGGGGCCTGAACGACGACGTGGCGGGCCTGGAGCGGTTCAGCCGCACGGTCGTCGAGGCGGTGGCCGGCCGCGTCGCCGTCCTCAAGCCGCAGAGCGCCTTCTTCGAGCGCTTCGGCTCGCGCGGCGTGGCCGTCCTGGAGACGTCGGTGCGCGAGGCCCGCGAGGCCGGCGCGCTGGTCGTCATGGACGCCAAGCGCGGCGACATCGGCTCGACCATGGCCGCCTACGCCGAGTCCTTCCTGCACCCCGGCGCCCCGCTGTTCTCGGACGCGCTGACCGTCTCGCCCTACCTCGGCTACGGCTCCCTGAAGCCGGCCGTCGAGCTGGCGCGGAAGAACGGCGCGGGCCTGTTCGTGCTGGCGCTGACCTCCAACCCGGAGGGCGGCGAGGTCCAGCACGCGCTGCGGGCCGACGGGCGCAGCGTCGGGGCGGCCATGCTGGCCCACCTGGCGGCCGAGAACGCGGGGGAGGAGCCGCTCGGTTCCTTCGGCGCGGTGGTCGGCGCCACGCTCGGCGACCTCTCGTCGTACGACCTGGCCGTCAACGGCCCGCTGCTCGCGCCCGGGATCGGGGCCCAGGGGGCTACCCCGGCGGACCTGCCCCGGGTCTTCGGAGCCGCCGTCCGTAACGTGGTGCCGAACGTCAGCCGGGGTGTCCTTCGTCACGGTCCCGACGTCACGGCGCTGCGCGCGGCGGCGGACCGCTTCGCGGAGGAGATCCGGGCCGCCGTCGCCGCCGCCTGACCCTTGCGCCGGTCCCCGCGTGCCTGGCGGCGGCCCTCGGACGAGTGGACTCGGGACGGACTTGAGTCTGGATCCCTTCTCAAATCCGAGGGAATATGTCCTAAATGTCCGTCCTGACGGAGGCTGACCAGGACTTTTCCGCTGTTCTCGCTGACTCTGGCGGACTTGCCCGCTAGTCTCCGACGAGTGGGGCCACCTCCCACGCCCTCGAGGCAGTGGGGGAGAACGGGCAGGCGTGTTGCTCGTGGCTCCCCAGGTGTGGGGCGATTAGGTTCCTCACCGGTCCGTATCCGACAGTTCGACATCCGAGGTGACGTAGGCGTGGCTCTTCCGCCCCTTACCCCTGAACAGCGCGCAGCCGCGCTCGAAAAGGCCGCCGCGGCTCGCCGGGAGCGGGCCGAGGTCAAGAATCGACTCAAGCACTCCGGCGCCTCCCTGCACGAGGTCATCAAGCAGGGCCAGGAGAACGAGGTCATCGGCAAGATGAAGGTCTCCGCCCTCCTGGAGTCCCTGCCGGGCGTGGGCAAGGTCCGCGCCAAGCAGATCATGGAGCGACTCGGCATTTCCGAGAGCCGGCGCGTGCGTGGTCTCGGCTCCAACCAGATCGCCTCTCTCGAGCGCGAGTTCGGCAGCACCGGCAACTGAGTGAGGACCACTCCGGGATAGCTGGAATAATCGCTGCATGAGTGAACGTCCGCGGCTGACCGTGCTCTCCGGCCCCTCCGGGGTCGGCAAGAGCACGGTCGTCGCCCATATGCGCAAGGAACACCCCGAGGTCTGGCTGTCGGTGTCGGCGACGACCCGCAAGCCCCGCCCGGGTGAGCAGCACGGGGTCCACTACTTCTTCGTCACCGACGAGGAGATGGACAAGCTGATCGCCAACGGTGAGCTGCTGGAGTGGGCGGAATTCGCCGGCAACCGCTACGGCACGCCGCGCGCGGCCGTCCAGGAGCACCTGGAGGCCGGTGTTCCGGTCCTCCTGGAGATCGACCTGCAAGGCGCCCGCCAGGTGCGCGCGTCCATGGCCGAGGCTCAGCTCGTGTTCCTGGCCCCTCCCTCCTGGGAGGAGCTGGTGCGCAGGCTCACCGGCCGGGGCACGGAGGCGCCCGAGGTGATCGAGCGCCGTCTGCGGGCGGCCAAGGTGGAGCTGGCCGCCGAGCCGGAGTTCGACGTGACCCTGGTCAACACCTCCGTCGAGGACGTGGCGAGCGAGCTGCTAGCCTTGATGGACGTTGTGTGATCGTGACGGATCACGCTGACTGATTCTTTCCCATCCATCGGAAGGTAGAGCGTGTCCTCTTCCATCTCCGCGCCCGAGGGCATCATCAACCCGCCGATCGACGAGCTCCTCGAGGCCACCGACTCGAAGTACAGCCTCGTGATCTACGCGGCCAAGCGTGCCCGCCAGATCAACGCGTACTACTCGCAGCTCGGCGAGGGTCTCCTCGAGTACGTCGGTCCCCTCGTCGACACCCACGTCCACGAGAAGCCGCTCTCGATCGCCCTGCGCGAGATCAACGCGGGACTGCTGACCTCCGAGGCCGTCGAGGGCCCCGGTCAGTAGTATTCTCAGCCTGTAGCTGACTTTTCCACAGGCCCGGCAGCGCCACTGCCGGGCCTGTGGTGTGTCATGGGGATGTACGAGTCCGAGGTTCGGGGAGAGCGGGGAAAGACGGTGGACAAACCCAAGGTGGTCCTGGGGGTCAGCGGCGGCATCGCCGCGTACAAGGCCTGTGAGCTGCTGCGGCGGCTGACGGAGTCGGGACACGACGTCCGCGTCGTCCCCACCGCCTCGGCGCTGCACTTCGTCGGCGCCGCCACCTGGTCGGCCCTGTCCGGCCATCCCGTCTCGACCGAGGTGTGGGACGACGTCCACGAAGTGCCGCATGTGCGGATCGGGCAGCACGCCGATCTGGTCGTCGTCGCCCCGGCGACCGCCGACATGCTCGCCAAGGCGGCCCACGGCCTGGCGGACGACCTTCTCACCAACACCCTGCTCACCGCCCGCTGCCCGGTCGTCTTCGCGCCCGCCATGCACACCGAGATGTGGGAGCACCCGGCCACCCAGGAGAACGTGGCGACGCTGCGCCGCCGCGGCGCGGTGGTCGTCGAGCCGGCCGTCGGCCGCCTCACCGGCGTCGACACCGGCAAGGGGCGCTTCCCGGACCCGGTGGAGGTCTTCGAGCTGTGCCGCCGGGTGCTGGCCCGGGGGGCGACCGGGCCCGATCTCGCCGGCCGTCACGTCGTCGTCAGCGCGGGCGGCACCCGCGAGCCCCTCGACCCGGTCCGCTTCCTCGGCAACCGCTCCTCGGGCAAGCAGGGCTACGCCCTGGCGCGTACGGCCGCCGCGCGCGGCGCCCGTGTGACGCTGATCGCGGCGAACACCGCCCTGCCGGACCCGGCGGGCGTCGACGTGGTCCGGGCGGGCACGGCCGTGGAGCTGCGCGAGGCGGTGCTGCGCGCCGCGGCCGACGCCGACGCGGTGGTCATGGCCGCGGCGGTCGCGGACTTCCGCCCGGCCGTGTACGCGGCCGGGAAGATCAAGAAGAAGGACGGCCAGGACCCCGAGCCCGTCGCCCTGGTACGGAATCCGGACATCCTCGCGGAGATCGCCGCCGGCCGGCCCCGCCCCGGCCAGGTGGTCGTCGGTTTCGCCGCGGAGACGGACGACGTGCTGGCCAACGGCCGGGCGAAGCTGAAGCGGAAGGGGTGCGACCTCCTCGTGGTCAATGAGGTGGGGGAGCGCAAGACCTTCGGCGCCGAGGAGAACGAGGCGGTGGTGCTCGGCGCCGACGGAAGCGAGACCCCCGTCCGGCGCGGACCGAAGGAAGCGCTGGCCGACACCGTGTGGGACCTCGTGGCGGACCGGTTCCGCTGAGGGTCCGGGCCGTCTCGCGGCGCCCGGTCGCCGCGCATTCGGGCGTGGCGCCTCTGGCCAAGGGCGCTCGGCTTGGGCAGAATGCCAGTGCCGCAGGTCACAGAGCTCCCGAGAGGTGAGACAGGTGGGCCTGCGGCAGAGTGCGACCGATAAACTGTTCCAGGACGTCGTCGGGTGCAGCTCCCCGCGTCGTCCAACCATGATCAGCCAGCAGCCGCTGCAACCCCAGGGAGCGTTGTGTCCCGTCGCCTGTTCACCTCGGAGTCCGTGACCGAAGGTCACCCGGACAAGATCGCTGACCAGATCAGTGACACCATTCTCGACGCGCTTCTGCGCGAGGACCCGACCTCCCGGGTCGCCGTCGAAACCCTGATCACCACCGGCCTGGTGCACGTGGCCGGGGAGGTCACGACCAAGGCATACGCGGACATCCCGACGCTGGTCCGCGGCAAGATCCTGGAGATCGGCTACGACTCCTCCAAGAAGGGCTTCGACGGCGCCTCCTGCGGCGTCTCGGTCTCGATCGGCGCGCAGTCGCCGGACATCGCGCAGGGCGTCGACGCGGCCTACGAGGCCCGGGTCGAGGGCGACGACGACGAGCTGGACAAGCAGGGCGCCGGTGACCAGGGCCTGATGTTCGGCTACGCCACGGACGAGACCCCGACGCTGATGCCGCTGCCGGTCTTCCTCGCGCACCGCCTGTCCAAGCGCCTGTCCGACGTGCGCAAGAACGGCACGATCCCCTACCTGCGCCCCGACGGCAAGACGCAGGTCACCATCGAGTACGACGGTGACAAGGCCGTCCGCCTCGACACGGTCGTCGTCTCCTCCCAGCACGCGAGCGACATCGACCTGGAGTCGCTCCTCGCGCCCGACATCCGCGAGTTCGTCGTGGAGCCGGAGCTGAAGGCGCTGCTGGAGGACGGCATCAAGCTCGACACGGAGGACTACCGCCTCCTGGTCAACCCCACCGGCCGCTTCGAGATCGGCGGCCCGATGGGCGACGCCGGCCTGACCGGCCGCAAGATCATCATCGACACCTACGGCGGCATGGCCCGCCACGGCGGCGGCGCCTTCTCCGGCAAGGACCCGTCCAAGGTCGACCGCTCCGCCGCCTACGCCATGCGCTGGGTCGCCAAGAACGTCGTGGCGGCCGGGCTGGCCTCCCGCTGCGAGGTCCAGGTGGCGTACGCCATCGGCAAGGCCGAGCCGGTCGGTCTCTTCGTGGAGACCTTCGGCACCGCCCAGGTCGAGCCGGAGAAGATCGAGAAGGCGATCGACGAGGTCTTCGACCTCCGTCCGGCCGCCATCATCCGCGACCTGGACCTGCTCCGCCCGATCTACGCCCAGACCGCGGCGTACGGGCACTTCGGCCGCGAGCTGCCCGACTTCACCTGGGAGCGCACGGACCGCGTGGACGCGCTGCGCACGGCCGCGGGGCTGTAGGTCGCGAGCGGTACGACACACAGCGTCGGATGAGGCCCGGCGACCCTCTCGGGGGGCGCCGGGCCTCGGCGTGTCCGGCGCGGCGACACCGAACCCGAGCCTGCCCGGGGGCCGTGGGCCCGCCTCCCGTTGTCGGCGGGCTTTGGTAAGAATGCAAGCGTGAGCAGCGAGAACGGTCAGGCGGACGGTGGCGCCGAGGGTGCGCCGCCCGAGCAGCTCGCGCTCATCCGGGAGAGCGTGCGCCGGGCGAAGGCACCGCGGGCCAAGCCGCGCACCTGGCGGGGGGCGGCGCTCGCCAAGGAGCTGCCCGTCGCCCGGGTGCTGGTCGACAAGGGCGTGCTCCATCTCGACCGGTACTTCGACTACGCGGTCCCCGAGGAACTGGACGCCGAGGCGCAGCCCGGTGTGCGGGTGCGGGTGCGGTTCGGCGCCGGGCGGCACCGGGTCCGGGAAGGACGCCGCGAGGGCGGCGGGCTGATCGACGGTTTCCTCATCGAGCGGCGTGCCGAGTCCGACTACTCCGGTCCGCTGGCCGCGCTCGCCCAGGTCGTGTCGCCGGAGCGGGTGCTCAGCGAGGATCTGCTGGGGCTCGCGAGGGCCGTCGCCGACCGGTACGCGGGCAGTCTCGCCGATGTGTTGCAGCTCGCCGTGCCGCCGCGCAGCGCCCGGGCCGAGCGGCGGCCCTCGCCGGCGCCGCTTCCGCCGCCCGAGCCGCCCGAGCCGGGGTCCTGGACCCGGTACGAGCGGGGAGCCGCGTTCCTGGAGTCCCTGGCGGCCGGCGGCGCCCCGCGCGCCGTGTGGAACGCGCTGCCCGGGCCCCGGTGGAGCGAGGAGCTGGCGCGGGCGGTGGCGGCCACGCTCGCCTCCGGGCGCGGCGCGCTGGTCGTGCTGCCGGACGGGCGGGCGGTGGCGCGGGTGGACGCCGCGCTGACGGCGCTGCTGGGGGAGGGGCGGCACGCGGTGCTGACGGCCGACGCCGGGCCCGAGAAGCGGTACGCGCAGTGGCTGGCCGTGCGGCGGGGGTCCGTACGGGCCGTCGTGGGGACCCGCGCGGCCATGTTCGCCCCGGTGCGGGACCTGGGGCTGGTCGCCCTGTGGGACGACGGAGACGACAGCCACAGCGAACCGCACGCCCCGCAGCCCCACGCCCGCGAGGTGCTGCTGCTGCGGGCGGCCCACGACCGGTGCGGTTTCCTGCTGGGCGGCATCGCCTGCACCGTCGAGGCCGCCCAGCTCGTGGAGACCGGCTGGGCCCGGCCGCTGGTCGCCGCCCGGGAGCAGGTCCGCGCCGCCGCCCCGCTCGTACGGACGGTGGGGGACGGGGACCTGGCCCGTGACGAGGCCGCCCGGGCCGCCCGGCTGCCGACCCTGGCCTGGCAGGCCGCCAGGGAGGGCCTGCGGCACGGACCGGTGCTGGTCCAGGTGCCCCGGCGGGGTTATGTGCCGCGGATGGCGTGTGCGGCCTGCCGGGCGCCGGCCCGGTGCCGGCACTGCTCGGGGCCGCTGGAGGCGCAGGAGTCGGGCAGCGCGTTGCGCTGCGGGTGGTGCGGGCGCGAGGAGGGCGGCTGGCACTGCCCGGAGTGCGGGTCCTTCCGGCTGCGGGCGCAGGTGGTCGGGGCGCGGCGGACCGCCGAGGAACTGGGGCGGGCCTTCCCGGCCGTACCGGTGCGGACCTCGGGGCGCGAGCACGTCCTCGACACGGTGCCGGGGACGCCCGCGCTGGTGGTGAGCACGCCGGGCGCCGAGCCCGTCGCCGAGGGCGGGTACGCGGCGGCGCTGCTGCTGGACGGCTGGGCCATGCTCGCACGGCCCGATCTGCGGGCGGGGGAGGACGCGCTGCGCCGGTGGATGGCGAGTGCGGCGCTGGTCCGGCCCCAGTCGGAGGGCGGTACGGTCGTCGTGGTCGCCGAGCCGACCCTGCGGCCGGTGCAGGCGCTGGTGCGCTGGGACCCGGTCGGTCACGCCGTGCGGGAGCTGGCCGAGCGGGCCGAACTGGGCTTTCCGCCGGTGTCGCGGATGGCGGCCGTGTCGGGGACCGGCGAGGCCGTGGCCGGCTTCCTGCGTACGGTGGACCTGCCGGGCACGGCCGAGGTGCTGGGGCCGGTGCCACTGCCCCTCCCGGCCGCGGGGCGCCCGCGGCGGCCCGGAGCGCCCCCTCCGGGCGAGCACTGGGAGCGAGCGCTGATCCGCGTGCCGCCGGGCAGTGGCGCGGCGCTGGCCGGCGCGCTCAAGGCCGCCCAGGCGGCACGGATGGCGCGGGGGAACGGCGAGGCGGTGCGGGTGCGGATCGATCCGCCCGACATCGGGTGAGCGGTCCCGTCCGTACGCGCCCGCCCTCCCGGTGCGTACCGGGAGGGCGGCCGACCGGTGCGCGTCAGCCGTTGCGCGGGCCCGGGAAGGCCGTCGGCCTGGCCTCGTCGCGCAGGCCGGGGCTGCCGGCGGTCGGCTGGGTCGGCATGGAGCGCGCGGCGGGAACCGTCGGGACCGTGGGAACGCCGACGCCCACGTTGACCGCGCGGGTGCCCGACGGGTCGGACGGGCGCTCGGCCTCGGCGGTGGCGGTGGCGGTGGCGGTGACGGTCTGGGCCGGGGCGCGGCGCGAGCCGTAGCGGCGGTGCACGGCCTGCTTGGTCACTCCCAGGGCGGAGCCCACCGCGTCCCACGAGAAGCCGAGCGAGCGGTCGAAGTCCACGGCCGCCGTGACCAGCGTCTCGACACTGTCCCGCAGCTCCTGCGCGAGACGGACCGTGGGGGCGGGGGCACGCCCGTAGACGACGAAGCCCGTGGCGGGGCCGGAGCGGCGCGGGCGGTAGACGTTGCCGAGCTGGGCGGTGAGCGTGCGCAGCGCGTCCACCTGTCGGCGGACCCGCTCGATGTCGCGCACCAGAAGGTGCAGGCTGGCCCGAGCCTGGGCGTCGTGGGATGCGTGGTCGGCCATGAACAAGCCTCTCGAACCGGCGGTGAAAGAAATTCGGGCCGAGGCGGCCCGCTGTGGTCAACTCTTTCTTGACCAACGCGGATGCGCGCCGAGGGTCACGGTCCAGGGCGCGGGAGCGTGTGCGTACGCCCTCCGGGGGGATACGCGCCTCGGCCTCCGGCCTCGCTCTCCTCCCGGCCGCGCACCGACCGCGCACCGCCCCTGTCCTGCCCGGCGGGACGTGGCCTTGCCACGGGGCTCTCCCATGGGACCTGCCCTGCGGCCCTCCCACGGGACCCTCCCCCGGGGCCCCGCCGGGGCCGTCCGCCGCGGGCGGCCGTCCGGTCGTGGGCGCCGGGGCGTGCCCCATAGACTTGTGCGCTGCTCGTACACCACCCCGCCCGAGAGGCCCGTGCCCACCCATGAAGCTGGTCTTCGCCGGTACCCCCGAGGTCGCCGTTCCCGCCCTGGACGCCCTGCTCGCCTCCGGGCGGCACGAAGTGGCGGCCGTCGTCACGCGGCCCGACGCGCCGGCCGGGCGCGGGCGCAGGCTGGTCGCGTCCCCCGTGGCGGAGCGGGCCGAGGAGGCCGGGATCGAGGTGCTGAAGCCCGCCAAGCCGCGGGACCCGGAGTTCCTGGAGCGGCTGCGCGCCATCGCACCCGACTGCTGCCCCGTCGTCGCCTACGGCGCCCTGCTGCCGAAGGCCGCCCTCGACATCCCCGCCCGCGGCTGGGTCAACCTGCACTTCTCGCTGCTGCCCGCCTGGCGCGGAGCCGCGCCCGTGCAGCACGCCATCATGGCGGGGGACGAGATCACCGGCGCGTCCACGTTCCTCATCGAGGAAGGGCTCGACTCCGGACCCGTCTACGGCACCATCACCGAGACCGTCCGGCCCACCGACACCAGCGGCGACCTGCTCACCCGCCTCGCCTTCGCCGGCGCCGGGCTGCTGGCGGCGACCATGGACGGCATCGAGGACGGCACCCTGAAGGCCGTGCCGCAGCCGGCCGAGGGCGTCAGCCTCGCCCCCAAGGTCACCGTCGAGGACGCCCGCGTCGACTGGAACGCGCCCGCCCTGCGGGTCGACCGGGTCGTACGCGGCTGCACCCCCGCGCCGGGTGCCTGGACCACCTTCCGCGGCGAGCGGCTCAAGCTCATCCAGCTCGCCCTCGCCCCGGACCGCACGGAACTCGCCCCCGGCCGGCTGGCCGTCGGCAAGAACGACGTCTACGCCGGCACCGGCTCCCACGCCGTGGAACTGCTGTGGGTGCAGGCCCAGGGCAAGAAGCCGATGAAGGCGGCGGACTGGGCGCGCGGGGCGCGGATCGCCGAGGGGGAGACCCTCGGGCGGTGACCGGGGCCCGTCACCGGCCGCCGTCCGGCGACGTAGGCTGAAAAGCACCACGTCACCCCGTCACCGGAGCACCTTTTTCGTGAGCGACACCTCCCGTCGGCCCCGCAAGCCGGGCAAGCCCTACCGCCGGCCCCAGAAGGACCCCGTCCGCATCCTCGCCTTCGAGGCGCTGCGGGCGGTGGACGAGCGGGACGCCTACGCCAACCTCGTCCTGCCGCCGCTGCTGCGCAAGGCGCGCGACAAGGGCGACTTCGACGCCCGGGACGCCGCCCTGGCGACCGAGCTGGTGTACGGCACGCTGCGGCGGCAGGGGACGTACGACGCCGTCATCGCCGCCTGTGTCGACCGGCCGCTGCGGGAGGTGGACCCGCCGGTCCTCGACGTGCTCAGCCTCGGCGCGCACCAGCTCCTCGGGACGCGGATCCCGACCCACGCCGCCGTGTCGGCCACCGTGGAGCTCGCCCGCGTCGTCCTCGGCGACGGGCGGGCCAAGTTCGTCAACGCCGTGCTCCGCAAGATCGCCCAGGACGACCTCGACGGCTGGCTGGCGCGCATCGCGCCGCCCTACGACGAGGACCCCGAGGACCATCTCGCCGTCGTGCACTCGCACCCGCGCTGGATCGTCTCCGCGCTGTGGGACTCCCTCGGCGGCGGGCGGGCCGGCATCGAGCAGCTGCTGGCCGCCGACAACGAGCGGCCCGAGGTGACGCTGGTCGCCCGGCCGGGGCGGGCCACCGCCGAGGAACTGCTGGGCGAGGAGGCCGCCGTGCCGGGGCGCTGGTCGCCGCATGCGGTACGGCTGACCGAGGGCGGCGAGCCCGGCGCCGTGCCGGCCGTGCGGGAGGGCCGGGCGGGCGTGCAGGACGAGGGCAGCCAGCTCGTCGCGCTGGCGCTGGCGGGCGCGCCCGTGGAGGGTTCCGACCGGTTCTGGCTGGACGGGTGCGCGGGGCCCGGCGGCAAGGCCGCGCTGCTGGGCGCGCTCGCCGCCGAGCGGGGCGCCGTGCTGCTGGCCTCCGAGAAGCAGCCGCACCGGGCGGGGCTGGTGGCCCGGGCCCTGGACGGCAACCCGGGCCCGTACCAGGTGATCGCCGCCGACGGGACCAGGCCGGCGTGGCGGCCCGGCACCTTCGACCGGGTGCTGGTGGACGTGCCGTGCACCGGGCTGGGCGCCCTGCGCCGCAGGCCCGAGGCGCGGTGGCGGCGCCGCCCCGAGGACCTGGAGTCCTTCGCGCCGCTCCAGCGGGGGCTGCTGCGGACGGCCCTGGAGTCGGTGCGGGTCGGCGGGGTGGTCGGGTACGCGACCTGCTCGCCGCATCTGGCCGAGACCCGGGCCGTCGTCGCCGACGTGCTCAAGCAGCACCCCGGGGCCGAACTCCTCGACGCGCGTCCGCTGCTGCCCGGCGTGCCGGAGCTGGGCGAGGGGCCCGACGTCCAGCTGTGGCCGCATCTGCACGGGACCGACGCGATGTACCTGGCGCTGGTGCGGCGGACCGGCTGACGCCCGCCCGCACGGCCCCGCGGGCGGCGGGGCCCGGCGAGCCGCGTGCCGGGCGCTCGTCACCCCGCCCGCGCCGGGCGGCGGAGGCGGCGGCCCCGCCGCGGCCGGCCCCGGGCGGGCCGCCGGGCGGCCGCCTTCCGCGGGCGCGGTGCGGGCCGGGCCGGCCGTATCCGGACCGGCGCGACCCTTCGCGGCCGGGCATGGCAGGCTTGGGGCATGGCCGTGCAGATCAACCCCAGCATCCTGTCCGCCGACTTCGCCCGCCTCGCGGACGAGGCCAAGGCGGTGGAGGGAGCCGACTGGCTCCACGTCGACGTGATGGACAACCACTTCGTCCCCAATCTCACGCTCGGCGTGCCGGTCGTGGAGTCCCTGGCCCGGGCGACGGACACCCCGCTGGACTGCCACCTGATGATCGAGGCGCCGGACCGGTGGGCGCCGCAGTACGTGGAGGCGGGCGCCGGTTCCGTCACCTTCCACGTCGAGGCCGCCGCGGCTCCGGTGCGGCTGGCCCGGGAGATCCGGGCCAAGGGCGCCCGCGCCTCCATGGCGCTCAAGCCCGCCACGCCGATCGAGCCGTACGAGGACCTGCTGCCCGAGCTCGACATGCTGCTGATCATGACGGTCGAGCCGGGCTTCGGCGGGCAGGCGTTCCTCGACATCATGCTGCCCAAGATCCGGCGCACCCGGCAGCTCATCGACAAGCACGGCCTGGAGCTGTGGCTCCAGGTCGACGGGGGCGTCTCGGCCGCCACCATCGAACGGTGCGCCGACGCGGGTGCCGACGTCTTCGTCGCCGGCTCCGCCGTCTACGGGGCGTCCGACCCGGCCGAAGCGGTACGCGCACTGCGCACGCGGGCCGAGTCGGCCACCGCCGACGCGTCCTGGGCGTGCGACCACTGAGAGACCAGAACGTGAACGGCTGCCAGCAGGGCTGATCAACCGCGCCGGATCTGCGAGGATGAACGGCGAATCCAGAGTGTGAACAGCAGTGAGGAGATCGCCGTGTCGGGTATGTCGGCGGGCCGGTCAGCCATGCGGATGGGACCCGCTGAGCTGGTGCAGGCGGCGGCCATGGCCCGCCGCTTCTACCTCGAGGGCAAATCCAAGATCCAGATCGCCGAGGAGTTCGGCGTCAGCCGCTTCAAGGTGGCCCGGGTCCTGGAGACCGCCCTCGAACGGGACCTCGTACGCATCGAGATCCGCGTGCCGGCCGAGCTGGACGCGGAGCGCTCGGACGCGCTCCGCGCCCGCTACGGGCTCCGGCACGCCGTCGTGGTGGAATCCCCGGCCGACGCCGAGGAGACGCCCGACCCCGAGAACCTCGGCGAAGTCGCCGCCGACCTGCTCGGCGAACTCGTCAACGAGGGCGACGTGCTGGGGCTGGCCTGGGGCCGGTCCACCATCCACATGGCGGCGGCGCTCGACCGGCTGCCGCCGTGCACGGTGGTGCAGCTGACGGGCGTGTACGACGCCGGGACCGCCGAGCGCGGCTCGGTGGAGGCGGTGCGCCGGGCCGCCCAGGTGTCGGGCGGCGACGCCCACCCCATCTACGCGCCGATGCTGCTGCCGGACGCGGCCACCGCCCAGGCGCTGCGCCACCAGACCGGGATCGCCCGGGCCTTCGAGTACTTCGACAAGGTCACGGTCGCCTGCGTCTCGATCGGCTCCTGGGAGCCCGGGATCTCGACGGTGCACGACATGCTCAGCGACGAGGAGCGCGCGCACTACGCCTCGCTCGGCGTCGCCGCCGAGATGTCCGCGCACCTCTTCGACACCGAGGGGCGCCGGGTCGGGCGGGACCTGGGGGAGCGGTGCATCACGGTCAAGGCCGACCAGCTCCGCCGTATCCCGGAGGTGGTCGCCATCGCGGGCGGGCAGCGCAAGGCGGCGGCCATCGACGCGGTGCTGCGCTCCGGGCTGGTCACCAGCCTGGTGACGGACACCTCGGCCGCGGACTACCTGATGACGGCCGGGCCGACGCCGCGGCCGGCGCTGAACCGGGCCGACCCGGACGGACCGTGACCCAGGCCGTGGCCTTCGGAGGCTGCGAGGGGCGCGACGTGGAGGGGCGGCCGCCTCGGCGCGAGCGCGGCTGCCACCGCGGGTACACGGCGGCCACGCCGGGCTCGCCCGACCGGGGGTCCGGCGGACCGTGACCGGCCGGGCCGGCGAGACGTACCGCGCCGACGACCACTACGACCCCTTCACGAATACGACTCGACTCCTTCAGGGCGGTACCGAGATGACACAAGACCCGGCGGGCCGGACCGTGGTCACGATCGACCTCGACGGGGTCACGGACAAGGCGGGGCTCATGGACCGCTGCGCCCGGGCCCTGGACCTGCCCGAGTGGTTCGGCCGCAACTGGGACGCCCTCGCCGACGTCCTCTCCGACCACTCGCTGTGGCCCGAGCACGCCGTGGAGCGGGGCCTGCTGGTCGTCGTACGGGGCTGGGGGGAGTACGCGCGGGCGCGGCCGGAGGAGTGGGAGGTCGCCGAGGAGGTCTTCGCGGAGGCGACGGACCGCGCCGCGGGGCTCTTCGTGTCCCTGGGATGACGGCGGATCTTGGAGCTTCCTCCAAGGGGGTCGGCGGCCAGCCTGGATGTTTCGCCGGGGCCTGGCTGGGGGCCCCTCATGGGAGAATGAAGTACGTGCTCTTTCCCCCTGGCTGACCTGTCCGGGGGCCACCTCTGAACCACCGGGATGTGCAGCACGTGCGTTTTCTCAACGACATCCAGCCCTCGTACGACCTGACGTACGACGACGTCTTCATGGTGCCGAGCCGGTCCGCGGTCGGCTCGCGGCAGGGTGTTGACCTCAGTTCTCCGGACGGCACGGGCACCACCATCCCGCTCGTCGTCGCCAACATGACGGCCATCGCGGGGCGCCGCATGGCCGAGACCGTGGCCCGGCGCGGCGGCCTGGTCGTCATTCCGCAGGACATCCCGATCGACGTCGTCACCGACGTCGTCTCCTGGGTCAAGAGCCGCCACCTCGTCCTGGACACCCCGATCGTGCTGGCCCCGCACCAGACGGTCGCCGACGCCCTCGCGCTGCTGCCCAAGCGGGCGCACAACGCCGGTGTCGTCGTCGACGAGAACCACAAGCCGGTCGGCGTCGTCACCGACACCGACCTGTCCGGCGTCGACCGCTTCACCCAGCTCGAAGTGGTCATGTCCCGCGACCTGCTGCTGATCGACGCGGACATGGACCCGCGCGAGGCGTTCAACACCCTCGACGCCGCCAACCGCCGCTACGCCCCCGCCGTCGACGCGGACGGCAGGCTCGCCGGCATCCTGACCCGCAAGGGCGCCCTGCGGGCCACCCTCTACACGCCGGCCACCGACGCCCGGGGCCGGCTGCGCATCGCCGCGGCCGTCGGCATCAACGGCGACGTCGCGGGCAAGGCCCAGCAACTGCTGGAGGCGGGCGTGGACACGCTCGTCATCGACACCGCGCACGGCCACCAGGAGTCGATGATCAGCGCCCTGAAGCTGGTGCGCGACCTCGACCCGCAGGTCCCCATCGCCGCGGGCAACGTCGTCGCCGCCGCGGGCGTGCGGGATCTGATCGAGGCGGGCGCGGACATCGTCAAGGTCGGCGTCGGCCCCGGCGCCATGTGCACCACCCGGATGATGACCGGCGTCGGCCGCCCGCAGTTCTCCGCCGTCCTGGAGTGCGCCGCCGAGGCGAAGAAGTACGGCAAGCACGTGTGGGCCGACGGCGGCGTCCGCCACCCGCGCGACGTGGCCATGGCCCTCGCGGCCGGCGCGTCCAACGTGATGATCGGCTCCTGGTTCGCGGGCACCTACGAGTCGCCGGGCGACCTCCACGAGGACGCCGGCGGCCGCCTGTACAAGGAGTCGTTCGGCATGGCCTCCGCGCGCGCCGTGCGCAACCGCACCTCGGAGGAGTCGGCGTACGACCGCGCCCGCAAGGGGCTGTTCGAGGAGGGCATCTCCACCTCCCGGATGTTCCTCGACCCGGCCCGCCCCGGCGTCGAGGACCTGATCGACTCGATCATCGCGGGCGTCCGCTCCTCCTGCACCTACGCCGGTGCCGCCTCCCTGGAGGAGTTCGCGGAGAAGGCCATCGTCGGCATCCAGAGCGCCGCCGGCTACGCCGAGGGCAAGCCGCTGCACGCCAGCTGGAACTGACCGCGCGCACGCCGTCGCACGGCCCCCGGCGAAAGCCGGGGGCCGTCGGCGTGTCCGGGCCCGGCCGCCGCAGCGGACGTCCCCGGGGGCGGCGGCCGGGCGGCCCCCGGGGAGGCCGCGGCCCGCGAGGCCGGCTCCTACGGCCGTCAGGTCACCGTCCGCGCGGCCCGCGAGGCCGGTGCCTCCTGGGCGCGGACCGGGGCCGTGCCGGGCACCGGCGAACAGCCGCCCGGAAGGCGCGCACGCGCTGGACCGGCGCCCAGGAAGCGGCCCCCGGGGCAGCCCGGCGAGACCGGCTTCGACGCGGCGGACGCGGGCCAAGGCGCGGGCGGTCGCGGCCGCTCGCGGGCGGTCGGGGAAGAGCCGGACGGGCGCTGACCAGCGGTCGGGCGCAACGGTCGACAGCCCCCGCGCAACGAAGACACGCCCGGGCCCGGCGAACGCAACGATCGTGCGGAGACGCGCAAGGTTGCTGCATTACAGGGGCAACGCCGCCCTCGTAGTGTTCTGCGCTGTACGTGGCGAGACGGGGACCCCGCTCGGCGGGTCCCGGCCGTCTCCGGGACGCCGCCGGTCCCCGCCGCCTCAGCACCCATCCGCCGCATGAGACCGGCAGCGACCGGCAGCGACAAAGGAGTCAGCGCGTGCTCGACCAAGGCGCACCCCCGCCCCCTCCCTCTCCGGCCGGCCCCTCCTCCCCGGGGGTCGTAGGGCGCCTGATGCGTCGCAAGCCCGTGGAACGCCTGGTCGCGGAGGGCGGCCAGGGAGAGGGCGGCGCCCTGCGCCGCTCCCTCGGGCTGTGGCAGCTGACCATGATCAGCATCGGTGCCACCCTCGGCACCGGCATCTTCGTCGTCCTCGGCGAAGCCGTCCCCAAGGCCGGTCCCGCGGTCACCCTCTCCTTCGTCATCGCCGGCTTCACGGCACTCTTCTCCGCCTTGTCCTACGCCGAACTGGCGGGCACCATCCCCGTCGCCGGGTCCTCGTACTCGTACGCGTACGCAACGATGGGCGAGCTGGTCGCCTGGGTCTGCGGCTGGTGCCTGGTGCTGGAGTACGGCGTGTCGGTCGCCGCGGTCGCGGTCGGCTGGGGCGAGTACCTCAACGAGATGCTCGACGGGACGATCGGCGTCACCATCCCGGCGGCGCTGTCCGCGCCGCCCGGCGACGGCGGCGTCTTCAACCTGCCGGCGCTGATCGTCGTCCTGCTCGCCATGGCGTTCCTGCTGGGCGGGGCCCGCGAGTCCGCCCGCGCCAACACCGTCATGGTCGTCGTCAAGATCGCCGCGCTGGTGCTGTTCTGCGCCGTCGGCCTCACGGGCTTCCGCTCCGGCAACTACGAGAACTTCATGCCGCTCGGCATGGCCGGCGTCAGCGCGGCCGGGGCGACGCTCTTCTTCTCGTACATCGGCTTCGACGCCGCCTCCACCGCCGGTGAGGAGGCCAGAAACGCCCAGCGCGACCTGCCCCGCGCCATCATGCTGTCGCTGGTCATCGTGACGGCGCTGTACGTCCTCGTCGCCGCCGTCGCCCTCGGCGCCAAGCCCTGGCAGCGGTTCGACGGCACCGAGGCCGCGCTCGCCCAGATCATGAACGAGGTGACCGGGCAGACCTTCTGGGGCACCCTGCTCGCCTTCTGCGCCGTCGTCGCCATCGCCAGCGTCGTCCTGACCGTGCTGTACGGCCAGACCCGTGTGCTGTTCGCCATGTCCCGCGACGGGCTCGTGCCCAAGGTGTTCTCCAGGGTCCACCCGAAGACCGGCGCGCCCCGCGCCAACACCCTGATCGTCTCCCTCTTCTGCGGTGTCCTGGCCGCCGCCATCCCGCTCGGCCAGCTCGCCGACGCCACCAGCATCGGCACCCTGTTCGCGTTCGCCCTGGTCAACGTGGCCGTCGTGGTGCTGCGCCGGACCCGCCCGGAGATGCCCCGCACCTTCCGCGTGCCGCTCTCACCGGTGCTGCCGGCGCTCGGCTTCGCCTTCTGCGTATGGATGATGGGCAGCCTGTCCACCGTCACCTGGGTGGTCTTCGGTGTCTGGATGGCCGTCGGGCTCGTGTTCTACTTCGTATACGGCTACCGCCGTTCCCGACTCGCACCATCAGAAGTGAAGTGAACCACCCGCAGTGCTGAACGATCTCGACGAACGCATCGTGCACGCCCTCGCCGAGGACGCCCGCCGCTCCTACGCGGACATCGGGCAACTGGTCGGCCTGTCCGCGCCCGCCGTCAAACGGCGGGTGGACCGGCTGCGCGCCACCGGCGCCATCACCGGATTCACCGTCCGGGTCGACCCCTCCGCCCTCGGCTGGGAGACCGAGGGGTTCGTCGAGATCCACTGCCGCCGCAACACCTCGCCGGAGACCATCCAGCGGGGCCTGGAGCGCTACCAGGAGGTCGTGGCCGCGTCCACCGTCACCGGGGACGCGGACGCGATCGCCCAGGTCTTCGCCTCCGACATGCGGCACTTCGAACGGGTCCTGGAACGGATCGCCGGGGAGCCGTTCGTGGAGCGGACCAAGTCCGTGCTGGTGCTCTCGCCGCTGCTGCGCCGCTACTCGTCGGGGTCGCCCGCCTGACCCGCCCGGGCGGTCCGCCCGGGTCCGCCCGCCCCGCCGCGGCGTCCCGCCCGGCCGCTGCGGCATCGCTGTCCCACCCGGCGGCGTCGACGGCCGGCGCCCGCCTCCGGGGGCGCCCCGGCACCACCGGCCGCGCGCCCCTGACGCCGGGGGCCGGCCCGGGCGCCGCACCGCGCACCCTGCCGGACGGCCGCTGCGGCCCCCGGTACGCCACCTTCCCCGCGCCCTGACCCCGCCGGGATGCGGTGCCCCCGCGGGCCGGCGCCGGGGCCGCGCCCCGCGGGAAAGCCGGGCCCCGGCCGGGGATGCGCAACGAATCACCGCCCACCCGGCGGCGGACGCAACGAACCGCTCGGTGGCGCGCAACGGCCCCTCCTTGTCCGGCCGACCCGCCGACCGTACCGTCTATCTGGCCCCCGACCCCCGCCCCACCTGGTGAGGAACACGCATGCGCACCGCCCTGCTCCAGAGCTCCGGCCGTCCCGGCTCCACCGTCGAGAACCTGAAGGTCCTCGACGAGGCCGCGGGCCGTGCCGCAGCCTCGGGCGCCGGGCTGCTCGCCGCCGCGGAGATGTTCCTGACCGGGTACGCGATCGGTGACGACATCGCCCGGCTCGCCGAGCCCGCCGACGGCGACGCCGCCGACGCGGTCGCGGAGATCGCCGGCCGCCACGGTCTCGCCATCGCCTACGGCTACCCCGAGCGGGCCGGCGAGAGCGTCTACAACTCCGTCCAGCTGATCTCCGCCGACGGCACCCGCCTGGCCAACTACCGCAAGACCCACCTCTTCGGCTGCTTCGAGCGCGACCACTTCACCCCGGGCGACCAGCCGGTCGTCCAGGCCGAGCTCGGCGGGCTGACGGTCGGCCTGATGATCTGCTACGACGTGGAGTTCCCGGAGAACGTCCGCGCCCACGCCCTGGCCGGCACCGACCTGCTGCTGGTGCCGACCGCGCAGATGCACCCGTTCCAGTTCGTCGCCGAGTCGCTGGTGCCGGTACGGGCCTTCGAGAACCAGATGTACGTGGCGTACGTCAACCGGGTCGGCCGGGAAGGCGAGTTCGAGTTCGTCGGGCTGTCCGTACTCGCCGGACCGGACGGGGTCGCCCGCACCCGGGCCGGCCGCGCCGAGGAACTGGTCGTCGCCGACGCCGACCCGGCCTTCCTCGCCGCCTCCCGCGAGGCCAACCCCTATCTCCGGGACCGCCGTCCGGGCCTGTACGGCTCCCTCACCTGAGCCGCGCCCCCCCCGCCTTCCCCTCCCTCAAGCGTTCCTCCCCCGCACCCCCCTCAGCTTTCCGCGCAAGGAGTCCGTACCCCATGACGTCCACGGTGCCCAACGCCGTCGAGCACACCGATGAGCAGCAGCCGCCGATCACCATGTTCGGCCCGGACTTCCCCTACGCCTACGACGACTTCCTCGCCCACCCGGCGGGCCTCGGCCAGATCCCCGCCACCGAGCACGGCACCGAGGTCGCCGTCATCGGCGGCGGCCTGTCCGGCATCGTCGCCGCCTACGAGCTGATGAAGATGGGCCTCAAGCCCGTCGTCTACGAGGCCGACCGGATCGGCGGCCGGCTGCGCACCGTCGGCTTCGAGGGCTGCGACCCGTCGCTGACCGCCGAGATGGGCGCGATGCGCTTCCCGCCGTCCTCCACGGCCCTCCAGCACTACATCGACCTCGTGGGGCTGGAGACCCGCCCGTTCCCGAACCCCCTGGCCGAGGCGACCCCGTCGACCGTGGTCGACCTCAAGGGCGAGTCCCACTACGCCGAGACCCTCGACGACCTGCCGCAGGTCTACCGGGACGTGGCCGACGCCTGGAACAGGTGCCTGGAGGAGGGCGCGGACTTCTCCGACATGAACCGCGCCCTGCGCGAGCGGGACGTGCCGCGCATCCGCGAGATCTGGTCCCGGCTCGTCGAGAAGCTCGACAACCAGACCTTCTACGGCTTCCTCTGCGAGTCGGAGGCGTTCAAGTCCTTCCGGCACCGGGAGATCTTCGGCCAGGTCGGCTTCGGCACCGGCGGCTGGGACACCGACTTCCCCAACTCCATCCTGGAGATCCTGCGGGTCGTCTACACCGAGGCCGACGACCACCACCGCGGCATCGTCGGCGGCTCCCAGCAGCTGCCGCTGCGGCTGTGGGAGCGCGAGCCGGAGAAGATCGTCCACTGGCCGTACGGCACCTCGCTGAAATCGCTGCACGCCGACGGGGAGCCCCGCCCGGCCGTGACCCGCCTCAACCGCACCGCCGGCAACCACATCACGGTGACCGACGCGCGCGGCGACATCCGCACCTACCGGGCGGCTATCTTCACCGCCCAGTCCTGGATGCTGCTGTCGAAGATCGCCTGCGACGACTCGCTCTTCCCGATCGACCACTGGACCGCGATCGAGCGCACCCACTACATGGAGAGCTCCAAGCTCTTCGTGCCGGTCGACCGGCCCTTCTGGCTGGACAAGGACGAGGAGACCGGCCGGGACGTGATGTCGATGACGCTCACCGACCGGATGACGCGCGGTACGTACCTGCTGGACAACGGCCCGGGCGAGCCGGCCGTCATCTGCCTGTCCTACACCTGGTGCGACGACAGCCTGAAGTGGCTGCCGCTGTCCGCGAACGAGCGGATGGAGGTCATGCTGAAGTCGCTCGGCGAGATCTACCCGAAGGTCGACATCAGGAAGCACATCATCGGCAACCCGGTGACCGTCTCCTGGGAGAACGAGCCCTACTTCATGGGCGCGTTCAAGGCCAACCTGCCCGGCCACTACCGCTACCAGCGCCGCCTGTTCACCCACTTCATGCAGGACCGGCTGCCCGAGGACAAGCGGGGCATCTTCCTCGCCGGCGACGACATCTCCTGGACGGCCGGCTGGGCCGAGGGCGCCGTCCAGACCGCGCTGAACGCGGTCTGGGGCGTCATGCACCACTTCGGCGGCGAGACGGACCCGGCCAACCCGGGCCCCGGCGACGTGTACGACGAGATCGCGCCGGTCGAGCTCCCGGAGGACTGAGCCCCGGCGGCGCCACGGGACCGTCACCCGTGGCGCCGCGCTCAGATCCCGGCCGCCCGCGCCTTCTCGTACACCTCGGCGGCGACGTCCTTCAGCTCCTGGGCGTCCCGCAGGGGGCCCTGGAGGTCGAGGAGGATCTCCTCCAGCCCGATCTCGGCGTGGGCGGCGAGATCCTCGACGATCTGGTCGACGCTGCCCTGGAACGGCCGGCGCCCGTCGCCGTCGTACGCTTTGGCCTGGACCCGCGCGTTGATCCGCAGCACCGACCGGATCGGCTCCGTGCGGCCGCGCTCGTCCGCCAGCTCCCGCAGCTCGCGCCACTGCGCGGCGAGGGCCTCGGCTCCCACGCCCACCGGCAGCCAGCCGTCCGCGTGGTCGACGAGCCGGCGCCGGGCCCTCGCACCGCTCGCGGCCAGCAGGACCGGGATGGGCCGGGCGGGTTTCGGGCCGGCCACGGCGGAGGCGATCTTCGTCAGGCGCCCGTCGTACACCACCGGGTCCGGGCCCCAGACCGCCCGGCACACCTCGATCAGCTCGTCCAGCACCCGGCCGCGCTCCTCGAACGGCCGCACCGACGCCGCCGCGTACTCGTCGAGGGACCAGCCGGTGCCGAAACCGGCGACCACCCGGCCGCCGCTCGCCGCGTCGAGCGAGGCCAGCGCCTTGGCCAGGTGGAACGGCACGTGCAGCGGGGCGACCAGCACACTGGTGCCCAGCAGGGCCCGCTCGGCGGCCGCGGCCGCCAGTGTCAACGTCACGAGCGGGTCCGCCACGTTCCGGTACGTGTCAGGGCAGGCCCTCGATGCCGTACAGGCCCTGGGTGGCGGGCTCGGGGAACAGGGCCCGCTCGAAGACCCACAGGCTCTCGTAGCCGGTGCGCTCCACGGCGCGGGCCACGTCGGGGACGTCCTTGCCGAGGTCGTACTGGCGCATCTGGGGAAGACCGAGACCGAGCCGGGTCGCCATACCGTGTGCTCCTTCGCCGCCGGGTGCCCGGAACGCCAACGTGCCGCGCCGGTACGGGAGTTCCCGGGCGGGGTGACGGAGAGGGCCGGGATCAGCCGGGCAGCGGCGTGAGCAGCATGCGTCCGGCGAAGCCCACCGCCGCGTCGAGCCGCTCGGTGAACTCGCCGGCGATGTCCGGCAGTCCGCGCAGCGCCCACAGGGCCCGGGCCGCCGCCCAGGCCGCCTCACGGGCCCGCTCCAGGCTCCACGAGCCGAGCAGATGCGTCAGCGGGTCGGCGATCTGGAGAAGGTCCGGGCCCGGCATCAGATCCTCGCGGACCCGCTCCTCCAGCGACACGAGGAGATCTCCCACCCGGTCGAACTCGTCCTCCAGGTCGACGGGTTCGCAGCCGAGCGTACGGCAGGCGTCCACCACGGCGAGCGCCAGATCGTGCCCGACGTGCGCGTTGACGCCCGCGAGCGCGAACTGCACGGGACGTACGCCGGGATGGCGGCGGAACTGGAACAGGGGACGCCAGCATGCCGGTGGGCGCCGCCCGGCCGCGGCCGTCCCGACGGCGGCCAGGTACCGCTCGGCGAACCGCACGTCCAGCGCGATCGCGGCCCGGGCGTCCGGGAACCGCCCCGCGTCGATGTGCCGGTCGACCGCCTCGGTGACGGTGAGATAGACGCGGTTGAAGACCGCGACGCCGTCCCCGGCGGGCAGGGCCGCGCCGAGGGAGCGCATCCGGGACAGGACGGCGTCCACCGTGCCGGCGGCGGTGATGACTTGCTCGCAGTGCGCCATGGGGGCAGCGTGGCAGCTCCGGTCCGGCCGGAGTGCCGGCGGGCCGGGCGCTTCCCCGGAACGGGGGAACGCGACCGCCGCGCGGGGGCCTGACGTGTCCGGTCTCGTGCCCGGCGACCGGCCCCGGGCGGCTTCACCCCACGGGCGGGGGCCGATCCGCTCCCCGCCGGTGCCGGGCGCGGCGTGCGGCCCCCGTCCCGGCCCGGTGCGACGGGAGCCGGGACACGCGCGCGGCGTCCCGCGTCTACGACGTGGCGCGCTGAGAGCCGCCCTCGCCCTGGCTCCCGGTCCCGGCCTCCGCGTCGTAGGAGGACGTCCCCTCGTCCAGCAGGGGCTGCTGCGTCTTGAGGTGCGCGGGGGCGAAGACGCGCAGGGCGTGGTAGCCGGTGATGACGACCAGGGTGCCCAGCGCGATGCCGCTGAGGGAGAAGTTGTCGGTGAACTTCAGGCTGACGTTGCCGACGCCGATGATGATGCCCGCGGCGGCCGGCACCAGGTTCAGCGGGTTGCGCAGGTCCACCTTGGCGTTGATCCAGATCTGCGCGCCGAGCAGGCCGATCATGCCGTACAGGATGACGGTGATGCCGCCGAGGACGGCGCCCGGGATCGCGGCCACCACCGCGCCGAACTTCGGGCAGAGGCCGAACAGCAGCGCGAAGCCGGCGGCGGCCCAGTACGCGGCGGTCGAGTAGACGCGGGTCGCGGCCATCACGCCGATGTTCTCGGAGTAGGTGGTGGTGGGCGGGCCGCCGACCGCGGTGGAGAGCATCGAGCCGACGCCGTCGGCGGAGATCGCCGTGCCCAGCTTGTCGTCGAGCGGATCGCCGGTCATCTCGCCGACGGCCTTGACATGCCCGGCGTTCTCGGCGACCAGCGCGATCACCACCGGCAGGGCGACCAGGATCGCCGACCACTGGAAAGCCGGCCCGTGGAAGGAGGGCAGGCCGATCCAGTCGGCCTGGCCGACGGCCGAGAAGTCCAGCCGCCAGTGGTCGGTGACCTTGCCGCTGCCGTCCACGGAGTGGATCCGGCCGAAGACGCGGTCGAAGACCCAGGAGATGCCGTACCCGAAGACCAGACCGAGGAAGATCGCGATGCGGGACCAGAAACCGCGCAGGCAGACCACGGCCAGACCGGTGAACAGCATCACCAGCAGCGCCGTCCACTGGTCCTGCGGCCAGTAGGTGGAGGCGGTGACCGGCGCGAGGTTGAAACCGATCAGCATGACGACCGCGCCGGTGACGATCGGCGGCATCGCGGCATGGATGATCCGCGCCCCGAAACGCTGCACCGCCAGCCCCACCAGGAACAGCGCCACGCCCACGACGAGGACCGCGCCGGTGACCGTGGCGCTGGTGCCGCCCTGCGCGCGGATCACCGCCGCGACTCCGACGAAGGAGAGCGAACAGCCCAGGTAGCTCGGCACCCGGCCGCGGGTGGCGAGCAGGAAGACGACGGTCGCGACGCCCGACATCATGATCGCCAGGTTGGGGTCCAGGCCCATCAGGACCGGGGCGACGAAGGACGCCCCGAACATGGCGACCACGTGCTGGGCACCCAGCCCGGCCGTGCGCGGCCAGGAGAGCCGTTCGTCGGGGCGGACCACCGCTCCGGGCGCGGGGGTGCGTCCGTCGCCGTGAAGTTTCCAGCGGACGCCGAGATCCATGGGGTGTCGCTTTCGTCGTTTGTGCAGATCCGGTCCCATTGTCAGGGCTCGCCGGGCATGCTTCGCACATCTGAGCGGCTGCTTAGGATATGGACGCCGCCCTTGGCCTGTGCCATCGGATGTACGCGGCCCCTTTTCGTACGCACCAGGAGCCCCGCCCGTGACCGCCGAAGCCCTCGCCGCGCCCGCCCTGTCCTACGGCCGGCTCGTCCCCGTCACCGTCCACTTCGACGACCTGGACGCCCTCGGCCTGCTGCACAACGCCCGCTACCCGGTGCTGGCCGAGCGGGCGTGGGCGGAGCTGTGGCAGGAGCTTCTCGGCCTGCGCTTCGAGGGCGACTGGGCGGCGGCCGGGGACGCCTGCAACGCGGTCAGGGAGCTGCGCATCACCTATGACGCGCCGGTCACCCGGCCCGGTGAGTACGCCGTCCACCTGTGGCTGGAGCGGCTCGGCGGCACCGGCCTGACCTACGGCTTCCGCTTCTGCTCGGCGGACGGTGCCGCCACCTACGCCCGCGGCACCCGGGTGCTCGTCCGGCTGGACGCCCAGACGCTGCGCCCGGCGCCGTGGAGCGACGCCTTTAGGGCCGCGGGCCGGGAACTGCTGCGTCCGGCCGGATGACCCTCGGGCGGTCGCGGTCGCCCGCCCGCAGCACCCCCGCGAACGCCCCCAGGCCGCAGGACAACACCGTCACCAGCGCGAACGACACCACCAGACTGGTCGCCTGGGCCAGCGTGCCGATCGCGCTCGGCGCGACCAGCCCCGAGGTGTAGGTGATGGTCGCCACGCCCGCGATGGCCTGGCTGGGGTTGGGTCCGCTGCGGCCCGCCGCGGCGAAGCACAGCGGTACGACGACCGCGATACCGAGGCCCATCAGGGCGAACCCGCCCATCGCCACCGCCGGATGGGCCGCGAGGACGATGAGCAGCCCGCCGAGGGCGGCCAGCACGCCGCCGGTCCGGACCGTGCGCACGGCCCCGAAGCGGTCCACCACCCGGTCGCCGGCGATCCGGGCCATGGCCATGGTCAGGGTGAAGCCCGTGGTGCACGCGGCGGCGAGACCGGCCGACGCCTCCAGCTGGTCCTTCAGATAGACCGCCGACCAGTCCAGGCTCGCGCCCTCGGCGAAGACCGCGCAGAACCCGACCGCGCCGATCAGCAGCGCCGAGCGCGGCGGCAGCGCGAACCGCGGCGGCGGGTCCTCGTCCTCGGCGGGCTTCAGGTCCAGCACCCAGGTGCAGGCGGTCACGCCGAGCACGGTCAGCACGGCCGCGGCCAGGAGGTGGTGCAGCCGGGCGTCCGCGCCCAGATGGGCGGCGAGGGTACCGGCCGCCGAGCCGACCAGGGCGCCCGCGCTCCACATGCCGTGCAGCCCGGACATGACCGACTTGCGGAGCCGGTTCTCCACCTCCACGCCGAGCGCGTTCATCGCCACGTCGGCCATGCCCGCCGTGGCGCCGTAGACGAACAGGGCCAGGCAGAGGGTGAGGAGACCGGGGGCGAACGAGGGCGGCACCAGCGACAGGCTCCACAACGCCATCAGGCCGCGCAGGGCGCTGCGGGCACCGAAGCGGTGGGTGACGCGGCCGGCGAGCGGCATCGCGAGGGACGCGCCGAGCGCCGGGAAGGCGAGAGCGAGCCCCAGCTGACCGGCGCTGACCCCGGCGTGGTCCTGGATCCAGGGGACGCGGGTGGCGAAGGAACCGGTGACGGCGCCGTGCGCGGCGAACACGGCGGCCACGGCGTACCGGGCCCGCCTGACGTCACGTTGCGCGTATATCACTGCACTCATTCTCGGGCCCTCCCAGTGTGACCGCTCCCGCTGCGCGGCGTAAACTATCAGGAACCCTGCCTGATAGATAGGGGATCGCCGGTCGCCGCCTCCGCGGCCCGGCCCATCTGGAAGGATCCCGGCATGCCCGCATCCCCGAGCACCGCCCGGGCCATCAACGACCGGCTCGCTCTGCGCCTCCTCCAGCGGGAGGGCCCGCTGACGGCGGGGCAGCTCAAAGAGCTCACCGGCCTGTCCCGGCCCACCGTCGCCGACCTCGTGGAGCGCCTCACCGCCTCCGGCCTCGTCGAGGTGGTGGGGGAGTCCGGCGAACAGCGCCGGGGACCGAACGCGAAGCTGTACGGCATCGTCGCCGGCCGGGCGTACCTGGCCGCGCTCGACGTGCGCACCGAGGGCGTCTCCGTGCTCGTGTCCGACCTGCTCGGCCGGGTGCTCGCCGAGGCGTCCGCGCCGATCGGCGGGGGCATGGGGACTGGACCCGCGGTCGAGCAGGCGGTCGGCCTGGTCGAGCGCGTGGCCAAGGAGGCGGGGGCCGACCGCCCGCACACCGTCGGCATCGGCGCGCCGGGGCTCATCGACCCCGCCAGCGGGGAACTGCGCGACTCCTCCGGACTGCCCGCCTGGCACCGACGGCTGGTGGCCGCCCTGCAAGAGCGGTTCCCCGAGGCGCGGGTCAGGGTCGAGAACGAGACCAACCTCGCCGCCCTGGCCGAACAGCGCGAGGGGGCCGCCCGCGACCGGGACACGTTCGTGCTGCTCTGGCTGGGCCTGGGCATCGGCGCCGCGGTCGTCCTCGACGGCACCCTGCGCCGGGGCGCCTCCGGCGGCGCGGGCGAGATCGGCTTCCTGCCGGTACCGGGCACGGGGGGACTGCCGTCGGCCACCGACTGCGACGGCGGCTTCCACTCCCTGGCCGGGGCGTCCGCCGTCGTCGCGCTGGCGGCGGCGCACGGGATCGAGGCCCCGGCCGCCGCGCACGAGCCCCAGGCCGCGGCGCTGGTACGGCGGGCCGCGCGCGCGGCGGACCGCGAACCGGCCGCCGCGCGCTTCCTCGACGCCCTCGCCGAGCGGGTCTCCCTGGGCGCCGCCGCCGTCGTCTCCGTGCTCGACCCCGGGTGCGTGGTGCTGGCCGGCGAGGTCGGCCGGGCGGGCGGCGACGCGCTCGCCACCCGGGTCCGGGACCGTCTGGCGCGTATGTCGCCGCTGCCCACCGACGTGCGGCCGGGCGCCCTGGGCGGCGGCGCCGTGCTGCGCGGGGCGCTGCTCACGGCGCGGGACCGGGCGCAGGACGAGCTGTTCGCGCCCCCCGGCACGACGGGAGAAACCGCCGGCACGTGACCCCGCGCCGGGGGGAGGGCCGGGCGCGGGGTCAGGTGCCGGCGGCGTACGCGCGAGCGGCCCGCCGGGGCCGTGCGCGCTGGAGGGCCCGGCGGCGGGCAAGGGCCTTCGTCACCGCCGCCGGGCCGGTCAGGTCAGGGGATCAGCAGGCGCCGAGGTCCTGCCACACCCCCCATGGGCCGGTGGTTCCGGGCTCCTCGCCCTTCGTCCACCACTTGGACTTCCAGGAGTGCCCCCGGTGGGACACGGTGCTGCCGCCGCCGTACGCCGTCCCCGCGTTCCACGCCGGAGCCGTGCAGGCGCCGGTGCCGCCGGTCGGGGACGGGGTGGGCGACGGGCTCGGGGAGGCGGTGCCCGACGGCGTCGGCGTCGGGGTGGGCGTGGGGGTGCCGGGGTCCACCACGGTCGTCCCGCGCGTCAGGTCGCCCTTGAGGCCGTAGGTCTGCCCGCCGAAGGTCACCGTCCAGTTCGACGGCGTCGACACCGGCAGGTAGTACACGAAGTCCACCTCGGCCGAGGCCCCCGGCGGCAGCGACTGCCAGGCCGGCAGCTTCAGCGAAGCCCGGTGGTAGTCACCCTTCAGGCCCCCGACGTTGTTCCCCGTGTGGTCGCTGCGGATCACCGAAGTGCCCCAGCCGGACTGGTCCTTGGCGTTGCCGGGGGCGGAGGTGCCGTAGTCGAACCGGAACTCCGTGCCGCCGGGCAGCGTGGTCCGCGTGTTGTTGGTGATCTTCAGCTTGGGGCTGATCGGGTAGTTGGAGTCGCCGAGCGGGAACTGCCCGAACTCCACGTCGATGTCGAGCGCCCGGGCGGGCAGCTCGACCGTCGCGCGCGTGGCCCCGTAGGGGGACGCCGACTTGAACTTCTCGTACATCGTCGTGGTGAGCGTGTCGCCCGGCTCGTACTGCCCCTTGGCCGCGTTCCAGCCGTAGTCGCCCGCCAGCTCCCAGACCATGGTGCCGCCGATGCCGCGGTCCACGACGTAGTCTGCCTTGGCGGCGACGGACTGCTCGTCCTCGGTGGACAGGAACACCTTCTTCTCGGCGTTCCACAGCCACGGCGCCACCAGCGTCGGGTCGTACTTGCGGGCGTAGGTTCCGGTGAGCTTGGTGCCGGCGGGGAAGCCGTACGTCGTCACGTAGTCCCCGACGACGCCCTTCTCCAGGTTCTTGGCGTGCCACATCGGGTTGGAGCCGGCCGGGGACTCCTTGCCCTCGGCGTCCTTGTCGTGCCACAGGTTGTCGATGCCGACGGCGCCGTCCCCGCACTTGGTCAGGCCGGCACCGGCCGGGCAACTGGCCGCGGGCGCCCTCCCCCACAGCCCGTCCGTGCCGCCCTGCACGTTCTTGAAGCCGCGCGTGTAGTACGGCAGCCCGATGTTGATGCGCCCGGCGGGCATCGAACCGCGGAAGTAGTGGTACGCCCAGTCGGTGTTCAGGTAGCCGATGCCGCCGTACTGGGAGGTGGTGTACACGCCCGCGGCGGCGAGCTCGGCGTCTTTGCCGTCGTCGAACAGGGACGCGTTGGGGCCGACGTACTCGTTCCAGGCGCCGTGCAGGTCGTAGGACATGATGTTGACGTAGTCCAGGTACTTCTGGACCTGGAAGGTCTCCATGCCGCGCAGCAGATATCCGGACGACGGCGCGGCGACGGTCAGCAGGTAGTGCCTGCCGTCCGCGGCCCCGGCCCGGTCGAGCTTCTCGCGCAGCGTCTTCATCAGCGCGGCGTAGCCCTTGACCAGCCCGGCGCGCCGCCCGTTGGCGAAGGACCAGTCGAGCGGGTTGCCCGCGTCCTTCATCGTCGTCGGGTACTCGTAGTCGATGTCGACGCCGTTGAAGCCGTACTTACGGATGAAGGAGACCGCCGAGTCCGCGAAGGTGTCGATGCCGGCCTGGTTGACCGAGCCGTCGGCGTTGGTGGCCATCGAGTAGAAGCCGCCGGAGTCGACGCGCTTGCCGCTGTCGTCGAAGTAGCCGCCGGTCTCCGCCCAGCCGCCGACCGAGACCAGCGTCTTGACGTCCGGGTGCTGCTTCTTGAACTTGTTCAGCAGGTTGAAGTGGCCCTTGTAGGGATAGGCCGGGTCCATCTCGGCGCCCGCGACACCGGGCCAGGTCATGCCGGTGGCCGGGTTCTTCTCGCCGTCCGCGCCGACCGAGATCTTGTGGTCCCCGCCGACGTGCGCGAAGGCGTAGTTGATGTGGGTGATCTTGTCCCAGGGGATGTCGGAGGCGAGGTAGGCGGGGGTGCCGTCCTTGCCGGTGCGCCAGCCGGTGAAGTAGCCGATCACCCGGCGCTGGTGGTCGGCGCCCATCTTCTCCCGGCCCGCCGAGTCGTAGACCGAGCAGTAGGGGACGTCCGCGCCCGGGGTCCGGTAGAGGCCGTCGGGGCGGCAGGACTCCTGGTCGGCGGCGTGCGAGACGGTCGCCGGGAGGCCGGCGAGCACCAGCCCGGCGACCGCGGCGGCGGTCGCGAACAGGGCGGGTCTCGCTCTGCGGCGTGAGGGGGAAGGCACAGTCGGTTCCTCTCCACGGAAGTTGCGCAGACCCTAGGAAGGACTAGACCAGTCAGTCAATAGGTATGGACCAATGCAAGGGGGTTCGGCTGCGCGCCAGTTGGTGCCCGGGGAGAGGACCGGAGGAGGCCCGCCGGATCCCTGTGAGCCACCGCACACCCGTCACCCGCATGGACGTCGATCAGGCGTGGCACACTGGGCCTGTACCAGAAGCAGCGCACTCCGGGGTCGGTGAAAGTCCGAACCGGCGGTTACAGTCCGCGACCCGGTCGCCTCCAGCGACCGGTTGACCAGGTGAAATTCCTGGACCGACGGTTAAAGTCCGGATGGGAGGCAGTGCGCGGCGAGCGGGCATACGTGCGCGCCGCCCTCTGGGCTCGTCCGCCGTGGACGAGCCCCGTCCGGCGTCGCCCCCGATGCCCTCGCTCGTACATTCTGTCGTTCCCGACAGCCCCGGAGTCCGTGCCCGAAGAGGCAGGAGGACCCGGGAAGTGTTCACCGGAATCGTCGAAGAGCTGGGCGAGGTCACCGCCGTCGAGACCCTCGACGACGCCTGTCGCTTCCGGCTGCGCGGCCCCGTCGTCACCCAGGGCGCGAAACACGGCGACTCCATCGCCGTCAACGGCGTCTGCCTCACCGTGGTCGACCACGAGGGCGACGAGTTCACCGCCGACGTGATGGCCGAGACCCTCAAGCGTTCCAGCCTGGGCGCCCTCACCGTCGGCTCCCGCGTCAACCTCGAGCGCCCCACCGCCGTGGGCGCGCGCCTGGGCGGCCACATCGTGCAGGGCCACGTCGACGGCACCGGCACGATCCTGGAGCGCACCCCCTCCGAGCACTGGGAGACCGTGAAGATCTCCCTGCCCGCGGACCTCGCCCGGTACGTCGTCGAGAAGGGCTCCATCACCGTCGACGGCATCAGCCTCACCGTCGTCGAGGCCGGCCCCGACTACTTCACCGTCAGCCTCATCCCCACCACGCTCGCCCTGACCACGCTCGGCCGCAAGCAGCCCGGCGACCCGGTGAACCTGGAGGCCGACGTCCTCGCCAAGTACGTCGAGCGGCTGCTGGCCGGCCGGGAGGAGACCAAGTGAACTGGCTCAACTCGGAGGCGTTCGCCCTCTTCGGCCAGCACATCAAGTGGTCGGACATGATCGGCAACGTGATCGGCCTGCTCGGCCTCGCCCTCGGCTGGCGGCGCTCGATATGGACCTGGCCGGTCCAGTTCCTCTCCGGCCTCATCCTCTTCGCGGCCTTCGCCACCGCCCACCTGTCCGGCAGCGCGGGCAAGCAGATCGTCGTCATGGTCGTCGCCGCCTTCGGCTGGTGGCAGTGGAACCGCGGCCGGCGCCGGACGCAGGACGGCTCGGTCGCCGTCCGCTTCGCCACCTGGCGCGAGCGCGGCGCCCTCCTGGCCGCCGCCGCCCTCGGCACCCTCGCCGTCGGCGGGCTCTTCACCGCCTTCCCCGCGCTGTCCTGGGACCCCTGGCCGGACGCCTACATCTTCGTCGGCACCGTCGTCGCCATGTACGCCCAGGCCCGCGGCATGGTCGAGTTCTGGCTCGCCTGGCTGCTGGTCGACCTGGTCGGCGTACCGCTGAACTTCGCCAACGGCTTCGCCTTCTCCGGCTTCGTCTACGTCCTGTACGGCGCGCTCGTCCTGTGGGGCCTGCGCGACTGGTGGCTGCGCTCCCGTAAGGCCGCGCAGCCCGTCCTGGAAGGAGCGCCCGCATGAGCGCGGCACCCGTCCTGTACGGCACCGACGGCATCGAGGACTTCGTACTCGACCCCGTCGAGCAGGCCATCGCCGACATCGCCGCCGGACGCCCCGTCGTGGTCGTCGACGACGCGGACCGCGAGAACGAGGGCGACCTCGTCATCGCCGCCGAGAAGGCGACCGAGGAGATCGTCGCCTTCATGATGACCGAGTGCCGCGGCCTGATCTGCGCCCCCATGGAGGGCGAGGAACTGGACCGGCTCCGCCTGCCCCAGATGGTCCAGGACAACACCGAGTCGATGAAGACCGCGTTCACCGTCTCGGTGGACGCCTCCGCCGCGCACGGTGTGACCACCGGCATCTCGGCCGCCGACCGCGCCACCACGCTCCGGCTGCTGGCCGGCGGCACCGCCCAGCCGTCCGACCTGGTCCGCCCCGGCCACGTCTTCCCGCTGCGCGCCCGCCCCGGCGGCGTCCTCGTCCGCGACGGCCACACCGAGGCCGCCGTCGACCTCGCCCGTCTCGCGGGCCTGCGCCCGGCCGGCGCCATCGTGGAGATCGCCGGCGAGGACGGCCGCATGCTGCGCCTGCCCGAGCTGATCCCGTTCGCCCGCAAGCACGGACTGACGATCATCTCCATCGAGGACCTGATCGCCTACCGCCGCGGCGCCGAGCCCACCGTCCGCCGCGAGGCCGAGGTCAACCTGCCCACCGCCCACGGCACCTTCACCGCGCACGGCTACCGCTCCACCGTCGACGGCGTGGAGCACGTCGCCCTCGTCCACGGCGAGATCGGCGACGGCACGGACGTCCTCGTCCGCGTCCACTCCGAATGCCTCACCGGCGACGTCTTCGGCTCCCAGCGCTGCGACTGCGGCCCCCAGCTCGACGCCTCCCTGGCCCGCATCCGGTCCGAGGGCAGGGGAGTGGTGGTCTACCTGCGCGGCCACGAGGGCCGCGGCATCGGCCTGATGTCCAAGCTGCGCGCCTACGAACTCCAGGAGCGCGGCCGGGACACCCTCGACGCCAACCTGGAGCTCGGCCTGCCCGCCGACGCCCGCGACTACGGCGCCGGCGCCCAGATCCTCGCCGACCTCGGCGTGCGCAGCGTGCGCCTGCTGACCAACAACCCCGACAAGAGCGACGCGCTCGTCCGGCACGGCATCGAGGTCCTGCGCCGCGAGCCGATGCCCGTCCAGGCGGGCGAGCACAACCTCCGCTACCTGCGCACCAAGCGGGACCGGATGGGCCACGACCTGCCCTGGCTGGACACGACCCCCGTGTCCACCTGCGGAAACCAGTAAGACGAACACCGAGGAGAGGCGAGAACGTGAGCGGCAAGGGCGCACCGGAACTGTCCGTACGCAACGTGGGCGACCTGCGGGTCGCGGTCGTCGCGGCCCAGTGGCACGAGAAGGTGATGGACGGCCTGGTGGACGGCGCCCTGCGCGCCCTGCACGAGCTGGGCATCGACGAGCCGACCCTGCTGCGGGTCCCCGGCAGCTGGGAGCTCCCCGTCGTGGCGAAGGGCCTCGCCGGGCGCGGCTACGACGCGATCGTCGCCCTCGGGGTCGTCATCCGCGGCGGCACCCCTCACTTCGACTACGTGTGCCAGGGCGTCACCCAGGGCCTCACCCAGGTCTCCGTCGACACCGGCGTCCCCGTCGGCTTCGGCGTGCTGACCTGTGACACCGAGGAGCAGGCCCTGGACCGGGCGGGCATCGAGGGCTCCAGCGAGGACAAGGGCCACGAGGCCGTCACCGCCGCGGTGGCGACGGCGGCCACGCTCCGTTCCGTGTCCGAGCCCTGGCGCTAGGCCGGCCACCGCAACCGCGTAGAGTGGGCGCCACCATGTCCAAGAAGACGTTCGAGGAGCTCTTCGCCGAGCTCCAGCAGAAGGCCGCCCACGGCGACCCCGCCACCTCCCGCACCGCCGAGCTGGTGGACAAGGGCGTCCATGCCATCGGCAAGAAGGTCGTCGAAGAGGCCGCCGAGGTCTGGATGGCCGCCGAGTACGAGGGCAAGGAGGCGGCCGCCGAGGAGATCTCGCAGCTGCTGTACCACGTCCAGGTGATGATGGTCGCCCGCGGCATCTCCCTGGACGACGTCTACGCCCACCTGTAAGCCACCCCGCACAGTCCCCGCACGACACCACGCAAAGGAAGCCCGCCTCATGCTGCGCATCGCCGTCCCCAACAAGGGTTCACTGTCCGGCCCTGCGGCGGAGATGCTGCATGAGGCCGGCTACCAGCAGCGCCGCGAGTCCAAGGAACTGCGGATCGTCGATCCGGGGAACGAGGTCGAGTTCTTCTACCTCCGCCCCCGCGACATCGCGATCTACGTCTCCTCCGGCCGCCTCGACATCGGCATCACCGGCCGCGACCTGCTGATCGACTCGGGCGCCGACGCGGAGGAGATCCTCCCCCTCGGCTTCGCCCGCTCCACCTTCCGCTACGCCACCAGGCCGGGCACCGCGAGCGGCGTCGGGGACCTGGCCGGCATGACGGTCGCCACCTCCTACGAGGGCATCGTCGCGGGGCACCTCGCCGACAACGGCATCGACGCCTCCGTCGTCCACCTCGACGGCGCCGTCGAGACCGCCATCGAGCTGGGCGTCGCCGAGGTCATCGCCGACGTCGTCGAGACCGGCACCTCGCTGCGCAACGCCGGCCTGGAGGTCATCGGCGAGCCCATCATGACGTCCGAGGCCGTGGTGATCCGCGGCACCCGCGCGGAGGCCGACGACACCGTCGAGGCCAAGGTGCAGCAGTTCCTGCGCCGCCTCCAGGGCGTCCTGGTGGCCCGGACGTACGTGATGATGGACTACGACTGCCGCGTGGAGCAGCTGGAGAAGGCCGTCGCCCTCACCCCGGGCCTGGAGTCCCCGACCGTCTCCCCGCTGCACAACGAGGGCTGGGTCGCCGTCCGCGCCATGGTCCCGTCCAAGGAGGCCCAGCGGATCATGGACGATCTGTACGAGATCGGCGCCCGGGCCATCCTCACCACCGCCATCCACGCCTGCCGCCTCTGACCACGCGATCGGGAGCGCCACCATGTCGGATGCCACCGCGGACCTTCCCGCCCTGCCCGTCACCTTCCGGCCGGGCCGTACCCGGGCCGTCCTGCTGGCCGCGGCCGTCCTCATCTTCGTGACCATCACCGTGGTCGCGCTGCTGCTGAAGCAGCTCACGCCCGCGGAGCGCCTCAGCTTCATCGTCACGGCGGCCCTGCTCGACAGCGTGCTGCTCCTGCTGGCCCGGCCCAAGGTCGTCGCCGAGGAGTCCGGCGTCACCGTCGTCAACCTCACCCGGACGCGCCGCCTGGAGTGGGCGGAGATCCTCCGGGTGAACCTCCGCGCGGGTGACCCCTGGGTCTTCCTGGACCTGAGCGACGGCACCAGCCTGCCCGCGCTCGGCATCCAGCCGGGCATCGCCAAGCAGCGCGCCATCGCCGACGCGCGGGCCCTGCGGGAGCTGGCCGAGGCCCGCTCCACCGTGCGGCCCGGGACGCGGCACGGCTGATCCGGGGCGCGTCCCGGAGACCGCCTCCGGGACACCCCGGGGACGGATGGGGGCGTCCGGCCTGCCACAACCAGCCCGGTCTTGATTAACCTGGTTGCGGAGCCGCGATCGCCGCGGCTCCGCCCCTGTCGCACCGCCCGGTGCACAGGGGTTCCTGCTACCCGAGGAGTGACCCCCTCCGGCGATGGACGGATCGTCCTGCAGTACCTGCGCCGCCCCCTGCCGACATAGCGCGCACCGGACCCACGAGGTCCGCGCCGACGCGGAGGCGGCGGCCTCATGACCACCCCCCTGCTGCTCCTGGCAGCCGCGTTCCTGCTGATTCTCGCCAACGGATTCTTCGTGGCGGCCGAGTTCGGCCTGGTGACCGTCGAGCGCCCCGAGGCCGAGAAGGCCGCCGCCGAGGGCGACCGGCGGGCCGGCCGGGTCGTGGAGTCCCTCAGGGAACTGTCGTTCCAGCTCTCCGGGACCCAGCTCGGCATCACCCTCACCTCCCTCGTCGTCGGCATGCTCGCCGAACCGGCGCTGGCCGATCTGCTGCGCGGCCCGCTCACCGCGGCCGGCCTCCCGGGCGGCGCCGTGCCCGGCGTGTCGGTGATCATCGGCATGCTGCTGGCCTCGGCCGTGCAGATGGTGATCGGCGAACTGGTGCCCAAGAACTGGGCCGTGTCCCGGCCCTTGCAGGTCGCGCGTTTCGTCGCCGGCCCGCAACACGGCTTCGCCCGCCTGTTCCGCCCGGTGATCGCCGGGCTCAACGCCGTCGCCAACCGTCTCGTCCGCGCGCTCGGCGTCGAGCCGGCCGAGGAACTGGCCTCCGCCCGCACCCCGGGCGAGCTGGTCTCCCTGGCCCGGCACTCCGCCCGCGCCGGCGCCCTGGAACAGGACACCGCCGACCTCTTCGTGCGCACCCTGTCCCTGGGCGACCTGACCGCGCAGCACGTCATGACCCCGCGCGTGAAGGTCAGCGCCCTCCAGGCGTCGGCGACCGCCCAGGACGTGGTCAACCTGACCCGCGCCACCGGGCTGTCGCGCTTCCCCGTCTACCGGGACAAGATCGACGAAATCGCCGGCATGGTCCACCTCAAGGACGCCCTCGCGGTCCCGGCGCACGAACGGCTGCGCACCCCCGTGGGCCGCATCGCCCGCCCGGCGCTGCTGGTGCCCGAGACCCTGCCGGTGCGGCCCCTGCTGGCCCGGCTGCGCAGCGAGCAGCCCATCGCCGTCGTCGTCGACGAGTACGGCGGCACGGCCGGAGTCGTCACCCTGGAGGACATCGTCGAGGAGATCGTCGGCGAGGTCCGCGACGAGCACGACGACGTACTCGGCGAGGCACCGGAACTGGCCCCCGCCCCGCCGGAGGACGGCCGCCCGGCCTGGGACGCGGACGGCGGCTGCCGCGTCGACGCCCTCGCCCGTATCGGGCTCGACGCGCCCGAGGGCCCCTACGAGACCGTCGCCGGACTCGTCGCCGACCTCCTCGGCCGCATCCCGGCCGTCGGCGACCTGGCCGAACTGCCCGGCTGGCGGCTGTCGGTCCGCCAGGTCGGCCACTACCGGGCCGAACGGGTCCGGCTGGTGCGCACGGCCTCCGCGCCGCTGCGGGAGGCCGCCCGGTGAGCGTCCTGCAACTACTCTTCGCCGCGCTGCTGGTGCTCGCCAACGGGTTCTTCGTCGGGGCCGAGTTCGCGCTCGTCTCCGTCCGCCGCAGCCAGATCGAGCCGCTCGGCACCGCCCGTGCCCGGCAGGTCCTGTACGGACTGGAGCGGCTGCCGCAGATGATGGCCGCCGCCCAGTTCGGCATCACCGTCTGCTCGCTGACCCTCGGCGCGGTCGCCGAGCCGACCGTCGCCCACCTGCTGGAGCCGGCCTTCGCCTGGATCCACCTGCCGCACGGGATGATCCACCCGCTCGGCTACGTCATCGCGCTCGCGGTGGTGGTCTTCTGCCACCTGGTCATCGGCGAGATGGTCCCGAAGAACCTGGCGATGGCCGCCCCGGAGAAGGCCGCGCTGTGGCTCAGCCCCGGTCTGGTCGCGTTCGCCCGGCTGTGCCGGCCGGTCACGGTCGCCCTCGGCGCCTGCGCCGGGGGCATCCTGCGGCTGTTCCGCGTCGAGCCCAAGGACGAGGTCGAGGCGGTCTTCACCAGCGAGCAGCTCAACCGGCTGGTGGAGGACGCCGGCCAGGCCGGACTCCTCGACCCGGAGGAGGCCGAACGCCTGGAGGACGCACTCGAGCTGGGCTCCCGCCCGGTGACGGACGTCCTGCTGCGGCGCGAGTCGCTGGTGACCGTCCCCCCGTCGGTCACCCCCGGCGAGATCGTCGAGCTCACCGCCCGCACCGGGTACTCCCGCTTCCCCGTCACCGCCGGCCACGGCGCCTTCATGGGCTACCTGCACGTCAAGGACGTGCTGGACCTGGAGGACTCCGAGCGGGCCGTGCCGCAGCGCCTGTGGCGGCCCATGACGACCCTGCGGTCCGAGCTGCCGCTCGACGACGCGCTCACCGTCATGCGCCGGGCCGCGACACATCTGGCGCAGGTGGCCGACGCGTCCGGCAAGGTGCTCGGCCTGGTGGCGCTGGAGGACGTCCTGGAGCTGCTCGTGGGCGAGGTACGGGACCCGGCCCACCGCGAGGCGGGCGAGATGACGGTGACCGAGCCCCGCACCGGCAGCCCGGAAGGGGCGCTGACCCACTGAACCCGGGCAACCCGGCCGCGGGATCCGTCACACCGCCGGCGGATCCTGCGGCCCCCGCCCCGACAGCACCTCGCCGTACGCCTGCATCAGGTCCGGCAGCCGCAGCGTCGCCAGGTCGTCCCGCGTCAGCGCGCCCGGACAGACCGACAGCCGCAGGTCCCGGTACGCGCAGCTCTTCTCGTACAGCGTGCGCAGGAACCGCCCGTTTCCCAGCTCGTCGATCCACCCCTGCTCGACGACATGCCCGGCGATCGAGCGCAGCTCGTCGAGCGCCTCGTCGTCCCACCGGTCGCCGTTCTCGGCGGCGAGCACCTTGCCGATCTCCGTCAGCTCCCCCGGCCGGTACGACGGGAAGTCGACGCGGGTGGTGAACCGGGAGGACAGCCCCGGATTGGCGGTCAGCAGGCGGTCCATGCCCTCCGGGTAGCCGGCCAGGATCACCACCAGGTGGTCGCGGTTGTCCTCCGCCCGCTTCAGCAGCACCTGCAACGCCTCGTCGCCATAGGCGTCACCCTTGCCGTAACCGGAGTTCGACAGGGAGTACGCCTCGTCGACGAAGAGGACGCCGCCGAGCGCGGAGTCGATCAGCTCGTTGGCCTTCACCGCCGTCTGCCCCAGGTATTCGCCCACCAGATCGGCGCGCTGCGCCTCCACGAGATGGTCACCGCCGAGCAGGCCGAGGGCGTAGAACACCCGCCCGAGGATGCGGGCGACCGTGGTCTTGCCGGTGCCGGAGGGCCCGGAGAAGACGAAGTGCCGCTTGGGCGGCTGGACCGGCAGGCCCTGCCCGGCCCGCAGCCGGGCCATGTTCAGCTGCGCCGACAGCGCCTTGACCTGCCGTTTCACCGGCTCCAGGCCCACCATGCGCTCCAGCTCGGCGAGCGCTTCCTCCAGTAACGCCGGATCGGTGGGCCCGGCGGGCAGGGACGGCTCCGGGGCGCTCCTGGCGCGGACCGACGGGCCGGGCACCGACGACAGGGGAGCGGCCGGCGGCTGCGGAGCGGAGAGTTTCAGGTCGCGTTCCTCGGTGCCGAAGAGCGGGTCCAGCCCGTCGGGGCCGTCCGCGCCGTCCTGCCCGCTGCCGGTCAGGGTGATCGCCGCGAGATCGGTGTCGTCGGCCGTCTCGTCGTATCCGTCGCCCTCCGCGATGGCGGCGAGCCGGGCCGAGGTGTCCATGAAGGCCGGATCGACACTGTGCACCGCCCGGTACAGCGGGAGGGCGGCGGCGCTGCGGCCCGTGCCCTCGTGGGCGCGCGCCAGCCAGTAGCGCAGCTCCTTGCGCTGCGGCTGCTCGCTGCGGCACCGCATCAGGGCCGCCGACAGCAGCGGCTCGGCCTGCCCGTACATCTCCAGACGGACCCGGGCCATGCCGCCGAACAGGCCGGCCTCGATGCCGAGCAGGGGGTCGTCGAGCAGCGGGTCGGTGTGCCGGACGAGCTGCTCCCAGTCCTTGACGAGATAGGCGCGGCAGGCGTGCAGGAAGCGGACCTGGCGGTCGGTGTCCACCGGCGGCAGCCCGGCCAGCGCCCGGTCCAGCTCCGGGACGTGGCGGCCGTCCAGCCAGTGGGAGGCGTGCGCGAGCAGCAGGTCGCGCGGGCTCTCCAGCACCGGCTGCACCCACCAGCCCAGCCAGTACCAGGAGTTGAGGGCGCGGCGGTGCCGGGCGCGCTGCTCGCCGAACCGGTCGCGGTGGCGGAACATGCGCAGCAGCGCGGTCGTGGTGTCCACGCGCAGCGCGTGCAGGCCCAGCCAGGCGTCGGCCATCCCGGGGTCCATCCGGACGGCGGCCCGGAACTCCTCCTCCGCCTGCGGATAGGCACCCATGGTGTAGGCGTCCACGCCTCGCAGCCAGGCGAGGTCGGCCGGGGCCTTGGGGCCCTGCGTGCCGAAGTCCATCACGTCCCCCACAAACCGTGCCCCCGTCGCTATGCCGCCGGGCCCGTCGCCCGCCGGCGGCCCAGGTCGAACCGCTCTGCCGCGGACCGGAGTTGCAAGGTGCGCGAAGCGGCCGTCCGCAGGTCGCACCGAGGGCATCGTACCCGCGGCCGTGTCGCCTCCGAAGGGCGCCGCGGATCGCCTCTCGGCGCGGCGGAGCACAGGGGGCGCACGCCCTGTGATGACGGAGGGTGAGCGCACGATGCCGCGCGGCGCCCGCGCACGGGGCGAGGACAGGACGAAGCCCCCGGTCACGGGGGAACAACCGGGGGCTTCGCGTCTCTGGGCGGCGTTCGAATGGCCGCACATTGAGAACGTAAGTCCTGTACGGCTCCTCGGTCAAGCGCGGTCGGACCCACTCCGGCAAGTTGGCCGAGACCGATCTTCACGAGTTCACCACACTCCGAGCGGTCCGTCACCCTCGGTGAAGAACTGGTCTGTCCCAGCGGTTCTCCCCGGTCCCAGAAGCACCTCATAACCCTCACGCCACTGCCGCACCAGGAGATCGGCGAACGGCCGCGAGGGGTCGTCGGCGAAATGACGGCGCTCCGCGCGGACCCACCCCTCCCAGAACTCCCGCTGCTCCTCCCCGTCCCGGGCCCGCCCCCGCTCCCATGCCTCCTCGCGCGGCAGGTCCATCCACAGCAGCAGGGCCAGATGCGGGCGCACTGCCCGGCGGCCCGCGCCGACGCCCTCGACCAGCACCACCGGGGCGGGCGGCAGCTCGCGCGGCGGGCCGAAGCGGCGGGCCCGCCAGTCGTAGGGGGAGTAGCGCGCCGTCTCCCCCCGGCCGAGGGGGCCGACCACCTGGTCCAGCAGCCGTCCGGCCCAGCCGAAGAGCTCCTCGTGGGTGGCGATGTCGTCCAGGCGGAGCACCGGCGCGCCGCCGAGCGCCCGCGCCAGCCGCCCGGCGAAGGTCGACTTCCCGGAACCGGCGTGCCCGTCGACGCCGATCAGGCGGACCGGGCCGCAGGAGGCGGGAAGACGGCGGATCCGGGAGGCGAGGTCGTGAATGGCTGGTCCTCGGCGGTACGGGAGAGGCGGACATCGGTCGCCGTGCACTCTAACGGCCACCGTGCCGCCGGGTCCGCACCGCCCGCGGGCCCGGCCGGTGACCGGTACCGGTCACCGGGGGCGCGGCAGGGCCCGGGTGCTGGCAGGAGCGACCGCCTGCGGCCATAGTTGGCGCACGACCGTGCAACGGACCTGCCCCGACTCGGACACCTGGGGGTCTTCCGCCCATGAGCAGAGCCGAACAGCCGTCCCGCAGAACCGTCCTGGCCGCCGCGGTGGCCGCCGCCGCGGCCGGCGGCACCGTACCGGCCGCCGCCGCGGACACCGTGACCGCCGCCGCCGGACTCGACCGGGCCCCGGCCCGCCCCGTCGACTACCGGGGCTGGAGTACGTACCGCGACTGGCGGGCCGGAACCGCCCAAGGCACCCGCGCCGTCGCGGGCGCCCGCCCCGGCATCGTGCTCGGCGCCCCGGCCGGCATCGCCGACTACACCGACCCGCACACCGGCCGGACCGCCGCCTGGGAGTACGCCACCTGGACCTCACCCGTCCACCGGTTCGCCGTGCCCTCGACGGAGGCCGTCGTCTCCTGGAACGCCCGTACGCCGGACGGCACCTGGATCCAGGCCGAGCTGGGGGGCGCGTACTCCGACGGCACCGAGACGCCCTGGTACGTGATGGGCCGCTGGGCGGCCGGCGACCAGGACATCCGGCGCACCTCGGTCGACGGCCAGGGCGACGGCAGGAGCAGCGTCTGGACGGACACGCTCGCTCTCGACGACCCCGCCACCGGACTGCGCCTGGCCCACTGCCGGCTGCGGCTGACCCTGTACCGCCGCCCCGGCACGCGGGCGAGCCCCACGGTGTGGCGCGCCGGCGTCATGGGCTCCGACGTCCCCGACCGCTTCACCGTCCCCGCCTCCACCCCCGGCCTCGCCCGGGAGCTGGCCGTCCCGCGCTACTCGCAGGAGATCCACAAGGGCCAGTATCCCGAGTACGACAACGGCGGCGAGGCGTGGTGCAGCCCCACCTCCTCGCAGATGATCATCGAGTACTGGGGCGGCCGGCTCACCGAGGAGCAGCTGGCGTGGGTCGACCCCTCGTACGCCGACCCGCAGGTGTGCCACGCGGCCCGCCACACCTACGACTACCAGTACGCCGGCTGCGGGAACTGGCCGTTCAACGCGGCCTACGCGGCCACCTTCGACGGCCTCCAGGGCGTGGTCACCCGCCTCGGCTCCCTCACCGACCTGGAGATCCTCATCGCCGCGGGCATCCCGGCCATCACCTCGCAGTCCTTCCTCAAAGAGGAGCTGACCGGCGCCGGGTACGGCACGGCCGGGCACCTGATGACGGTGATCGGCTTCACCCCCGACGGGGACGTGATCGCCAACGACCCCGCCTCCCCGTCCAACGAGCAGGTGCGGCGCGTCTACCAGCGGCGGGAATGGGAGAACATCTGGCTGCGGACCAAGCGGTACAACGCCGCCGGCAGGGTCGTCTCCGGCACCGGCGGCGTCTGCTACCTGTTCTTCCCGGCGCGTCCGAGCCCGCGCCAGCGCAGGGCGCTCGCGGCGGTGGGCGTGCGCTGATCCGGCGGGGGAGAGGCCCCCGGTGCGGGCGCGCCGGGGGCCTCTCCCTGTGACCGACATCTCGGCCGCAACGGCTGCTTTCGGTGGCAAGGTGGACAGGTCGGCGGGGGGCCGGCGGCGGGGGCTCTCCGGCGGGGAAACGCCGGCGAGGGATGTCCACAGCACGCACGAGACCAGCGAGAAGCCATGACCGCACACACCGCCACCGCCGCCCGCGTCCGTACCGGCGGCCCCTCAGACGACGGCCCCAAGACCTTCGAGCACCTCATGGGCTGGGTCCTCGTCGTCGTGACCGCGATGCTGGTGACCCAGCTCGGCCTGCTCTGACGCCCCGCCCCTTCGGCGCGCCTCCCCGCGGCCCGCCGCCGCTTCGCCTCCCGGCGCGGCACCCGCCCCGCGCACGCCCGGACCCGTGGTGCGCGGAGGGCCGCCGCGATGACGAGCCCCGGGCCGGGGCCGGGACCCCGCTCGGGAGGGGTTCGAGCCTTTCTTGAGGTAAGCGGTCGTTAACTGGTGACGCGGTGCCTCGGATCGGGCATACTCACAGCGCACAGCCGCTGGTCAGCAGCTTCCGCGACCCGGAACGAGCGTCGGCCAGGCCCTCAGTACGACCCGGCGGAGCCGCCTCCACCCAAGGCGCGCGTCCGCCGTTGTGCCCGACAGGGAGGAGAGCGTCGCCATGCCCGATCGCGCCCCGCAGCCGGTGGACCGACAACTGCCCACGGACGAGGCACGGGACCTGATCTCGCTCGTCCGCGACATCGCACAGCGCGAGATCGTGCCGAAGGCGGCCGAGGAGGAGGACGCCGGGCGCTTCCCCCGCGACCTCTTCGCCCTTCTCTCGGACTCCGGCCTGCTCGGCCTGCCCTACGACGCCGGGTACGGCGGCGGCGACCAGCCCTACGAGGTCTACCTCCAGGTCCTCGAAGAGCTCGCCGCGGCCCGCCTCACCGTCGGTCTCGGCGTCAGCGTGCACACCCTGGCCTGCTACGCGCTCGCCGCCCACGGCGGCAAGGAGCAGCGGGCCGAGCACCTGCCCGCGATGCTCGGCGGCGGCCTCATCGGCGCCTACTGCCTGTCCGAGCCGTCCTCCGGCTCCGACGCCGCGTCGCTGCGCACCAGGGCGGTGCGGGACGGCGACGACTGGGTGATCACCGGCACCAAGGCGTGGATCACCCACGGCGGCATCGCCGACTTCTACACCGTCATGGCGCGGACCGGGCAGGAGGGCCCGCGCGGGATCACCGCCTTCCTGGTCCCCGCGGACGCCGCGGGGCTGAGCGCCGCGGCGCCGGAGAAGAAGATGGGCCTGAAGGGCTCGCCCACCGCGCAGATCCACCTGGACGGGGTGCGGGTGTCCGACGCGCGGCGCATCGGCGAGGAGGGACAGGGCTTCGCGATCGCCCTGTCCGCGCTCGACTCCGGGCGGCTCGGCATCGCGGCCTGCGCGATCGGGCTGGCCCAGGCGGCGCTGGACGAGGCCGTGGCGTACGCGACCGAGCGGCGGCAGTTCGGCAGGCCGATCGCCGACTTCCAGGGACTGCGCTTCATGCTCGCCGACATGGCGACCCGGATCGAGGCCGGGCGCGCGCTGTACCTGGCGGCTGCGCGGCTGCGCGACGCCGGCCGGCCGTTCGCCAAGCAGGCGGCCATGGCGAAGCTGCACTGCACCGACGCGGCGATGCGGGTCACCACCGACGCCGTCCAGATCCTCGGCGGCTACGGCTATACGGCGGACTTCCCGGCCGAGCGGTACATGCGCGAGGCCAAGGTCCTGCAAATCGTCGAGGGGACGAACCAGATCCAGCGGATGGTCATCGCCCGTCACCTCGCGGGGCCCGAGACACACTGAGGTCGCCGGGCCCGCGCGGGGGCGCCGCGAGCCGGACCCACTCCGGGTCGTGGCGTCCGGGCAGGGTGCGGCCGCGGTCGGCCCAGGTCCGCATCAGCTCACGGTAGATCGGCGGGTCCGGAATCGGCGGTACCGATTCCGCGGGGGCCGGGACGAAGAGGCGGCGCTGACGCCCGGTCACCGAGTACGTGGGGGTCATATCCGGGCAACGCGGAGAAGCCTGGACAGGTCACCGGCCCGTGCGATCGAGCGTACGTTCGCGGGAGGGTGTCCGCCGCAAACGCCCCCCACCCGCGCGGGAAGGTGACGTACCGTCAACGGAGACCGGGCGCGGGCACGGACGGCGAACGGCCCGAGCCGCGGCGTGGTGCGCCATGGCGTGGGCCGTCGCACGGAAAGGCGGGCGGCGTCGCCCGGACAACCGGACGCTCAGGCGGCCTGTCGCCGCATCACCGGCACGCGCATCGGGCGGGAGCCCGGGCCGCCGACGTGGGAGAAGGGCTGCGTCCGCCAGTCGAGTCCCTGGGGGAGCGTCAGCAGCAGGGAGGTGTCCTGCTCCTGCGGCTGGAAGGACTCGTCCGCGGGGCGGGCCTCGTCGGCCCGGCGGCCGGTGCCGGCGCAGACCGTGAGTCCGAACGGGTTCCACGGCGAGGCGCACAGGGCGTGCTCCGGCAGTACTTCCTCGTCCGCCAGCAGGGCGATGGGCTGGGCGCACTCCGGGCAGATCACCCGGTACATCTCGAACGTGTCGTACGCGTCGAGCTCCTCGTCGTCGAAGGCGTCGGGATCGACGCCCTCCGGCTCGGGCTCGACGGCCGGCTGGTGTCGCGTGGGTGCGGTACGACCGGGACGCTTAAGACTCTGCATGGGATTCTCCCCCTCGGGCTGGGCCGTGACGGCGCTGCGGCCTCGACCACACCAAGCACTTCCCGTCCCCTCTCCGGAGTAATCACGAGAACATCACGGAGCCCGTTCGAGCGATGTGGCGTTGGTCACATGCCGCTCGCAGGTGCCTCCGCGGGGGCCGGTTTGTCCCCCGGCCGCCGCGCGACCGTCTCCCCGCCTCCTGACAAACCGGGCATGACCTGCGACGCTCGGGTATCCGAGGGGTTCGGGAGCCCTGTAGGTTCTGCGCCATGGAGGAGCTGGACCGACAGATCGTGCAGCTGCTCGTCAAGGACGGGCGGATGAGTTACACAGACCTGGGCAAGGCCACGGGCCTGTCCACGTCCGCCGTGCACCAGAGGGTGCGCCGCCTGGAGCAGCGCGGCGTCATCCGCGGCTACGCCGCGGTCGTCGACCCCGAGGCCGTCGGGCTGCCGCTGACCGCGTTCATCTCGGTGAAACCGTTCGATCCCAGCGCCCCCGACGACATCGCGGACCGCCTGGCCGGCGTCCCCGAGATCGAGGCGTGCCACAGCGTGGCCGGCGACGAGAACTACATCCTCAAGGTCCGCGTGGCCACCCCGCACGAGCTGGAGGAACTGCTGGCCCGCGTGCGCTCGCTGGCGGGGGTGTCCACCCGGACCACGGTGGTGCTGTCGACCCCGTACGAGGCGCGCCCGCCGCGGATCTGACGCCGGGCGGGGCCGTACCGACGCGTTCCCGGCGCGTGCCCGGCGGACACGGGCGGGGTCTTGCCCCCACCTGCGTGCGGGGCGGGACGGGCGAGGCGCGAGACTGGTGTCCATGAGTGAGTCCAGCGTCCCGCCCCAGACCGTCCTGCTGCGCCGCGGGGAGGTGCACAGTCCGGCCGACCCCTTCGCGACGGCGATGGTCGTCGAGCGCGGACAGGTCGCCTGGGTCGGTTCCGAGGGCGCCGCGGACGCCTTCGCGGACGGCGTCGACGAGGTCGTCGACCTGGACGGCGCCCTGGTCACCCCGGCCTTCACCGACGCGCATGTGCACACCACGTCCACGGGCCTCGCCCTCACCGGCCTCGACCTGTCCGGCGCCGCCTCCCTCCGGGAGGCCCTCGCCCTCGTCCGCGACTTCGCCGCCGCCCGCCCCGGTGACCGCGTCCTGCTCGGCCACGGCTGGGACGCCTCCCGCTGGCCCGAGGGCCGTCCCCCGGCCCGCGCCGAGCTCGACGCGGCCACCGGCGGCCGTCCCCTCTATCTCAGCCGCATCGACGTGCACTCGGCGGTCGCCACGACGGCCCTGCTCGACCTGGTCCCGGGCGCCGGCGGGCGCACGGACGCCCCGCTCACCGGCGACGCCCACCACGCCGTACGCGCCGCCGCGTTCGCCGCGATCACCCCCGCCCAGCGCACCGAGGCGCAGCGCGCGGCCCTCGCGCACGCCGCCTCGCTCGGCATCGGCACCGTGCACGAGTGCGGCGGCCCGGAGATCTCCTCCGAGGACGACCTGGCCGGCCTCCTGCGCCTCGCGGCCGGGGAGGCGGGCCCGCGCGTGGTCGGCTACTGGGCGGAACAGGACGTGGACAAGGCGCGGGAGCTGGGCGCGATCGGCGCGGCCGGCGACCTCTTCGTCGACGGAGCCCTCGGCTCCCACACCGCCTGCCTGCACCACCCGTACGCCGACGCCGCGCACGCCGGAACCGCCTATCTGGACGCCGACGCTGTCGCCGCCCACGTGGTGGCCTGCACCGAGGCGGGCCTCCAGGCGGGGTTCCACGCCATCGGCGACGCCGCCGTGACCACCGTCGTCGAGGGCGTGCGCGCCGCCGCGGAGAAGCTGGGCCTCACCCGGATCCGCGCCGCCCGCCACCGCGTCGAGCACGCCGAGATGCTCACCCCCGAAACCATCGCGGCCTTCGCCGAACTGGGCCTGACCGCCTCCGTCCAGCCCGCTTTCGACGCGCTGTGGGGCGGCGAGGACGGTATGTACGCCCGCCGCCTGGGCGCCGGCCGGGCCCGCACGCTCAACCCCTTCGCCGCCCTGCTGCGCGCCGGAGTCCCGCTCGCCTTCGGCTCCGACAGCCCCGTCACGCCCCTCGACCCGTGGGGTACCGTCCGGGCCGCCGCCTTCCACCGCACGCCGGCGCACCGCGTCTCCGTGCGCGCCGCGTTCACGGCGCACACGCGGGGCGGCTGGCGGGCGATCGGCCGTGACGACGCGGGCGTCCTGGTGCCGGGCGCTCCCGCGGACTACGCGGTGTGGCGCACCGGTGAGCTGGTCGTACAGGCCCCCGACGACCGCGTCGCGCGCTGGTCCACCGACCCCCGTTCCGGCACCCCCGGCCTGCCCGATCTGTCCCCGGGGCGGGACCTGCCCGTATGCCTGCGCACCGTGGTGGGCGGACGGACGGTCTTCGTACGGCCGGGCGAGTGATCCCCACGGCCGACGGGGCGACGATCTTCCGCCACCGCTGTGTCGCGCGACCTGCGCGGCCACCGCGCTGACCTGCGCGTTACGGGACAATGCGCAGGTCAGCGCGGGTGTTGACAGGTTGCGGCGGGGGGCCGGTAGGTTCGGCCGAGTCCACCACCGGACGCCCGACCGGGGAACCCTCCGCGCAAGCGTCGCGGCGCCGCTGGGTCAGGGACGGTGTGCCGCACCGGGGCACCGCCACTGGGAGCCAGGCTCAGCGCCCGTGCCGCGACCAGGGAACGTTCCGGCGGTCGGGAGGTGTGACCCGGGTGGGGCCCGGGCGCTCAGTAGACAACGGCTTTGGGTCGATCCGCAGCCAGCGGGTCCCAGGTCGGCCCGAAGGGCGCCGGGCCCCCATCCGCCGCCGAAGACGCCCGCCGGACGCATACCGAAAAGGGCAGTCCTACCCAGCTCTTGCTGAAACGACACCACCATACGAACGTGCTGTCGCGTCATCGCAGGCCGTGCCCACTATGGTGGTCCTCTGCGTATGAAGATGAAGGGGCAGCAGTGAACGACGGCGACGGGACCCGCGCGGCAGAGGGCCAGGACAGACGGTTCGGCCCGCTCGGCACCGCCTTGGTGATCATTCCGACCTACAACGAGGCGGAGAACATCAAGGCGATCGTCGGCCGGGTGCGCGAGGCCGTTCCCGAGGCGCATGTGCTCGTGGCCGACGACAACAGCCCCGACGGCACCGGAAAGCTGGCCGACGAACTCGCCGCCGAGGACGACCGCGTCCACGTCCTGCACCGGCAGGGCAAGGAGGGGCTCGGCGCCGCCTACCTCGCGGGCTTCCGCTGGGGGCTGGAGCAGGGCTACGGCGTACTCGTCGAGATGGACGCCGACGGCTCCCACCGGCCCGAGGAACTGCCCCGCCTGCTGACCGCCCTCAAGGGCGCCGACCTGGTGCTCGGCTCGCGCTGGGTGCCCGGCGGCCGGGTGGTGAACTGGCCCAAGTCGCGTGAGTTCATCTCGCGTGGCGGCAGCCTCTACTCACGTCTGGCGCTCGACCTGCCGCTGCGCGACATCACCGGCGGCTACCGCGCCTTCCGCCGCGAGACCCTGGAGGGCCTCGGCCTGGACGACGTCGCCTCCCAGGGCTACTGCTTCCAGGTCGACCTGGCCCGCCGCGCCGTCAAGGCCGGCTATCACGTCGTCGAGGTGCCCATCACCTTCGTCGAGCGGGAGCACGGCGACTCGAAGATGAGCCGCGACATCCTCGTGGAGGCCCTGTGGCGGGTCACCGCGTGGGGCGTGGGGGAGAGGGTCGACAAGGTCGTCAAGCGCGGCCGGCCGGGGCAGCCGTAGGGACGCCGGACCGTACCCGGGCGCCGCGGACGGCGTCCTCTCCCCGGGCCCGTCCGCCAGGGCCCGCCGTCGGGGGCTGTCCTTCCGCGGGTGCCGGCAGGGGGCCGTCGTCCGCTGCCGTCGTCCGGGGCCGGGACCCGGGACCCGGGTGCCCCTTATCCCGTGCTGAGCCGGGTCCGGGCACACTGGAGGCATGACGACTGGCGCTCAGACTCCCAGGTACCCCGCCCGGCCCCGGCGCTCCCGGCTGCGCACGTTCCTGCCGCTGGGCCTCGCGGCCTGGCTCGTGCTGGAGGTCTGGCTGCTGTCGGTGGTCGCGGGCGCGTCGAGCGGGTTCGTGGTCCTCCTGCTGCTGGTCGCGGGCTTCGTCCTCGGCTCCGTGGTCATCAAGCGGGCCGGGCGCCGGGCGTTCCGGAACCTCACCGAGACACTCCAGCAGCAGCCCGGCGCGACGCCCCCGGCCGCCCGCCCCAACAGCGAGGGCAACGGCCTGATGATGCTCGGCGGCCTGCTGCTGATGATCCCCGGGCTGGTCTCGGACGCGGCGGGACTGCTCCTGCTGCTGCCGCCGGTCCAGAAGGCCGTGAGCCGCACCGCGGAGCGCACCGTCGAACGCAAGCTCCGCGAGGCCGGCTCCGGCACCCTGGGCGACGCCTTCCGCCAGGCCCGCACGCACCGCCCGGACGGCAAGGTCGTGCCGGGCGAGGTCGTCCGGGACGAACCGGGCACCGCGCCGCGCGAGCAGTACCCGCCGCTGAACCGCTGACGCGGCCACCGGACCCGCGCCGCCCAGGAGGGCCGCGAACCGGGGGCGGTACGGGCGGTCACCACCGCCCGGATCCGGCCCCGGGCGCGGACGCCGGGGCCCGGGCGGGCCGGAGGCGGCGTGTGCGCGGGCATGGCAAAACCGCGGGCGCCGTACGTGCGGTTCCCACGTACGGCGCCCGCGGTCTCGCGCGCGCTGAAGACCTCGCCCGGCCCCGCGGGGCCTACGCGGACTTGCGGCTGTCCCGCGGATGAACGGCGATGTTCATCGCGCCGGAGCGCAGAACGGCCAGCCGCTCCTCGAGGACCTCTTCGAGTTCCTCACGGGTCCGCCGCTCCATCAGCATGTCCCAGTGCGTACGCGCGGGCTTGGCCTTCTTCTCCTCCGGACCGTCGCCGTCCACCAGGAGTGCCTGCGCCCCGCAGACCTTGCACTCCCACTCCGGCGGGATCTCCGCCTCCACCGAGAAGGGCATCTCGAATCGATGCCCCTTCTCGCATGCGTACTCCACGGCCTGGCGCGGGGCCAGGTCGATGCCGCGGTCCGTCTCGTAGCTGGTCACCACGAGGCGCGTGCCGCGAAGAGCTCGCTCACTCATGAATCGTGCCTCCCGGGCTTGTCGCCCACAGGACAGGTGTCGCTGTCGTCGTCATCCGGTCAACGTCCGGTCGGCGGTAAAGATTCCCGTCCCGAGTCCCGTTCCGGGCCCTGCGTCGCCGTCGTAGCCGCAGCCTTGTCAACCAGTGCAGTACCCACCGACGTCCGGTTTGTCACCTCTGCTAGGAGATGTCACCCTGCGTTTCGACACCTTTGACGCGCAGTAACGGTCCGCCTGGCAGGCCAAACGCGTACACTACAGCCCTTTCGCCTCCAGTGCTAAATCCTTTCGGGTGCCGGATTGCCCGCGTCACGGATCGCCCGCCGGACCGGGACGCGGGCGAGCAGCAGGAAACCGATGACGAAGAACGCCACCAGCGAGATGATCGCGTCCCGGTAGCTCCCGGTCAGCTGGTAGGTGAGCCCGAACAGCAGCGGGCCCAGCCAGCTCATGCCCCGGTCGCTCATCTCGTACGCCGCGAAGTACTCCGCCTCCTTGCCGGGCGGGACGAGGTGCGAGAACAGGGAGCGGGACAGCGCCTGGCTGCCGCCGAGGACCAGTCCGATCCCGGCGGCCAGGACGAAGAACCACCCCGGCGCGCCCGCCGGCAGGAAGTATCCGGCCACCAGCGTGAGCGTCCAGGCGACCAGGGAGCCGAGGATCGTGCGCTTCGCGCCGTACCTCCGGGCCAGCCGGCCCAGCGCCAGCGCCCCCGCCACCGCCAGCACCTGCACCAGCAGCACGGCGACGATGAGGGTGGACTGCCCGAGCCCCAGCTCCTCGGAGCCGTAGACGGACGCCTGGGAGATCACCGTCTGGATGCCGTCGTTGTAGATCAGGTACGCCAGCAGGAAGGCGAGGGTCAGCGGGTGGCGGCGCATGTCGCGCAGGGTCGCCGCGAGCTGCCGCCGGCCGGGGAGCGCCGCCCGGGGCGCGGCGCCGGGGCGGTCGCGCAGCCGCCGCAGCGGCACGAGCGCGAACGCGCCCCACCACAGGCCCGCCGACGCCAGGCAGACGCGGACCGCCGCGCTCTCGCTCAGGCCGAAGGAGTCGTGGGCGGTGTAGAGGACCAGGTTGGCCACCAGGACCACGGCTCCGGCCGCGTACCCGAAGGCCCAGCCGCGGGAGGAGACGGCGTCGCGCTCCTCGGGAGCGGCGATCTGCGGCAGATAGGAATTGCAGAGCATCATCGCCACGGACTGCGCGGCGTTGGCGATCACGAGCAGCGCCCCGCCGAGCAGATAGCGGTCGCCGTCGAGGAAGAACATGCCCGTCGTCGCCGCGGCCCCGGTGTAGGCGGCGGCGCCCAGCAGGGGCTTCTTCCGGCCGGTGCGGTCGGCCGCCGCCCCCGCCAGGGGCATCACCAGCACGGCCACGACCACCGACAGGGAGACGGAGTAGGCGAAGAACGCCCCGGCGCGCACCGGGACGCCCAGCGGGTGCACGAAACCCTCCGGGTCCGCGGCCGACTCGGCGACCGAGGTCAGATAAGGGCCCAGGAAGACGGTGAGCACGCTCGTCGAGTAGACGGAGCACGCCCAGTCGTAGAAGTACCAGCCGCGCTGCTCGCGCCGCCGCCCCGCCGCCTCGCCGGCCGGCTCCGTCCGCACGGTGTCGGTGCCCACCCGTGCCCTCGCTTCCCCGTGAACGCGCGCCGCCCCCAGGGACCCGGCCGGGGTCTCAGACCCAGACGCCGCGGTCCTCCATGACCTTGCGCAGTGTGCCGATGTGATCGGTCATGATGCCATCCACGCCGAGATCCAGAAGGCGGTGCATGCGGTCGGCGTCATTCACCGTCCACACGTGCACCTGGAGTCCGCGCGCGTGGGCGGTGCGCAGGAAGGGGCGGTCCACGATCCGGATCCCCGACTGGTATTCGGGCACCTGGGCGGCCACCGCCGAGCGGCGCGGCGCGGCCGGCACGCCCCAGGAGCGCAGCCGCAGGTTCAGCACGCCGCGGGTGCCGTAGGAGGTGGCCAGCCGGGGCCCGGCCAGCCGCTGGGCGCGGACCACGCGGGCCTCGGAGAACGAGCCGAGGCAGATCCGGTCCCAGGCGTTCGCGCGCTCGACCAGCTCCAGGAAGGGAAGCAGCGCCGGCTCCGCCTTGACGTCGACGTTCCAGCGCGCCTCGGGGAAGGTCTCCAGCAGTTCCTCGAACAGGGGCACGGGCTCCTCGCCCGCCACGCGCGCGTGCCGCACCCGCGCCCAGGGCAGGTCGGCGATCCGGCCCGCGCCGTCCGTCACCCGGTCCAGCGTCGCGTCGTGGAAGGCGACGAGCCTGCCGTCCGAGGTGGCGTGCACGTCGGTCTCGAGGTACCGGTAGCCCGCCTCCACCGCGCGCCCGAACTGGCGCACCGTGTTCTCCAGACCGTCCGCCGCCCCGCCCCGGTGGGCGAACGCGATCGGGCCGGGATGGTCGAGATAGGGGTGGCGCGCCGGGCGTATCGGGGTGGTCACCGACGCAGTATCGCCCCGCGGGGCCGGCCGGTGGCAACCACCGTGCTGCCGCCCGGTGACGAGGGGACGGCGAACGCCCGGAGGAACACCTGGGCGAGCGGGCCGATCGACACCGCGTAGAGCAGGGTGCCGACCCCCACCGTGCCGCCGAGGACGAACCCCGTCGCCACGACCGTGATCTCGATGGCCGTCCGCACCAGGCGCACCGACAGGCCGGTGCGCAGGTGCAGCCCCGTCATGAGACCGTCGCGCGGGCCCGGACCGAACCGGGCCGCGATGTACAGCCCGGTCGCCGCGCCGTTCAGGACGATCCCCGCCACCGTGAACGCGATCCGCGGCGGCAGGCCGTGGGCGTCGGGCACCACGGCCAGCGTCGCGTCCATCGCGGCGCCGATCACCAGGACGTTGGAGACCGTGCCGAGGCCCGGCCGCTGGCGCAGCGGGATCCACAGCAGCAGCACCGCCGCGCCGACCACGGTCAGCACCAGACCCATCGACAGACCGGTCCGCTCCGCCAGCCCCTGGTGAAGCACGTTCCACGGCTCCAGCCCGAGCCCCGACCGCACCAGCAGCGCGGAACTCGCGCCGTACAGCGCGAGACCTCCGTAGAGCTGGACCAGTCGTCGTGTGAGATGCCCTCGCCTGGACAAGACGTGCCCCCCGTGTGGTGGTAGTGGCCTGATGCATGACACCCTGTGGCTTGGCGTCACACGTCATCCATGGCCAATTCGCGGAAGGTGGACTGATTTCCATGGCGCAGTGGACTTCAGCCGTCGGGGCGGCGCAGCTCGCGCGGCTGCTCGGCTCCCAGCAGGACCGGCCGGCCGGCCCCGGCACCCGCCGCCCGCCCGCCTACCGCGCGCTCGCCGACGGCATCCGGCTGCTGGTCCTCGAAGGGCGGGTGCCGGTGGCCGCCCGCCTGCCCGCCGAACGGGAGCTGGCCCTCGCCCTGTCCGTCAGCCGCACCACGGTCGCCGCCGCCTATGAGGCGCTGCGCGCCGAGGGCTTCCTGGAGTCCCGGCGCGGCGCCGGGAGCTGGACCGCCGTACCGGCCGGCAACCCGCTGCCCGCGCGCGGCCTGGAGCCGCTGCCGCCCGAGGCCCTCGGCTCGATGATCGACCTCGGCTGCGCCGCGCTTCCCGCCCCCGAGCCGTGGCTCACCCGCGCCGTGCGGGGCGCCCTGGAGGAACTGCCGCCCTACGCGCACACCCATGGCGACTATCCCGCCGGGCTGCCCGCGCTGCGCGCGATGATCGCCGAGCGCTACACCGCGCGCGGGATCCCGACCATGCCCGAGCAGATCATGGTCACCACCGGCGCCATGGGCGCGATCGACGCCATCTGCCATCTGTTCGGCGGCCGGGGCGAGCGCATCGCCGTGGAGTCGCCGTCGTACGCCAACATCCTCCAGCTGATGCGGGAGGCGGGGGCGCGGCTGGTGCCGGTGGCGATGGCCGAGGGGCTCACCGGCTGGGACCTGGACCGCTGGCGCCAGGTGCTGCGCGAGGCCGCGCCCCGGATCGCCTACGTCGTCGCCGACTTCCACAACCCGACCGGCGCGCTCGCCGACGAGGACCAGCGGCGGCGGCTGGTGGACGCGGCCCGCTCGGCGGGGACCGTCCTGGTGGCCGACGAGACGATGAGCGAGCTGTGGCTGGACGAGGAGGTCCGGATGCCGCGGCCCGTGTGCGCGTTCGATCCGGCCGGTTCGACCGTGATCACGGTGGGGTCGGCGAGCAAGGCGTTCTGGGCGGGCATGCGCATCGGCTGGGTCCGCGCGGCCCCGGACGTGATCCGCAGCCTGGTCGCCGCCCGCGCCTACGCCGACCTGGGCACGCCGGTGCTGGAGCAGCTGGCGGTGAACTGGCTGTTCAGCACCGGCGGCTGGGAAGAGGCGGTCTCGGTGCGCCGCCGGCAGGCGCGGGAGAACCGGGACGCGCTGGTGGCGGCGGTACGCGGGGAGCTGCCCGGCTGGGAGTTCGAGGTGCCGCAGGGCGGTCTCACCCTGTGGGTGCGGACCGGTGGCCTGTCGGGTTCGCGGCTGGCCGAGGCGGGGGAGCGGGTGGGCGTGCGGGTGCCGTCCGGGCCGAGGTTCGGGGTGGACGGCGCCTTCGAGGGGTACGTCCGGCTGCCGTTCACCGTCGGCGGCGCGGTCGCGGAGGAGGCGGCGACCCGCCTGGCCGCGGCGGCGCGGGTGGTGGAGAGCGGGGGGACCGCGGGGGTGGAGGCACCGCGCACCTTCGTGGCCTGAGGGCCGGGCCCCCGCGCGGTGCCGCCGTCACGGCCGCGCGGGGGGCGTCGCCGTGACCGAAGCCGCCGGGTGCCCGGGGGCGCCCGTGTCTCAGGGCCTGGTGAGTGTCGGAACGGGTTCGGCGGCGCTCTCCGGGTCCGGGAGGGCCGGGGCGGCCTGGGCGGGGGCGTCCGGGGCGGTGAGGGCGGGGGCCGTCCTCACCGGTGCCGTGTGGGGGCCGGCGAGGGCCGGGACGGGTTCGGCGCGCGCGGTCTCCGTCTCCCTGAGGGCCGGGAGGGCTTCGGCGGGGGCGGGGCCGGGGCCGGGATCAGGCTTGGTGAGTGCGGGGACGGGTGGGGCGAGGGCGGTGTCCGGGTCGGTGTGGGTCCGGACCGGCTCGGCGGGAGTGGTGTCCGGCTTGGTGAGGGCCGGGACGGGTCGGGCGGGGGTGGCGTCCGGGTCGGTGAGGGCCGGATCCGCCGGGGCGGAGGCGGTGTCCGGGTCGGTGAGGACCGGCGAGGCCGGCGTGGTCCGCTCCGGTTCCGCCGGCTCCGCCGGGTCCGGGACCTTCTCCCCGTCCGCCGGTTCGGTGCGCGGCGGCAGCAGGGCCAGGACGGCCTGGCGGTGGGCGTCGCAGGTGGCGTCGTCGTGGGGGTCGGGCGTCGCCGGTACCTGGACGCGGTGCACCGGGCCCGTGCCGAGGCGGGCGTAGCCGCGGCCGGGCGGGACCTGTTCGACGGGTGTGGTCCGCGGGGGAGCGCCGAGGACGGCCCGCAGCTGATCCGCCGAGGCGGGGCCCAGGACCACACGCGCGCGCGTGTGCTGGCGTACGGCGTCGCTCAGGAGGTCCAGGCAGTCCAGCTGGTCGGCGACGACCACGGTCACGTTCGCCGCGCGGCCGTGCCGCAGGGGTACCTGGAGGAGGCTCTGCGGATCCCGGCGGTCGCCGGTGGCGGCCAGGTGGGTGAAGGCGCTCGGGCGGTCCAGCAGGATCCACAGCGGCCGTCTGGTGTCGTCCGGCGGCGGATGGCCCGCCTGCCGGGCCCGGTTGACGGCGACCAGCCGGCGCTCCGTCTCGTGGGCGGCCCACTCCAGGCTGGTCAGCGCCCCCGTGAGACCGCACTCGACGGCCAGCACACCGTCCCGGCCGAGCAGGCAGGCGTATTCACCCGTACCGCCGCCGTCGACGATCAGGAGGTCGCCGTGCTGGAGGGCCTGCAAGGCGACCGAGCGCAGCAGGGTCGACGTGCCGCTGCCCGGCTGGCCGAGGACCAGCAGGTGCGGCTCGGTGGAGCGGATGCCCGTGCGCCAGACGACCGGCGGCACATCGCGCTGTTCCTCGCCGTCGGTCACGGGGAGCGTGCGCTGCACGGCGGTGGGGTCGGTGAAGCCGAGGACGGTCTCCCCGGGTGCCGTGACGAAGCGCTGGGCGGTGATGCCGGTGGGCAGCGGCGCCAGGACGGTGACCGTGAGGTGGTTGGCCTCCTCGTCCCACGCGAAGTGGTACTCACGGCCCCGTCCCGCCTTCGCCGCGAGCAGGTGCTCGATGCGGGCCCGGGACTCCGCCTCCCCGTCCGTGAAGTGCGCCGGGTAGCGGATCACCAGGTGCGCGAAGCGGCCCCCGTCGTCGAACTCGTACGCCGGGAAGGCCTTCTCCCAGGTGCCGCCGTGGGCGTACAGCGGATCGGGGTCCTCGGCGAGCGCGAAGTACGGCACCAGCGCCTCGTACAGGGACTTCAGGCGCAGGCTCTGGGACGCGTCCGGCCCTGCGGGCGGCGGCGGGGTGCGGTCCCGGCCCTGCCAGGCCGCCGCCGCCATCACAACGACGACGGCGAGCAGCGGCCCGTACGGCACGAGCGCCATGACCAGGAAGGCCGAGGCCACCAGGAACAGCAGCGCGCCGCGCCGGTCCTTGGGGGTGCCGGTCCACCTGCGCCCGGCGGCCGCGGCCAGCCGGCGCAGACCGCGGGCGATCGTGATCAGCGGCTGGAGGACGTCGGTGGCGCTGTCGGCCGCCGTCCGGGCCAGCTCCCGGCTCCGGGCGAGCTGTGCGCCGCCGTTGCTCAGAATGCGGGGGAGAGGGCGCCGGGCCACTCCTGCCTCCTGGGGGTGCGTACGGGCGGGATGCGTACGGGGGTGGGGGTCGGGGCGGGGGCGGTCAGAACTTGATACCGCCGAGGAGGCCGGCCAGGCTCTCGCCGCCCGCCTTGATGCTCGGGGCGATGGCCGTGCTCGCGAGGTAGAAGCCGAACAGCATCGAGATGATCGCGTGGGACGGCTTGAGCCCGTCCTTGCGGAAGAAGATGAACACGACGATGCCGAGCAGGACCACGCCTGAGATGGAGAGGATCATGTGAGTTCTCCTGGTTCGCGGGGACAGTCACCATGAGTACTTCCAGGCTCACAGGATGTATCTATACGATTAAAGGTGCAAATGGGCGAAATTCGTCTTATTTGCCCTGTTTGGCGGAGTGGTTGCCGTGTCGGCCGAGCAGCGCGCTTGCGTCCGGCCGGTTCTGCGGTGATCTTTACCTCCGCCGTGTCGGGTGGTGTGCGACGCGAGCCAGTACGCTGGCGATTCACTCGTACGGCTGCGCCGCTCGCCGCCGTACGCACCCAGTCCCCAACGTTCGTACGTTTGCAGTGAGAGGCGGTCCGGCCGATGAGTGAAGCCCCCGACCCCGAGGTCGTGGAGCTGGCGACCAAGATCTTCGATCTGGCCCGGCAGGGACGGACCGAGGAACTCGTGGCCTACGTGGACGCCGGCGTCCCGGCCAACCTCACCAACGACCGCGGCGACTCCCTCGTCATGCTCGCCGCCTACCACGGCCACGCCGAGGCGGTGCGCGCCCTGCTGGCCCGCGGGGCCGAGGCCGACCGGATCAACGACCGGGGGCAGACCCCGCTCGCCGGCGCGGTCTTCAAGGGGGAGACCGCCGTGGTCAAGGCCCTCCTGGAGGGCGGCGCGGACCCCTCGGCGGGCACCCCTTCGGCCATCGACACGGCCCGGATGTTCAACCGGGCGGAGGTGCTGGAGCTGTTCGGCGCGCAGTGACGCGCGCGGGGGCGCCGACGGCGACGCGCGCAGGGGCGCCGGCAGTGGCGCGCGCAGTGCTCCGGGACTGATCCCGGCCTTCGACCAGCGAAGACATCGACAACGGGGGAGGCGGTAAAGGGCCGCCGAAATTTCGGTCGCGGCAGATGTGACCGCCGGGTCATCATGGCGACGTGATTCACGGACGTGCTGGCTGGGCAGGTGTTGCCGCACCGCGCGGGCCGTGATGCGGTCCGCATGGGCCACCGACGAGAGGCAGAGGAAGATGGTCTACAGCAAGCAGGAAACGGCGGGCGCCCCGACGTGTCGTCACGCGGCCAGGTAAGGCACGTCCCCGGTTGCGTCGACGCTTGATGTGAGGCTGTTTCCCATGTTCGATCCGGTCATAGCGCCCAGCGGTACGCTGCTCGGCCTGCTCCAGCGGGGCCGCGGCGACGGCACACTGCACGCGCTCACCGCCCCGCGCGCCGAGGCCCTGGCGGCACTGAACCACTGCGTGCTCCACGACCCCCGCCACGACTGGCAGGTGGAGAACCGCTCCCTGTACTACGCACGCCTCCACCTCGACCTGGACGGCGGGCTGGACGCCATCGAGGCGCACCTCTTCGGCCCGGAGGACGTCCTCGACCCCGACGAGTCGCGCACCGGTCTGGCCCTCGCCGTCCTCGGCCACCTCGCCTCCTACGGCCGGCGCGAGGCCCTCGCCCTGCTGCGCCGGTACGCCGCCCAGGGCACCAACTGGGCCTGGGCCCTGGACGAACTCGCCCTGCGCGACGACGACGCCGGGCTGCGCGCCCTCGCCGGACCCGTCCTGGCCCGTTTCCCCGCCGACGCCGAGGGCCAGGCAGAACTGGCCGCCGCCGTCCGCGACGCCTTCGAACCCCGGCCCTGGCGGCTGTGGGCCGAGGACCCGCGGCCGTCGGTCGCCACGCGTGTGCGTGCCGCCCGGGAAACCGGCTGCTTCGACCGCTGGCAGCGGCAGATGCGGCCCTCCGGACCGCGCCCCGGGTGGAGCGTGCGGGCCGTCTTCGAATGGGCGCACAACGGTCTGGAGCGCGGCGCCGCGCTCCACGTGCCCGCCGCCCGCTGCCTCATGGCCGTCGCCGGTCCCGAGGACCGGCGGGAGATCGTCGAGGCCGCGCGCCACGGCGGCGACGGCGCCCGCTGCACCGCGCTGCGCTATCTCGCCGACAGCGGCGATCCCGGCGTCCTCGACCTGATCGAGGAGGCCGTGACCACCGGCTCGACGGTCGTCGTGGAGGCCGCCGTCGACGCCTTCGAACGCATGCGCAGTGCCGTCGCCGTCGACCGGGCCCGTGGCTGGGCCCGTCGCCCGGACGCCCTGGGGGCCGCCGCCGGGCGCCTCCTCGCCTGCCGGGGCGCGGCGCGGGACCGGGACCTGGTCCTCGCCGCCCTGCGCGAGGCCGTACGGGGCGAGGGGCCCGACGCGCCGACGCTGTGGACCCTCGTCGACGGTGCCGGACGACTCGGCATCGCCTGCGCCGCCCCCGTGCTCCGGCACATCTACCGTGAGACCGCCTCGTCCCACCTGCGCGGCCGGGCCGCCCGCGCCCTCGCCGCCACCGATCCCTCGTTCCCGGCCGGGTTCGCCATCGAGTGCCTGTGGGACTGCGAGGAGACCACCCGCGAACTCGCCGCCCGGCACGCCGAGACCGGTGACCTGCGCGTCGTGGAGCGGCTGCGCCGGCTCGCCGCCGACCCGGCGGAGGAGGCCGAGGTGCAGACGGCCGTGCGGAGCCGGATCGGGCCGGACGCGGCGGCGCTGTGATCGCGGTGCGGACGGGAGGCGGGGCGGCCACGGTCGCGCCGTGACCACCCCGTGCGGACGGCCCGCGGGACGTCCTGCCGGGGCGTGGCTCCCCGCGCGGGGCCGAAGACGGGCGGGCGGGAAGACGCGGGTGCCGTTGCTCCTGCGCGGCCGGGCGCCGCCGGGCTCCACGACCCCCGCGCGGCCCGGCGGCCGAGCCGTCGGACGCCCGCCGCGGTGAACGCCGGGTGAGCCCCGGGCCAGGCCGGTGTGGACGGGGCGGGGCCCGCCCGGGCGCGTGGGCAACGCTCATGGGACGTTCCTCGCCAGGAAAGATCGACGTTGACGCGGGCACGTCCAGCACGGCGACAACACCCCCATGCGTGTCGTCATCGTGACCGAATCCTTTCCCCCCGATGTGAACGGCGTGGCCCACTGCGCGCTCCAGACCGCCCGGCACCTCGTCGACCGCGGTCACGCTCCCCTCGTCGTCGCCCCCGCCCCGGCCGCCGGCAGCGAACCCGGCGTCCAGGCGCCGTGCCCCGTCGTCCGCGTCCCCTCCCTCCCGCTCCCCGGTTACCCGCAGGTCCGGGTCGCCCTGCCCAGCCGACGGGTCGCCGCGGCCCTCGCCGGGCACCGCGCCGACCTCGTCCACCTGGCGGGACCCTTCGTGCTCGGGGTGCGCGGCATGGCGGCCGCCGCCCGGCTCCGCATCCCCGCCGTGGCCGTCTACCAGACCGACCTGGCCGGGTACGCGCGGACGTACCTGGGCGCCGGGGAGGCGGCGGCCTGGCGGCGGCTGCGGTCCGTGCACGGTGCCGCCGACCTCACCCTGGCCCCCTCCAGCGCCGCCGCGCGGGACCTGCGGGCACACGGCGTCCCCCGGGTCGAACTGTGGCCACGCGGAGTCGACACCGTCCGCTTCCGGCCCGGCCGGTGCGACGCCGCTCTGCGCCGCGAACTCGCCCCGAACGGCGAGCTGATCGTCGGCTACGTCGGGCGGCTCGCCGCCGAGAAGCGGGTCGAACTGCTCGCCGGGGTCCAGGGGCTGGAGGGGGTCCGGGTCGTGGTCGTCGGTGACGGACCCCGCCGGCCCGCGCTGGAACGGGATCTGCCGGACGCCGTCTTCCTCGGCCGCCGCACCGGCGACGACCTGGCCCGGATCTTCGCCTCGCTCGACGTGTTCGTGCACACCGGTCCCTTCGAGACGTTCTGCCAGACCGTGCAGGAGGCCATGGCCAGCGGTGTCCCCGTCATCGCCCCCGCCGCCGGAGGCCCGCTGGACCTGGTCGCCCACGGCCGCACCGGGCTGCTGGTCCCGCCCGGCGACGCCGCCGCCGTACGGGACGCCGTGTGGACCCTGGCCGCCGACCCGGGGCAGCGGGCGGCGTACGGAGCGGCCGGGCGCGCCGCCGTCGAGGGCCGGACCTGGGCGGCCGTCGGCGACCGGCTGATCGGGCACTACGCGGACGTCCTCGCCCTGCGGGCCCCGGCGGTGGCGGCATGAACCGGCCGGCCGTACGCGGGCTGCGGATCGTACGGCTCGCCAACTTCGTCACGCCCGCCTCCGGGGGCCTGCGCACCGCGCTGCGCGAGCTCGGCCGGGGCTACCGGGCGGCGGGACACGAACCCGTCCCGATCGTCCCCGGCGAGCACGCCGGCGACCGCGAGACCGGGCAGGGCAGGGTGATCACCCTGCCCGCGCCGCCGCTGCCCGGAACCGGCGGCCACCGCGTCCTGAACCGGCAGGCGGCGCCTGGCCCGGCTCCTGGAAGAGCTCGCGCCGGACCGGTGTCGGCGGCGCTCGGGGCGTCGCGGGCCCGGGAGGCCCGTGGCTCGCGGCGTCGCCGGCTCAGGAGGTCCGTGGCTCGGGAGGCCCGTGGCCCGGGAGCGTCGCCCCCGCCGGGTGGCTCAGCGGTGGCGCACGGCCACGAAGCGCACCGGGGTGCCCGGTCTCGCCTGGGCCGCGGCCGGGAGGTCGGCGGTGCGCACGACCCCGATCACCGGATAGCCGCCGGTGGTCGGGTGGTCGGCCAGGAACACCACCGGTCTGCCGTCGGGCGGCACCTGGACGGCTCCCAGCACCATGCCCTCGCTGGACAGTTCGCCGGTACGGGCCCGGGTGAGCGCGGGGCCGTCCACGCGCAGGCCGATGCGGTTGCTCGCGGGCGAGACCCGGTAGGCGCGGGAGGTGAACGTCCGTACCGCCGCCGGCGTGCACCAGTCGTCGCGCGGGCCGAGCGTCACCCGCAGCACCAGCTCGGCGGGGGGCGCGGGCTGCGGAGCGACGTCCACGCGCGCGCGGAGGACGCCGGGGCGTCCCAGAGGCAGCACGGCACCGTTCCGCAGCGGCGGCGGGCCGAGTCCGGAGAGCAGGTCGGTGGAGCGGCTCCCGAGCACCGGCTCGACGGCGACGCCACCGGAGACGGCCACGTAGGCGCGGACGCCGGACACGGCGGCCCCCACCTCGAGCAGAGCGCCGGCCGGCACGTGCACGGGCGCGCCCCAGGGGGCGGGGCGTCCGTCCACCGTCACCGGGCACGGGGCACCGCCGACCGCCACCGTGACCGCCGAACGGGGGCGCAGCGCACAGCCGTCGAGGGTGGTCTCCAGGACGGCGGCCCGCGGCGCGTTGCCGACCAGCCGGTTGACGAGCGCCGCCGCGGGCGCGTCGAGCGCCCCGGACCGGGGGACCCCGAGGTGGGCGTGTCCGGGCCGGCCGGTGTCCTGCACGGTGGTCAGGGCACCGGCCCGTACGACGGCCAGCGCGCGGTCGGTCATGACCGCCCCCGGTCGACGAAGCGGACGCGCGTCCCCGGCGACAGCAGCGCCGCCGGCACCCGCGTGTGGTCCCACAGCACGGCGTCCGTCGTACCGATCAGCTGCCACCCGCCGGGCGACGAGCGTGGGTACACGCCCGTGTACGGGCCGGCCAGCGCCACGGAGCCCGCCGGGACGGCCGTGCGCGGGGTGTCCCGGCGCGGAACGTGGTAGCGCGCCGGCAGCCCCGTCAGATAGCCGAAGCCCGGCGCGAAGCCGCAGAAGGCGACGCGGAACTCGGTGCCCGCGTGGATGCGCGCCACCTCCGGTTCGGCCACGCCCCAGCGCGCCGCGACCTCGCCCAGGTCCGGCCCGTCGTAGCGGACCGGGAGCTCGACGACGTCCCCCACGCGCGGGGGAGCGGGCGGCACCTCGGCGGCGGACAGCTCGGACATCACACGGGACCGCTCCGCGAGACCGTCGAGGAGGACCGTGCGGGCCGCCGGGACGATCTCCCGGGCCCTCAGCGATCCCTCCGCCCGCCGCCGCAGCAGCTCCGCGTGCAGGGCCTGGGCCTCCTCGCCGGAGGCCACTTCCACGAGGAGGGCGTCCTCGCCGACCCGCAGCACGTTCATGCGAAGGACTCCACCCGGACGCCGGACGCCTCCAGCCGGTCGCGGACCCGGCGGGCCAGCTCCACCGCGCCGGGCGTGTCGCCGTGTACGCACAGCGACCGCGCCCGTACCCCGATCCGCGCTCCGGAGCGCGCGGTGACCGTGCCCGAGCGGGCCAGCTCCACCGACCGCGCCACGACGGCCTCCGGGTCGGTCACCACCGCCCCGTCCTGACCCCGCGGTACGAGCGTGCCCTCGTCGGTGTACGCGCGGTCCGCGAACGCCTCCGTGACGGCCGGCAGGCCGGCCTGCGCGGCCAGGTCCAGCAGCCGGGAGCCGGGCAGGCCGAGAACGGGCAGCCCGCCGTCCGCGATCAGCACGCCCTCGACGACCGCGGCGGCCTGCTCCGCGTCGTGGACGACGCGGTTGTACAGGGCGCCGTGCGGCTTGACGTACGCCACGCGCGAGCCCGCGGCGCGCGCGAAGACCCCCAGGGCGCCGATCTGGTACGCCACCTCGGCGGCCAGCTCGGCGGGCGGCACGTCCATCGCGCGCCGTCCGAACCCGGCCAGGTCCCGGTAGGAGACCTGCGCCCCGATCACCACCCCGCGCTCGGCGGCCAGTTCGCACACCCGGCGCATGGTGGCCGGGTCCCCGGCGTGGAAGCCGCAGGCCACATTGGCGCTGGTGACGACCGACAGCAGCCGTTCGTCGTCGGTGAGCCGCCAGCGGCCGAAGCCCTCGCCGAGGTCGGCGTTGAGGTCGATCGAGGTCATGTCTCCAGTGTCTCCGGTTCGCAAGGTCTTCCGGCCCGCCGGGGCCCCCGCCCGCCCATCCGGTGCGGGCCGCGCGGGTGCCCCGTCAGGCCACGCGGTACTGCTCGTCGAGCGCGTCGGTGAGGAACATCCGCCCCGGCGCGTGCGTGATCGCGAACGGCGGGCGGGAGGCCGCCACCGCCGCCTGCGGGGTCACCCCGCACGCCCAGAACACCGGGATGTCGTCCGGCGCGCACTCCACGGGGTCGCCGAAGTCCGGCCGGCCCAGGTCGCCGATGCCGAGCACCGACGGGTCGCCGCAGTGCACCGGACCGCCGTGCACGGCCGGGAACAGCCGGGTCTCGCGGACCGCCGCCGCCAGATGCCGCCGCGGCACCGGGCGCATCGACACCACCAGCGGTCCGCGCAGCCGTCCCGCCGGACGGCACGGGCGGGTGGTGACGTACATCGGCACGTTGCGGCCCTGCTCGACATGACGGATCGGCACACCCGCCCGCGCCAGCGCCCACTCGAAGGTGAAGCTGCACCCGATCAGGAACGACACCAGGTCCTTCCGCCAGTAGGCGCGCGCGTCCGTCGGCTCGTCCACCAGCTCCCCGTCCCGCCACACCCGGTAGCGCGGCAGGTCGGTGCGCAGGTCCGCGCCCTCGGCAAGGACGGTCGTCCACGACCCGGCGTCGGTCACGTCGAGCACCGGGCAGGGCTTGGGGTTGCGCGTGCAGAACAGCAGCACGTCGTAGGCCCAGTCGGCGGGCACGGCGATCAGGTTGGCCTGCGTACGTCCCGCCGCCACCCCGGCCGTGGGGCCCGCCAGGCCCGCACGGATGCGGGCGCGGGCCGTTTCCGGGCTCCACGCGTGCGCGTGCTCGTCGACGAGGACCACGGGCCGGTCCTCGGCCGCGCCTGCCGCGCGGTCGTGTGCCGGGTTCACGCCAGCTCCCTTCCCCGGGTCTCGGGCAGCCCCAGCAGGGCCAGAGCCGCCAGGCCGTAGCCGATCGCGCCGAACAGCAGCGCGCCGCCCACGCCCCAGCCGTCGGCCAGGAAACCGACCGTGGTGGGGAACACCGCGCCCACGGCCCGCCCCGTGTTGTACGTGAAGCCCTGGCCGGTGCCGCGCACGGCCGTCGGATAGAGCTCGGCCAGATACGACCCGAAGCCGCTGAAGATCGCCGACATGCAGAACCCGAGCGGGAGACCGAGCACGAGCAGCAGGGTGTCCGCGCCGCTCGGGATGTTCGCGTACGCCACCACGCACACCGCGGACAGCAGGGCGAACAGCCAGATGTTGCGCCGCCGCCCCAGCCGGTCGGTGAGGTAGCCGCCGGTCAGATAGCCCACGAAGGCGCCCGAGATCAGGAACGTCAGGTAGCCGCCGGTGCCGACGACGGAAAGACCGCGTTCGGTCTTCAGGTACGTCGGCACCCACGTGGCCAGCGTGTAGTAGCCGCCCTGGACGCCCGTGGACAGCAGACCGGCGAAGAGCGTGGTGCGCAGCAGACCGGGCGCCCCGGCCCGGGCCGGGGCGAAGATCGCCGCGAAGGAGCCCTTCCGCGCGCTGCGCTCGCGTGCCGCGCTCGCCTCCGGGGCGTCGCGCACGCTGCGCCGCACCCACACCACCAGCAGCGCGGGCAGCGCACCCGTCCAGAACATGATCCGCCAGGCCAGATCGTCGCCGGCCAGCGAGAACACCGCCGTGTACACGAGCACGGCCAGGCCCCAGCCCACGGCCCAGGCGCTCTGGATCGCGCCGAGCGTACGGCCCCGGTGCCGGGCGCTCGCGTACTCGGCGACCAGGATCGCGCCCACCGCCCACTCGCCGCCGAAGCCGAGGCCCTGTAGGGCGCGGAACACCAGCAGCGTCTCGTACGTGGGCGCGAAGCCGCAGGCCACCGTGAACACCGCGTACGTGATCACGGTCAGCAGCAGCGCCTTGACCCGGCCGATCCGGTCCGCGAGCACGCCCGCGAGGGCGCCGCCGACCGCGGAGACCACCAGCGTCACGGTGGTGAGCAGTCCGGTCTGGCCGCTGTCCAGGCCGAAGTACGCGGCCAGGGCGACCATGCTCAGCGGGAGCGTGAAGTAGTCGTAGGAGTCGAGGGCGTAGCCGCCGAACGCGCCGCCGAAGGCGCGGCGGCCCCGTGGCCCCAGGGCACGCAGCCAGCCGAACGCGCCGTCCTCGGCGCCGCGTCCGTCCGTACCGGGGTCCGGGCCGGTGGGTGTCATGGCCTGCGGTGGAGGGGTCCTGCTCATGGGCACCTCGCAGAAGGAGGACGGAGGGTGCTTGAGGACGAGCCGTTCCGTGGGCGGGGGAGGCGTTTTCCGGGAGCGGGGGAAGCGCCGCCGTGCAGAGCACCGTAGAGGATTGTTCAACGATCCCTCAATACCCCTGTTGTTTCGTTCTTCTGTTCCGCGATTGAATTCCGGGCATGGCAGAGCCGCTCACCCAACTGGCCGACGATCGCGCGCTCCTCGGGCGCACCAGTACCGCGGAACGGGTCGCCGACATCCTCAGGACCCGGATCGCCGAGGGTTTCTTCCCGCCCGGGACCCGGCTGTCGGAGGACAGCATCGGCGGCGCGCTCGGCGTCTCCCGCAACACCCTCCGCGAGGCGTTCCGGCTGCTCACCCACGAACGCCTGCTCGTCCACGAGCTGAACCGCGGCGTCTTCGTCCGGGTCCTGACCGTCGAGGACGTCGAGGACATCTACCGCACCCGCACCCTCGTCGAGTGCGCCGTCGTCCGGGGACTGGGCGAGCCGCCGTTCGGCCTGGACGGGCTCGCCGGGGCCGTGGAGGAGGGGCGGCACGCGGCCCGTGAAGGTGACTGGAAAGCGGTCGGGACGGCCAACATCCACTTCCACCGGGAGCTGGTGGCCCTGGCCGGCAGCGAGCGCACCGACGAACTGATGCGCAGCGTCTTCGCCGAACTGCGTCTCGCCTTCCACGTCGTGGACGATCCCCGGCGGCTGCACGAGTCCTACATGGCCCGCAACCGGCAGATCCTGGGAGCCCTGGAGGCGGGGGACCGCCAGGCCGCCGAGCGGCTGCTCGCCGTCTACCTGGCCGACTCGCTGGAGCGGGTCGTGGAGGTCTACCGGCGACGGGTCGGGGACGAGGGGCGGTAGCGGCCGGCGGGTCTCGCTCCGGGACGGTGACGGGACGGTGACCGGGCCCGCGACGGCCGGACGCGCGCCCCGGCTTCGCTCCTCGGTGCCGGTCGTCGGCGCCGGTCACGGCGGGGCGGCGCCGGTCCACGGCGCCGCCGCCCACCGCCGCGGGCGCGGCCCGCAGGCGGCCGGCAGGCCGGTGCGCTTCGGCTGGACCGTGGTCATGCCGGGGTGCGTCTGCGGTCGTTTGGGAGGTTGTCAGACCAAGGACCTAGTCTGTGCACCGTGACTTCGCCTGCAACGACGGACAGCGTTCCGCCCCAGCTCAGCGCGGGGCCGCGGCCCGCTGTGGGTCCGGCCGCCGACGAGGGACTGGCGCGGCGGCTGCGCGCGCTCGCCTGCACCGCGCCGCTGCACGATCTCGACGCGCGCAAGGCCAATCTCGCGGGCGAGTACTCGGTCTACGGCATGGCGGAGGTCGCGCTCGCCGCCATCGACCTCGTCACGCTGAACATGGACTTCGACACGGGCGCCGACCACGAGCAGATCGTCGCCCGGCTGGTCCCGCGCATCGCCGCCCAGGCCCCGCGGCGGCCCGCCGCCGAGCACGAGCGGGTGGCCCGCTGGGTGCTGGAGAACCTGATCAACGTCGGCAGCGTCGACCGCGGCTTCCGCGCGGTGTACGGCACGTTCGACCCGGACGGCACCTATGTCCGGCGCGACTACGACTTCAAGCTGATCGAGGAGGTCCCCGGCCCCGGCGGCACCGTCTACCTGCGGACGACGGACGAGGCGGTCAACGTCCTCGTCGGCGCCCTCGACACCGACGTCACCAGCGCCCAGATCGCCGCCGAGGTCAAGCTGGAGGTGCTGATCAGCCGGGGCCGGCTCGCCGACGCCCAGCTCGCCGCCGAGCAGGCCCGGTACCGCACCGTGCAGTACTCCGAGACCCTGCGCAAGGCACTGGAGGCGACCCGGCGCAACGTCCGCGCGGTGGACTGGCTCAACGCCGTGCCCGACATGATCGCCGAGGCGCTCGACCACGTCGCCGACCGCTACCGCCACGAGAACGCGATCCTCACCAACATCCGCCGGGCCCGTGACGAGTCCGAGGACCCCGAGAACAAGCGCCGTGCCGCCGAACTCGTCGACATCGTCAAGGACTGCATCCGCCGCCACACCCAGTTGCAGTCCCGGCTGCTGGAGGCCGGCCCGCTCTTCCGCGCCGAGCAGGACCGCCAGGCCTTCGCCACGCCCATGGCCGCCTCGGGCATCGACCTCTACGGCCACCTCGTCGCGCCCGTGCTGCCGCTGCCCGTGGAGCGGGCCCTGCGCGTCACCGACGCCTTCTTCGCCCACGGCACGGGGCTGCGCACCCCGGCCTCCGTCCGGGTCGGCGACCTCGTCGACCTCCTGCTGACCCCGCCCGTGGAACGGGAGCACCTCGGTGCCGAGATGCCCGAGCCCGACCTGATCGCCACCCCGGACGACAGCCGCTTCAGCGAGGAGCAGCTGGCGGCGGCGATGGAGCTGCTCGACCTGCCGCACGACGCGCCGCGCCGGCTGTCGGGACTGCTGGCCGACGCCCGCAGACGAAACCCCCACGACCCCGACCTGCCCTACCTCATCGCCCTTCTGGCGATCCACGCGGCCAGCCCGCCCGTCGGCACCGCCTACCGGCAGGGCGAGGAGAAGCTGCTGTTCGCCGTGGACGACGGCGCCGAGCTGGACGATCCCGAGTTCGGCGGCGCCGACCTCATCGTCGGCACCGCCCTGCTGGACGCGGCCGGCATGGCCGCGGACCGGACGGAAGCCGCGTGAGCCGCGCCGAGCGCCCGGCGGCCCGGCACGACGCGTGCGAGCAGGGCGCGTACGGCCAGGACACGGACCAGCGGCAGCGGTTCGGACGGCACCCGTGCGAGCGCCGCACGCACCGGCCCGGCCGCACCCCCCAGCACCACCCCACGCACCAGCACCACCCCAGCAAGGAGCACCGCCCGTGACCGAGCACGTCGACCGGAGCGAGCCGGAGACCGGTGCCGCGCCACCCGCGTCCGCGGCGGTCACGCCCGCCGACGCCGCCGACGCCGCCCGGCTCGTCGCCTTCGGCCTCCAGCCCAAGCTGCTCCCCGCGCGCGACCAGGAGTACGCCGACCTGCTGCGCCGCTACCGCGAGGATCCGCCGTTCGCCCGCCTCGCCGACGCCGTGGCCGCCGGGCTCGGGCTGGTCGTGCTGGAGGTCTCCCCGCGCGCGGGCATGGCGGTGACCGCCGCCGAGGACTCGGTGTTCGCCGTCCGCATGGGCGACTACGCGCGTCGCGCCGCCGCCGACTCCGGGGACCGCTTCCTGCACGGACTGGCCCATCTCGCCGTCGCCGCCCTGGCGTTCCCCCGCCCCGAGGACCTCGCCGACGACGGTTACATCGGGCGCGTCACCGTCAACGGCGTCGACGCCTTCGTGCGGCAGGCGTGCCGCCGGCTGGAGGAGCGGGCCGCCGAACAGGGCGAGAACACCGACCCGGCCACCGACGCGCCCGGGCTGGAGGCCGCCTGGCGGATCTGGGCCAGGCGCAGCGCGACCGGCGCCACCAAGGACGCCCGCCGGCTCCCCGGCTCGACGACCGGCATCGTCGGCAAGGCCGTCGCCTTCCTCACCGACTCCGGATTCCTCCAGCGCACCGGCGACGACCACGGCGGCACCTACCGCACCACGGCCCGCTACCAGCTCCAGGTGCGCGACATGGCGGGCAGCGCCGCCCTGGCCGAACTGCTCGACCTCGGCGTCGTCCCGGTCACCGACGGCACGCCGACGCTGCTGCCCGCCGAGGACACCGACGACCTGGACCTGGTGGCCGACGCCGGGCTGCCGTTCCACTCCTCCTGACCCTGCCCCGTCCCCACGACTTCACGAAGACTGACGAGAGTCCGCCATGTACGAGCTGTCCCGGGTCCGCCTCTACTCCATCGGGCCCGCCGGTGCACGCTACGCCGACACCGTGCTTGACCTGCGGGGCGTCGGCGAGCCCGTGCCCGATCCCGCGCCCACGCAGGCGGAGTTCTTCGAGGAGGAGCCGGTCGGCCCCCCGCGCCGGCCCGCGCCCGCGGGCGTGCTCTTCCTGGAGAACGGCGGCGGCAAGTCCGTACTGCTGAAGCTGATCTTCTCCGTGATGCTGCCGGGCCACCGCAACACCCTGGGCGGCGCCAGCTCCGGAGTGCTGCGCAAGTTCCTGCTCGCCGACGACTGCGGGCACGTGGCACTGGAGTGGCAGCACGTGCAGACCGGCGAGTGCGTCGTCGTCGGCAAGGTCAGCGAGTGGCGCGGGCGCCAGGTCTCCAACGACCCGCGGAAGTTCGCCGAGGCGTGGTACTCCTTCCGGCCCGGTCCCGGTCTCACCCTGGACAACCTGCCCGTGGCCGAGTCCACCGCCGTACGCCCGCCCGTCGAGGGCGTCTCCGGGGCCCGGGGGCGGCGCCGCACCATGAAGGGGTTCCGGGACGCCCTCATGGAGGCCGGCCGGGCCTACCCGCACCTGGAGGTGCACTGGGAGGAGACCCACGAGCGCTGGACCGAGCACCTCGGCGACCTCGGCCTGGACCCCGAACTCTTCCGCTACCAGCGGGAGATGAACGCCGACGAGGGCGAGGCCGCCGGCCTGTTCGCGGTGAAGAAGGACTCCGACTTCACCGACCTGCTGCTCCGCGCCGTCACCGACACCCGTGACACCGACGGGCTCGCCGACCTGGTCAGCGGCTTCGGCAACAAGCTGGGCCGGCGCGCCGAGCTGATCGCCGAACGCGACTTCACCGCCGGGTCGGTGGACCTGCTCGGCCGGATCGTCGAGGCCGCCGGCGCCCGCGCCCGCGCGCGGGACGTCCACACCGCCGCCGAGCGCCGCACCCGCGCCCTGGCCCGCCGGCTCTCCGCGCGCGGCGTGCGGGAGCGGGCCCGCGCCGCCGACCTCGCCCAGCGGGTCACCGCCGCCGCGTACGCCGTCACCCACGCCGAGTCCGCCCGCGAGCGCAGCGCGCTCATCGCCGCAGAACTCGCCTACCGCCACGCCTCCCTGGCGCTCACCGCCGCCGAGAAGGCGGCCGCCGCGCAAAAGCGCGAACTGGCCGACGCGCGCACCCTGCACGCCGCCTGGCAGGCCGCCGAAGCGGTCCTGCGGCACCGCGCCGCCGCCGACCGCGTCGCCCGCGTGTCCGCCGCCATCCAGGAGGCCGAGCGCGACGCCGCCCCCGCGCTCGCCGCACGCGCCAAGGCCGCGGTCGACCTCGTACGAGCCCTGCACGCGGCGGCCGGGAAGGCCGAGACGCACGCCAACGAGGAGGAGGAGCGCTCCGCCGCCCTCCAGGAGGCCGGCGACGCCGCCTACCGCGACTCCACCGCCGCCGCCACCGAGGCGCAGCGGGCCCGCAGCGAGGCCGGGCACCTGCGGCAGCGGCTGGCCGAGGTCGAGCAGGAGACCGCCGAGGCGGTGCGCGCGGGCTGGCTGGACGACAGCGCGCCCGACGCCGACCCGGCCCGGGCCGCCCTCGCCGCCAGCGACGCCGAGAAGAGCGCCGTCGAGGCATGGGACACGGCCCGCGAGGCGGCCCGCCGGGCCACCGAGCACGCGCGGGAGGCGGCCGCCGCGGAGTCCCGCGCCGAGCTGACGGCCGCCCGCGCGGCCGACGCGGCCACGGCGGCCTCGCGCGCCCTGGAGGCCGAGCGCCGCACCGCCGGGGCGCTGGCGGCCGAGGAGCGGCTCGCCGGACTCCTCGGCCTGGCCTCCGCCACCCGCCCGGGCATCCCGCAGCCCCGGCAGGACCAGGACGGGGACGGCGCGGCGCCCCTCGCGCCGGGGCCCGCCGACGCCGCCCTCACCGCCGAGGAACTCGACCGTTTCGCCGAGGAGCTGCGCGAGCTGCTCGACGACGCCGTCTCCTCCGCCGAACGGCAGCTGTTCGACCTGCGCACCGCCGCCGCCGACGACGCCCGCATCCTCGGCGCGCTCGGCGACGGCGGCCTGCTGCCGCCCGGCCCGGACGTGCTGGCCACCGTCGAGTTCCTCGGCGAGCACGGCATCCCCGCCCTGCCCGGCTGGCGCTACCTCGCCCAGTCCGTCGACCCCGCCGACCACGCGCGCGTGCTGGCCGCCCGCCCGGAGCTGGTCGACGGCGTCATCATCACCGACCCCGACTCGCACGCCCGCGCCCGCGAGGCCCTCGGCGACGCCGCGCTGCTGCCCCGCTCGGCCGTCGCCGTCGGTACGGCCGCCGCGCTCCTCGCGCCCACCCCGCCCCCCGGCAGCGACACCGGCGAGGTGTTCCTCGTCCCGCCGAACCCCGCCATGCACGACGAGCACGCCGCCGACGAGGAGCGGCAGGCGCTGCGCGCGCGGGCGGCCCGCCGTGACGAGGAGATCCGCACGCTCGCCGCGCGGCTCGGCAAGGACCGGGAACTGGCGGCCCGGCTCGCCTCCTGGCGCACCGGATGCCCCGCCGGGCGCCTCGCCGAGCTGGCGCGGGCCGCCGAGGAGGCACGGGCCTTCGCCGAGGAGACCGAGGCCGAGCTGGCCGAGGCGCGGACCGCGCGGGCCGAGGCGGAGGAGGCCGCCACCGAGGCCGTACGGGTGCGCGACGAGCGGCAGGAGGCCGCGCAGAAGGCCCGCCGGGCCGCCGACGCCCTCGCCGGGCTCGCGCACCGGCTGCGCGAGCGGGCCGGCTGGCAGGCCCGGCTGCGGGAACTCGCCGACGAGGCGGCCGAGGCGGAAGCCCGCGCCCAGGCGTGCCTGGAACGGGCCCGCGCCGCCGACGAGGACCGCCGCGCCGCCCAGCGCGCCGCCGACGACGCCCGCCGCACCGCGCGTGCGCTGCGCGCCGAGCGCTCCGAGATCGCGGGCGCCCCCGACGACGTACCCGAGGACGGCACCGACGCGCCGCAGGCGTCCCTGCCCGCGCTCCGCGAGGCCTACCGGGCCGCGTCGCAGGTGTACGAGAAGGTCGGCGTCGGCGCCGATCTGCGCGCCGAGCAGGCCCGCGCCGAGAGCGACGAGAGCGCGGCACGCGCGGAGCTGGACCGGCTCAGCAACAAGGTCCGCACCCGCGCCGAGCAGCTGCTGGAGTCCCCCGACGGCTCCGACGGGCCCAGCCGGCAGGCCGCCACCGCCCGCGCCGAGGAGCTGGTGCAGCTGCTGGAGACCCGCATGTCCACCGCGAGCGAGCAGCTCGGGCGGCTGCGCGGCGAGGCCGAGCGGCACGCGCCCGAGGAGGGCGAGGCGCACACCGAGCTGCCCGAAGAGCTGATCCCGCGTGACGCCGAGCACGCCCAGGCCCTGCTGCGCACCGCGACGGCCGAACTGGCCTCCCGCACCGAGGCGCTGGCCCAGGCCCGCGAGGCGCACGCCGAGCTGCTGGAGGCCCACCGCGCCGCCGAGGACGCGGCGGGCGGCTTCGACGAGATCGCCGCCATGCTCCGCGACCTGCTGCGCGAGCAGGCCGCCGAGGAGGAGCGGGAGGAGCCCGAGCCGTACCCGGGCACCCTGGAGGAGGCCCGGCAGTCCGCCGCCGAGGCCCGCCGGTCGCTGCGCGGCTGCGCCGCCGACCTGTCCGCCGCCGAGGCCGCCGTCCGCGACGCCAGTGACGTCCTGGTCCGGCACGCCAACTCCACGCGGTACGAGCAGGTCCGCACCCCCGCCCGGCAGCAGATCCGCGAACTGCCCGCCGCCGCGCTGCCCGAGCACGCCCAGAAGTGGGCCGACGCCTTCGCGCCCCGGCTGCGGGTGCTCACCGACGAACTGGCCCAGCTGGAGCGGAACCGCGACTCGATCGTGGACCGCCTGCGCGGGCTGGTCGAGTCGTCCCTGGCCACCCTGCGGTCCGCGCAGCGGCTCTCCCGGCTCCCGGAGGGCCTCGGGGAGTGGTCCGGACAGGAGTTCCTGCGCATCCGCTTCGAGGAACCCGACCAGGCCACTTTGACCGAGCGGCTCGGCGAGGTCATCGACGAGGCGACCCGCGCGGCCGTGAAGAAGAACTCCGACCTGCGCCGCGACGGCATGTCCCTGCTGCTGCGCGGTGTGGCGGCGGCCCTGCAGCCCAAGGGCGTCGCCGTGGAGATCCTCAAGCCGGACGCCGTGCTGCGCGCCGAGCGCGTCCCCGTCGGGCAGATGGGCGACGTGTTCTCCGGCGGCCAGCTGCTCACCGCCGCCATCGCCCTGTACTGCACGATGGCCGCCCTGCGCTCCAACGACCGGGGCCGCGACAAGCACCGGCACGCCGGCACGCTGTTCCTCGACAACCCCATCGGCCGGGCCAACGCCACCTACCTGCTGGAGCTCCAGCGGGCCGTGTCCGACGCGCTCGGTGTGCAGCTGCTGTACACCACCGGCCTGTTTGACACGACCGCGCTCGCCGAGTTCCCGCTCGTCATCCGGCTGCGCAACGACGCCGACCTCAGGGCGGGCCTGAAGTACATCAGCGTGGAGGAACACCTCCGGCCGGGGCTGCCGCAGCAGGCCCCCGCCGGGGAGGGGGACGCCGTACACAGCGAGATCACGGCGACGCGGATGTTCAAACGCCCGGCGCCGAGCGCGTCGTAGCGTCCGGCCGGGGGGAAGCCGCGGGCGCGGCAGCCGGCGAGGCGGCCGGTGCCCGCCACGCGCGCGCGACGGCCGCCCGCCACCGCCGGCGGCCCCGGCGTCCCGGCGCCGCCGATGCTCAGGGGTGTGACAACTGCCCGGCGCCGCCCCGCCGCCGTATCCGCTCCTGGGCCCGCTTGCCGGCCCGAGCCTGGCGCCGGGCCCGGCGCCGCTCGCGTCGCAGGGCCCGCGCAGTGCTGCTCGGCGTCGACACCACTCCGTGACGCTGGTTCCAGACCTGACGCGTCACCCAGACGTCGAGCACGCCCCACGTGGCCGCCACCGTGCTGGCGACACCGCTGATCACCATGGGGAACGCCAGCCAGGAACCGGCCAGTGTGGACAGCACCGCCACCATCGCCTGGATCAGCGTCACGGCGACGATGAGCACCGCCCGCACGGCCGCCGTGCGCACCGGATCCGGCAGCCGGCGCCGCCGGGCCGGCTCCTCCACCCACAAGGACCGGTGGGCAGACTGCTGCCTCTCGGCCCCGCCGGCGCCGTCCCGCGCATCGGTCTCCCACGCCGCCCCGTGCCGACCGGCGGCCGCGCGCGTCCCCGCCTCGCGCGTGGCCGCGCCGTTCGTGCCGCCGCCGCTGTACGGGCGCGCCGCATGCCCGGCCGCCGGTATCTCGCGCCTCGGCGTCCCGGGGTCCGCCGCTGCCGTCCCGCGCCCGGTCGCGGGGTCGGTGCGCTTCCCTGCCCCGGGGTCCGGCCGTGCCGTCAGATGCGCCGTCCCGCCGTCCCCGGGCGTCTCGCGCCGCTCCGCCGTCCCCATCAACGTGTCACTCCCCACCGCCGGCAGCCGTCTGCCCCGCTCCGGAAGACCCGGCTTCCCAGTGGCTGCCCGGCTTGCGCACTTTTACGCCGCCTGGACGCGGGATGCGGCTTCCCTGACCGGTTCCGCCCCCACACTCCTAGGACGAACGAGGCCCGCTCAAGATTCCCGGGATGCGCGAAATTCCCGCACCTTCTCCCCAAGTGAAGAGAACGGGCCAACCACCCCGCCCCGACGGGCGCTTCAGCCCCGCGACCGCCGCCGCGACCCGAATGAGATATCCGGTGATAGCCGGACAATCGACCTGTCTGTCGCGTCGGTGTGGAAGTTCGCAGTCCGGAAGGGTCTTCGAGTTCTCTCCGCGGCGGTAGTAGGCTCGCGCCGTTTGTTGACGCACATGTGTACCCCCGGCCGGTGGGGGTCGAGCTGGGGGAGGCCATGCGCTTTCGCGGGACGTCGATCCGCCGGAAGATCGTGGCGCTGCTGCTCGTGCCGCTGCTGTCCCTGACCGCCATCTGGGCCTTCGCCACCGTGCTCACGGGACGCGAGGCCGGCCGGCTGTTCAGCGTGTCCTCCGTCGTGGAGGAGGTCGGCTACCCCGTCGAGGACACCGTCCGCGCCGTGCAGCAGGAGCGCCGCCAGACCCTCGTCTACCTCGCCGACCCGCGCGCCTCCGAGGCCCTCACCGCCCTGCACCGCAGCCGCGCCGCCACCGACCGGGTGGCCGCCGAGGTCCGCGAGAACGCCCGGAACCCCGATGTGCGCGACGCGCTGAGCCAGGGCGAGGACGACCGGCTGACCGCCGTCCTGGACGCCCTCGGCGGCCTTGAGTCCCTGCGCCGCGGCGTCGAGGACGGCACCGTCGACCGCGCCCAGGCCCTCGACCTCTACAACCGCCTGGTCGACTCCTGCCAGTTCCTGCTCGGGGGCCTCCACGTCGTCGACAACGTCACCCTGGACAAGCAGTACCGCGCGCTCGTCAGCCTCTCCCGCGCCCGTGAACTGCTCTCCCGCGAGGACGCCCTGCTCGGCTCCGCACTGGTCGCGGGCCGCCTGACCCGCGCGGAGGTCCGGGACGTCTCCGACCTCGTGGCCCAGCGCACCCAGTTGTACGACCTCAACCTGCCGCTGCTGCCCGCCGCCGACCGGGCCCGCTACGAGCGCTTCTGGAAGAACGCCTCCTCCGCGCCCCTGCGTGTGGCGGAGGAGGCGGCCCTCTCCTCCGCCGCCCCCTCCGACACCGGCATACCCAGCGGCGTCACCGCCCGGAGCTGGGACACCGCGGCCGGGAAGGTGCTCGACGAACTCGGCACCCTCGACGACCGGGCCGCCGACCGCTACCAGGACCGGGTCCGCCCCGTCGCGATGGCCGTCATCGCCAAGGCGGTCATCGCCGGCGTGCTCGGACTGCTGGCCCTGCTGGTCTCCCTCTTCCTGTCCGTACGCGTCGGCCGCGGCCTCATCCGTGATCTGAGGCAACTGCGCCTGGAGGCGCACGAGGCGTCCGGCGTGCGCCTGCCCAGCGTCATGCGCCGCCTGTCCGCCGGCGAACAGGTCGACGTGGAGACCGAGGTGCCGCGCCTGGAGTACGCCAAGAACGAGATCGGCGAGGTCGGCCAGGCCCTCAACACCCTCCAGCGCGCCGCCGTCGAGGCCGCCGTCAAACAGGCCGAACTGCGCGCCGGTGTCTCCGAGGTCTTCGTCAACCTCGCCCGCCGCAGCCAGGTCCTGCTCCACAAGCAGCTCACCCTGCTCGACACCATGGAACGCCGGACCGAGGACACCGACGAACTCGCCGACCTCTTCCGTCTCGACCACCTGACCACCCGTATGCGGCGGCACGCCGAGGGCCTGGTCATCCTCTCCGGTGCCGCCCCCTCCCGGCAGTGGCGCAAACCGATCCAGCTCATGGACGTGGTGCGGGCCGCCGTCGCCGAGGTCGAGGACTACGAACGCATCGAGGTCCGCCGGCTGCCCCGGATCGCCGTCATCGGCCCGGCCGTGGCGGACCTCACCCATCTCGTGGCCGAACTCCTCGAGAACGCCACGGTGTTCTCGCCCCCGCACACCGCCGTGCAGGTCGTGGGCGAGCGGGTCGCCAACGGCTTCACCCTGGAGATCCACGACCGCGGCCTCGGCATGGCGGCCGACGCCCTCCTCGACGCCAATCTCCGGCTCGCCGAGACACCGGAGTTCGAACTGTCCGACACCGACCGGCTCGGCCTGTTCGTGGTCAGCCGGCTCGCCCAGCGGCAGAACGTCCGGGTCTCCCTCCAGCCGTCGCCGTACGGCGGCACCACCGCCGTCGTCTTCATCCCCGAAGCGCTGCTCACGGACGACGCCCCGGACACCAACGGCGTCGGGTTCCGCCTCGACCGGCCCCAGCACGCCAAGCGGCGGGATCCGGAGGAGCAGCGCCGCGCCGCCCTCTCCCAGCCGCCCGGACCACTGCCCGGCCTGCCCGCCTCCGTCCTGGACGGTCCCGTCGAGCTGGAGGCACCGGTCGACCTGGACGCCCTCGCGGACTTCCCCGAGGTGCCCGGCGACGAGGACGGTGCACGCGGCGGGCTGCTCGGGCCGCGCCCCTCCCTGCTGCCCGCGCGGGACGAACCGGGCCGTCACCCCGGCGAGCCGCACCGCGGCGACACCGGCGTACGAGGCGTCGAGGACGGGGTGCCGGGGGAGCGGGACCGCGCTTCCTCGCCGGTTCCCCTGCCCCGCCGTCGCACGCCCAAGCTGGTGAGCTCGCACGGCCGTCGGGTGGGCGACCGCGGCCGGCGGGAGAAGTCCGGCGAGGCGCCGCTGACGGCCGCGGGCAGGCCGGCACCGGAAGACGACCGGAAGAAGGCGGAGAAGGAACGGACGGAACTGCCGGAGCTGTCGGAGCGGCCGGAGCGGCCGGAAGGGGGCGCGCCGCCCGCGCTGCCGACCCGGCGCCGCGGGGGAGCGGCCGCCGCCGGCCGGAACGCGGACCACCCTGGTCCGGACCGGGCGCCGTCCCCGCCGTCCCCGCCGTCCCTGCCGTCTCGTCGCCGGCACCGGTCCGACGGCGAGCGCGGCGCGGAGCCGGACGGCAATCCGCCCCGCGAGGCCCGGAACCCCGACGAGAGCGCCGCCGTCAGGCCCTTCCCCGCCCGGGACGCCGACGAGGCCGCCGGCACCGGGCCCGGCCCGGCCCGGCGCCCGGCCCGGGACGCCGACGCGGCGCCGAGCGGACCGGACCCGACGGCGGGACCGGCCACCGGCTCCGGCACCGGCCCGCTGCCCCGCCGTGTCCGGCAGGCCAGCCTGGCCCCGCAGCTCCGGCGGGACTCCGAGCGGCCCGGCGACGACCGGGCGGACCCGGCCGAACGGGACGCCGAGGAAGTACGCAGCCGTATGGCCGCGCTCCAGCGCGGCTGGCGACGCGGCCGCGAGGAGAACGCCGCGGGCGACGACGCCCACAGCGGCACAGCACCACGACGAACGACAAAGGGGGACGGTCGATGACCGCACCGAAGGTGACCGGCCACACCACGACCGCCAAGGGGGAGCTGAACTGGCTCCTCGACGACCTGGTGGACCGTGTCGCGAGCATCCGCAAGGCCGTCGTGCTGTCCGGCGACGGCCTGCCGACGGGGGTGTCCAAGGATCTGACCAGGGAGGACAGCGAGCATCTGGCCGCCGTGGCGTCCGGTTTCCACAGTCTCGCCAAGGGCGTGGGGCGCCACTTCGAGGCGGGCAGCGTCCGGCAGACGGTCGTCGAACTGGACGACGCCTTCCTGTTCGTCACGGCGGCCGGGGACGGCAGTTGCCTCGCCGTCCTGTCCGACGCCGACTCCGACGTGGGCCAGGTCGCCTACGAGATGACCCTTCTCGTCAAGCGGGTCGGCGTACACCTGGGCACCGCACCGCGCACCGATCTGCCCTCGGGCGGGTAGTGGGATGACATGAGCGCAGACGGTCAGGGAAGAAACCACTGGTTCGACGACGAGGCCGGACCGGTCGTCCGCCCCTACGCCATGACCCGGGGCCGCACCACCAGCGCGGCCCAGCATCGCCTGGACCTCATCGCGGTGGTCGTCGCCGAACCCGAAGCCGGAGACCCGGAGGCGGACGTGACGCTGGCCCCGGAACACGTGGACATCGTCGAACTGTGCCGTGACGCGCCCCAGTCGGTCGCCGAGCTCGCCGCCGAACTCGACCTGCCCGTCGGCGTCGTACGCGTCCTCATCGGGGACCTCGTGGACGCGGAGTTCGTCCGGGTGTCGCGGCCCGTGCCCCCCGCCGAACTGCCGGACGAGAGCGTCCTCCGCGATGTGATCAACGGCCTCCGGGCACTGTGAGCGACACGGCCCCAGGGGCCCCGGCACCGAACCCCCGGCGGCTGCGGACGACGTGCGGCGGCCCCCGGCCGTCCCTCGTGGCCGCCGGTGGCTCCCGGCGATCCCCGGTGGCCGCCGGCGGTTCCCCCGGGCGCGACCGGTGGCCCCCCGGGGCTCCCGGCGGCCAACTCACCGGCGGCGCGGGCTCGTCGCTCCGCCGCCGGTCCAGTCCAGCACCCAGCAGGAGAAGAGATCGATGATCTTCGGGCGTTCCCAGCGCGGCAAACCCCCGGTCGAGCCCGTCACGCTCAAGATCCTGGTGGCCGGCGGCTTCGGCGTGGGCAAGACCACCCTCGTCGGCGCGGTCAGCGAGATCCGGCCGCTGCGCACCGAGGAACTGCTCACCGAGGCCGGGCGGCCCCTGGACGACCTCCGCGGCGTGGAGGACAAGCACACCACCACCGTCGCCATGGACTTCGGCCGCATCACCCTGCGCGAGGACCTGGTGCTCTACCTGTTCGGCACACCCGGGCAGGAGCGGTTCTGGTTCATGTGGGACGAACTCGCCGAAGGCGCGCTCGGCGCCGTCGTCCTCGCCGACACCCGGCGCCTGGAGGGCTCCTTCGCCGCCGTCGACTACTTCGAGCGCCGCTCCATACCCTTCCTCGTCGGCGTCAACTGCTTCGACGGAGCCCCTCGTTACCCCGCCGGAGAAGTCCGCCGCGCCCTCGACCTCGACCCCTCCGTGCCGCTGCTGATGTGCGACGCGCGCGAGCGGGAGTCGGCCAAGGAGGTCCTCGTCGGTGTCGTCCAGCACGCCATGGCGACCGCCGCGGCCCGCCGCCGGTCCGTCACCGCCTGACACACGGGCACGGCTCGTACCCCGCCGGCCGAGGTACGGACCGCGGCGGGAAAGGACGCTCACGCGCGCGTGCCCGCGCTCGCGTACGCCGGGGCCCCGCGCGCGTGGCTACGCGTCCCCCTCCTCCACCCACCCGAGGCTCCTCTCCACCGCCCTGCGCCAGTCGCGGTACTCGCGCTCCCGTACGGACGACTCCATCGCGGGGGTCCACTCGGCGTCCTTCCGCCAGTGCGACCGCAGCTCGTCGAGGCCGTCCCACACGCCCGTGGCCAGCCCGGCCGCGTAGGCCGCGCCCAGGCACGTGGTCTCGGAGACCGCGGGCCGGATGACGGGCACGCCGAGCACGTCCGCCTGGTGCTGCATGAGCAGGCTGTTCTTCGTCATCCCGCCGTCGACCTTCAGGGACGTGATGCGCACCCCCGAGTCCTGGTACATGGCGTCCACCACCTCACGCGTCTGCCAGCTGGTGGCCTCCAGCACCGCCCGCGCGAGGTGCGCCTTCGTCACGTACCGGGTGAGCCCGGTGACGACACCGCGCGCGTCCGAACGCCAGTACGGCGCGAACAGCCCGGAGAACGCGGGGACGATGTACGCCCCGCCGTTGTCCGCCACGCTCGCCGCAAGCGGCTCGATCTCGTCGGCGGTACGGATGATGCCGAGCTGGTCGCGGAACCACTGCACGAGCGCGCCGGTGATGGCGATCGCCCCCTCCAGGCAGTAGACGGGCGCCTGGTCACCGATCTTGTAGCCCACCGTCGTCAGCAGCCCGCTCTTCGACGGCACCGGCCGGTCGCCCGTGTTGAGCAGCAGGAAACCGCCCGTGCCGTACGTGTTCTTCGCCGCGCCCACGTCGTAGCAGGCCTGGCCGAACACGGCGGCCTGCTGGTCGCCCAGCGCCGAGGCGACGGGCACGCCCGCGAGCCGCCCGACGGCCGTGCCGTACACCTCGGCGGAGGAACGGATCTCGGGGAGGACGGACTCGGGCACGTCCATGGCGGACAGGACGGTGGTGTCCCACTGGAGCGTGTGGAGGTTCATCAGCATGGTCCGGGAGGCGTTGGTGACGTCGGTGACGTGCCGCCCGCCGTCCGTGCCGCCGGTGAGGTTCCAGATCAGCCAGGAGTCGATGGTGCCGAAGGCGATCTCCCCGCGCTCGGCGCGCGCCCTCAGCCCCGGCACGTTGTCGAGCAGCCAGGCGGCCTTGGGGCCGGAGAAGTAGCTGGCGAGCGGCAGCCCGGTCCGTTCGCGGAAACGGTCCTGCCCGTCCGCGCCGCCCAGCCGTCCGCACAGGGACGCGGTCCGGGTGTCCTGCCACACGATCGCGTTGTGCACCGGCTTGCCCGTGGTCCGGTCCCACAGGACCGTGGTCTCCCGCTGATTGGTGATGCCCAGCGCGCCGAGCTGCTCGGCGCGCAGTCCCGCCTTGGCGAGGGCCCCGGCGACCACGGCCCGCACCTTGGCCCAGATCTCGGTGGCGTCGTGCTCCACCCAGCCGGGCTTGGGGAAGATCTGGCGGTGCTCGCGCTGGTCGACGGAGACGACGGCGCCGTTCCGGTCGAAGACGATGCAGCGGCTGGAGGTGGTGCCCTGGTCGATCGCGGCGACGTACCTCGCGTCGTGGTCCGGCATGGCTACCCCTTGGGCTGGATTCGGAAAGCCGCTGTGGCGGCCGGGGGCGAAGGCTCAGAAGGCCGCGTTGTAGACGAGGCCCGCGAGCGCCCCGCCGATCAGCGGACCGACGACCGGGACCCAGGCGTAGCCCCAGTCGGAGGTCCCCTTGTGGGGGATCGGCAGGAACGTGTGCACGATGCGCGGACCGAGGTCGCGCGCCGGGTTGATGGCGTAGCCGGTCGGCCCGCCGAGGGAGAGGCCGATGCCGACCACGAGGAGCGAGACGATCAGCACCTGTGTGCCGGACTCGCCGAGCCCCTCGGTCAGGCCGAACGCGAGGACCGGCAGCACCAGCGCGACGGTGGCGATGACCTCCGTGACCAGGTTGGCGACCGGGTTGCGGATCTCCGGGATCGTGGCGAAGACGCCGAGCGTGGGAACGGGCTCCTCCGCCGTCCCCTCCGCCGTCCCCGTCGTCCGCACATTGGCCTGGAACTGGGCGAAGTACGCCAGGTAGCACAGAGCGGCCCCCGCCATCGCGCCGACCAGCTGCCCCAGCAGATAGACCCAGACCGTGCCCCACTCCCCGGTGTCGACGGCGATGCCCAGGGTCACGGCGGGATTGAGATGCCCCCCGGACAGGGGAGCGGCGGTGTACGCGCCCGCCAGGACGCCGAATCCCCAGCCGAACGCGATCACCACCCAGCCCGAGGCCCGCGCTTTGGAGTAACGGAGGGTGACGGCGGCGCAGACGCCCGCGCCGAAGAGGATGAGGATCGCCGTGCCGATGGTCTCGCCGACGAAAATGTCTCCGTTGCTCATGGCGGCTCCTAGGCCTGGCCCGGGACGACCGGCCCCGGCCCTCACGTGTTGCTCGGTACGTGTGCCACGGCGGCTTCCGCCGGGGCAGGGAGGGCCCGGGCCCCGCCCGGCGTCCGTGGCGAGCGTGCCGTCGCAGCCGAACCGCCCTTCGCGGAACCGCCCTTGACACAGCGGAACCCGCGCGGCGCAGTACCGGAATACGCCGAGATGTACGGCGATGTCGGCTGACACCGGAAGTGTTCACCGGCGCCCAGAGGCCGTCAAGGCGGCCGACGGCAACGGTTGCGGACCAGCCGTCCGCCCGTGCGGCCGCCGCCGGGAGTGCCCCGCGTCCGCCGCGCCCGCTGCGCACACCACCGGCGACCACCCGTTCCGGCCGCCCGGCGACCACCCGCCCGACCCGATCGACGCGACCATCGTGCACCGGGCCCTCACCGCGTGCACGTCGGCGCTTCCGGCTCAGCGGACCCCTCACCCGGCCGTGGCATGACCGCGGGACCGCGCACGCTCCGGGCACCGCTGGGGGCGTGCCTGAGGGACAGGGGCGCGGCCCGCCCGTTCACTCCTGGCCGGTCTCCGCCACCGCGCACCCGGCCGTCTCCGCCGGCCCGCGCCCCGCCGACGCCGTCCCCGTTCCCGCGCCCGCCCCCACCACCGGTTCCGAGCCGCGCCGGACCTCGTGCCCCGGCATCCCGGCCCGCCCCACCACCCAACTGGCCCCCCGCAGCGCTTTCGCGGCCTTCTTCAGCGGCGCCAGACACGCGGCCGCCTCCCGGTGGTCCACCACGCTGCCCGGCTCGCACAGAACCGTCGCCAGGGACAGCGTCACCGGCCTTCCCCCGGCCGTCCACGGTGCGTCCAGCACCGAGGCCGCCAGCGGAGCCAGCCCGTCGGGGTCACTGAGCACCAGGAAGTCGTCCCCGCCGATGTGTCCCACACACATCGACCCGTCCGCCACCGCCCCACCCGCCCCCCGGGGTCCGTCGGAGAGCCCGCCCGCCGCCCGTTGCAGCGCCCGCCCGACCCCGCGGATCAGCTCGTCGCCCGCCGCGAAACCGGCGCCGTCGTTGACCTGCTTGAAGTGATCCACGTCGAGCCAGCTCAGCGCGAACGCCCGTCCGCCCGCGATCCGCCGGTCCACCTCGCCGGTGATCGCGTCCGAGCCGGGCAGCCGCGTCAGCGGATTGAGCCCGGCCGCCTCCTCCACGCGGCTCTCGGCCAGCGCCCGTACGAGGTCGGCGAGCCGTACGACGCCCACGCACCGCCCGCACCCGTCGACGACGGCCACATCGTCCGACGTGCGGTCCCGCCCGCCGTCCGCCACCACGTCCAGCACCTCCCAGGCGGTCGCGTCGGCCCCCACCGTCCGGGGCGGATCGCCGAGCCTGGCCGCCGGCCGGTCGGCGTACAGCGCGTGCCCGTAGCGGCTCGACATCGACAGCAGGAACCGGGACCGGTGCACCGACCGCACCGGAACCCCCGCCCGGTCCACCAGCAGCACCCCGGACACATCCGGCGCCCCGGTCAGCAGCGCCCGCACCTGCCCCGCGGACGCGGTCGCGGGCAGCAGCGCGGCCGGCCGCACGAACTCCCGCACCGACGGCCCTGGCCGGGGCACCGGCACGGCGCCGGGGGAGCGCGCCGGAACGTACACGTCCGTAGCGGGCAGCCGCGCGGGCGGCGCCAGCAGCTCGCCCTGGGCCAGCTGCGCCCCCGCCGCCCGCGCGGCCGCGCACTGCGCCTCGGTCTCCACGCCCTCCACGACCAGCAGCGCCCCCAGCTCGTCGCACAGGGTGCGCATCGCCCGCACCGCCGCCGACCGGGCGAGCAGCGACGCGTCGAGCTTCACCAGCTCCGGCGCCAGGTCGGTGAGCAGCCGCAGCGGTACGTCCCCGTCCCCGACCCCGTCCGCGCAGACGCGGAAACCCTGGCCGCGCAGTGCCGACACCGCCTCCAGCAGGGCACGCCGCGGCACATGGGTGTACGGCGGGCAGACGTCGACCGTCACCTCCCACGGCATGCGCCCCGTCCCCCGGACGGCGTCGTACAGGGCGGGCAGCCCGCCGAGGTCGGCGAGCGTCCCGGCGAACACGTTGACGTGCAGGGGCAGCAGCGTCTCCCGGAGCGCCGCCGCCCGGACCGCCGCCCCGGCGAGCCTCTCGTCGAGCCCGGGGTCCCGGCGGGCCTCGGCCAGGACGTCTCCCGTCTCCGGGCGGGCGAGTATCTCCAGTGCCGCGACTCCGCCGGTCGTCAGGTTGACCACCGGTTGGAAGGCGAAGCGGAGAGTGTCCGTCCAGGAGTGCACGGGAGCATGATGACGGTGCCGGTCCCCGCCCAGGCGCAGTTCATGAGACGTTCACGCGGAAGCGCGGCCCGGTCGCCTCAGGTGGACCGCCGAGAACGCGGGTGCGAGGCCCGCACCCGGGCCGCAGCGCTTCCCGGGCCCGCCTCCCGCCTGATAGATGAGAGGAGCATGACACGGTCTTCGTCCGCGGTACGCGGCCCGCTCCTCGCACTCGCGGCCCTGTTCGCCCTGCTCGCCGCCCCCGCCACGGCCACCGCCACCGCCTCCGTCCGGACCGCCCCGGAACCCGGCGCGCCGGCGGACTTCGTCAGTCTGAGCAGCGTCGACCCCACGATCCTCCAGGAGATCCGCTACGTCACCCGGCACAACTTCGTCGGCGAACGCGTCGACGGCTACCGGCAGCCCGTCTGCCTCCTCACCCGCCCCGCCGCCGAAGCCCTCCACCGGGCCCAGCTCCGGCTCCGCCCCAAGGGCTACACCCTGAAGGTCTACGACTGCTACCGGCCGCAGCGCGCCGTCGACCACTTCGTCCGCTGGGCGCAGGACCTCGACGACCAGGCGATGAAGGGCGAGTTCTACCCGGACGTCGACAAGACCCGCCTCTTCGCGGACGGCTACATCGCCGAGAAGTCCGGCCACAGCCGTGGCTCGACGGTGGACCTGACCCTCGTCCGGCTCCCGGCGAAACCGACCCCGCCCTACCGCCCCGGGCAGCCACTCGTGCCGTGCCACGCCCCACGCGACCAGCGCTTCCCCGACAACTCCGTCGACATGGGCACCGGCTTCGACTGCTTCGACACCCTCTCGCACACCCTCGACCCGCGCGTCCGGGGCGAACAGCGCGCCAACCGGCTGCTGCTCAAGACCACCCTGGAGGACACCGGCTTCGTCAACCTGGCCGAGGAGTGGTGGCACTACACCTACAAGCCCGAGCCGTACCCGGACACCTACTTCGACTTCCCCGTCTCCACCAGGTCCGTCGCCACCGCCCGCTGAGCCGCCCCCGCGCATCGCCCCCGCACGGTCGGATACAGTCCGCCGCGTGCCCGCGACCCACCACCCCCGCCCCGACTCCGCGCCCGGAACCCACTGTTCGAGCTGCGGAGCGCCCTACGGACCGGGCGTCACCGGCTGGCCCCGCACCTGCCCGGCCTGCTCCACCGCCGCCTACCGCAACCCCCTGCCGGTCGCGGTCGCCCTCCAGCCGGTGTACGACACCCGGGGCGCCGCCCTGGTCGTCATCACCCGGACCGTGGCCCCCGCGCGCGGGGGCGTCGCCCTGCCCGGCGGCTACGTCGACGACCGTGAGGACTGGCGGCGGGCGGTCGTCCGCGAACTGGCGGAGGAGACGGGCATCGACGCGGCGAGCCGCGACGTACGGCTCGCCGACGCGATGAGCTCCCCCGACGGCCACCTGCTGCTCTTCGGCCTCCTCCCGCGGCGCCCGGCCGACAGCCTCCCGCCCTTCTCCGGCACGGACGAGACGGACGGGCGGCACCTGCTGCGCGAGCCGGAGGAACTCGCCTTCCCGCTGCACACCCTGGCCGTCCGGGCCTGGTTCGAGGGCCGCTACACCTGACTCCGCCCCGCCGCGAGCCCGCGCACCCGCACCGGGCGCCCGGGCTCGGCCGGGCCCTCCTCGCCCTCCCGCTCGACGACCAGATCCGAGCCCTCCCAGCGGACGGCATAGCGCTCGATCTCCGGCTCCTCCCAGCCGTCGCCCGGGTCCGCCACCACCAGCCCGCCCCCGCTCCGCCCCCCGGCGGGCGCCCACACCTCCAGCTCCAGCCCGCCGTCGTCCCCCCGTACGGGAAGCACGGCACCCGCGCGGGCGAACACCGGGATCCGGCCCAGGGGCGCGTCCACCACCACCCGCGCCGGCCCGTCGTACGCCCGCTCCGTCGCCGCGTCGTACCAGCGCCCCCGCGGCAGCCGCACCGCACGCCGGCCGGCCCCCTCGTCGAGCACCGGCGCCACCAGCAGACAGTCACCCAGCAAAAAGGCGTCCTCGCAGTCCCGCAGCGCCCGGTCCTCGGGCGCCGACCACCACACCGGCCGCACATAGGGCGCGCCGGTGCGCCGCGCCAGATGCGCCAGCGTCACGAAGTACGGCAGCAGCCGCCGCCGCCCGGCCAGCGCCGCGCGCGCGTGCTCCAGCACCTCGGGACCGAACTCCCACGGCTCCCTGCGCCCCGCCCGCCAGCTCGCGTGCGTCCGGAACAGCGGCAGATACGCGCCCAGCTGGAACCACCGCAGATACAGCTCGGGCGACGGACTCCCGTCGAAACCGCCCACGTCCGGCCCCGAGTACGGCACCCCGCACAGCCCGAGCCCCAGCACCAGCGCGAGCGACGCCCGCAATCCGGACCAGTCCGTGGCCACGTCCCCCGACCAGGTGCCGCCGTAGCGCTGCATGCCCGCCCACCCGGAGCGCGAGAAGACGAACGGGCGCTCCTCGGGCGCCAGCTTGCGCAGCCCCTCGTACCCCGCCCTGGCCATGCACAGCGCGTACACGTTGTGCGCCTCGCGATGGTCACCGCCCCGGCCCTCCAGGTGGTGCCGGGCCGACCGCGGCAGCGTCGGCTCGCCGAACGCCGTGAACGACGTCGGCTCGTTCATGTCGTGCCAGAAACCCGAGAACCCCTGCCCGAGCCGCTCCTCGTACAGACCGCCCCACCACTCGCGCACGCGCGCGTGCGTGAAGTCCGGGAACACCGCCTCACCCGGCCACACCACCCCCCGCACCACCTGCCCCGCGGCGTCCCGCACGAAGACGTCCCCGGCCCTCCCGCCGTCGTACACCGCGTTGCCGGGCGCCGCCTTCACCGCCGGATCCACGATCGACACCAGCCGGATCCCGTCCCGCCGCAGCTCCTCGGCGAGCACGGGCAGCTTGGGAAACCGCTCCTGGTCGACGGTGAACACCTGGTGCCCGTCGTAGTGGTCGATGTCCAGATGCACCGCGTCGAGCGGAAGATCACGCTCCTGGTACCCCGCGACGATCCGCCGGACCTCCTCCTCGGTGCCGAACCCCCACCGCGCGTGATGATGACCGAGCGCCCACGCGGGCGGCACCGCGGGCGCCCCGGTGAGCGAGGCCCACGTCAGCAGCACCCGCGCGGGGGTGCCCACCATCACCCAGCAGCGCAGCGGTCCGCCGTCCATCCGCAGCACGCACGTCCCGGCCCGGTCGTGCCCGGACCCGGCGCCCTCCGCGCCCTCCCGCAACGTCACCGTGCCGTCCCACGTGTTGTCGTGGAAGACCAGATGCGTGCCGGCGTCGGCCACCACCACCTGCACCGGCATCGTGAGATACAGCGGATCGTCACCGGGCCGGAAGGCCGCCTGGGGATCGGTGTTCCACAGCCGGTACGTCCCGTCCCGCAGCCGCGGCCCCGACGCGCGCCCCCCGAGCCCGAAGAACCGCGCGTCCGCGGCCACCTCCGACCGCTGCACCCAGCGCGCCGCACCGCCGCCCGCCGGCTCCCACCAGCGCGGCGGCAGCTCACGGCGCAGGGTCACCCCGCCGGGCGTACGCACCTCGATCGCGCCGTGCCGCGACACCCCCACCGTCACCCGCTCCGCGACCACCCGCCAGCCCCCGGCGGTGTCCGGCTCCAGCACCACCCGCGGGTCCGGCTCCGGACAGCGGCCCGCCAGCGCGTACGACGGCTCCGGGCCGGCGCCGTCCCACCCCCAGAAGACCGCCCCGTTCACCGCCACGAAGATCCGCAGCTCGGAACGGCCGAACCGGACGACGCCGCCGCCCGGCCCGGACTCCACCCCCGTGACGCATCCCGGCACCCGGGCCCGCTCGGCCTCCGGCCGCGGCAGCGCGGCGGCATCGGCACGCCTGCGGCGCCACGCGGCCCGCACGGTACGCAGCCCCTGCGCCGCCCCCACCGAACCAACCGCCTTCACCGAACGCACCAGGTCACGACCGTCCATGCTGCTCAGCCTGCCATTGACCGCCCCGCCCAGGCGTGTCGTTCAACTCCCGTTCACCCGTGCCGGGAGCACATCTTCACGTCAGGGACTATGTGTGGCGAACCCTGGTGCAGACCTCGATCGCGTGGCATCGTCCTGTCAGCCGCGTCACGCGCACACCCCAGCCCGTGCGCGGAGGACGCACACGACGCGCACAGTCCGGGAGCCGCCCCATGACGACCGTGAACCCCCAGCCGCTCTGGCAGCCCGATCCCCAGCGCACCGCCCGCGCACGGATCACCCGGTTCCAGGCATGGGCCGCCGAGCACCACGGCGCCCCCGCCGAGGGCGGATATCCGGCCCTGCACCGCTGGTCCGTCGACCGGCTCGACACCTTCTGGAAAGCCGTCACCGAGTGGTTCGACGTCCGGTTCGCCACGCCCTACGCGCGCGTGCTCGGCGACCGCGCCATGCCCGGCGCCCAGTGGTTCCCCGGCGCCACCCTCAACTACGCCGAGCACGCCCTGCGCGCCTCCGCCACCCGCGCGGACGAACCGGCCCTGCTGTACGTCGACGAGACCCACGTACCACGCCCCGTCACCTGGGCCGAGTTGCGCCGCCAGGTGGGCTCCCTCGCCGCGGAACTCCGCGCCCTCGGCGTACGCCCCGGCGACCGCGTCAGCGGCTACCTCCCCAACATCCCCCACGCCGTGGTCGCCCTCCTCGCCACGGCCGCCGTGGGCGGGGTGTGGACCTCCTGCGCCCCCGACTTCGGCGCCCGCAGCGTCCTGGACCGCTTCCAGCAGGTCGAACCCGTCGTGCTGATCACCGTCGACGGCTACCGCTACGGCGGCAAGGAACACGACCGCCGCGCCACCGTCGCCGAGCTCCGCCGGGCGCTGCCCACCCTGCGCGCCGTGATCCACGTCCCGCTGCTCGGCACCGAGACCCCCGACGGCGCCCTCGACTGGACGGCCCTGACCTCCGCCGACACCGAACCCCACTTCGAACAGGTCCCCTTCGACCACCCCCTCTGGGTGCTCTACTCCTCCGGCACCACCGGCCTGCCCAAGGCCATCGTCCAGTCCCAGGGCGGCATCCTGACCGAGCACCTCAAGCAGCTCGGCCTGCACTGCGACCTCGGCCCGCAGGACCGCTTCTTCTGGTACACGTCGACCGGCTGGATGATGTGGAACTTCCTCGTCTCCGGCCTGCTCACCGGCACCACGATCGTCCTGTACGACGGAAGCCCCGGCCACCCGGACACCGGCGCCCAGTGGCGGGTCGCCGAACGCACCCGCACCACCCTCTTCGGCACCTCGGCCGCCTACGTCATGGCGTGCCGCAAGGCCGGCCTCCACCCCAGCCGCGACCATGACCTCTCCACCGTCCAGTGCGTCGCCACCACCGGCTCGCCGCTCCCGCCCGACGGCTTCCGCTGGCTGCACGACGAGTTCGCCGAGAGCGGGGCCGACCTGTGGATCGCCTCCGTCAGCGGCGGCACGGACGTCTGCTCCTGTTTCGCCGGAGCCGTGCCCACCCTTCCCGTGTACACCGGCGAACTCCAGGCGCCCTGCCTCGGCACCGACCTCCAGTCCTGGGACCCCGACGGCAACCCGCTGACCGGCGAGGTCGGCGAGCTCGTCGTCACCAACCCCATGCCGTCCATGCCGATCCGCTTCTGGAACGACCCCGACGGCAGCCGCTACCACGACAGCTACTTCGCCACCTACCCCGGCGTCTGGCGCCACGGAGACTGGATCACCGTCACCTCCCGCGGCTCCGTCGTCATCCACGGCCGCTCCGACTCCACCCTCAACCGCCAGGGCGTCCGCATGGGCTCGGCCGACATCTACGAGGCCGTCGAACGCCTCCCCGAGATCAAGGAATCCCTCGTCATCGGCGTCGAACAGCCCGACGGCGGCTACTGGATGCCCCTCTTCGTCCACCTGGCCCCCGGAGCCCTCCTCGACGAGGCCCTCCTGGACCGCGTCAAGCGCACCATCCGCGAGCAGCTCTCCCCCCGCCACGTACCCGATGAGATCATCGAGGTCCCCGGCATCCCCCACACCCTCACCGGCAAGCGCATCGAGGTCCCCGTCAAACGCCTCCTGCAAGGCACCCCGCTGGAGAAGGCGGTCAACCCCGGCTCCATCGACAACCTCGACCTCCTGCACCACTTCGAGGACCTCGCCCGCAAACGCGCCTGACCCCCGCCGAGCCGGCCGGCCACCTCCCGCCGGCCGGCCCGCACCCGTCACTGTCAGTGCGCTCGGTTACTGTGAGTGAGCATTGATCGACTGCGCACGCACAGGGGGAAGACATGGCGCACACCGACCAGACGATGCGACGCGTCCTGCGCCGGGAGATCGCCGGCACCATCGGCCTGCTCACCGACGAGCACGACTTCCGCGCCATGCGGCGCTACCGCACCTTCGCCTTCGACGACCACACGGCCTACCTCGAGCAGGTGGAAGACCTCCTGAGGACCCGGGCCTCCCAGGGCACCCACACCACCGTCACCCTCTTCGACCCCGAGGAGTACGCCGCCTTCTGCGCGGCCACGGGCATCGATCCCGACACCCCTGCCAGCCGCACCCGCTTCACCGCCGAACTCGCGGCCGCCGGCCCCGCCGTCCCCTACGAGGGCCAGCCCCTCACCGACCTGCTCCCCGAACTGATCGACGAAGCCGTCCGCCAGGCCACCCGCGAGTACGCCGCCCACCTGCTCGCCCGCCTGGGCACCTGTGCCACCTGCGGCGAGGACATCGGCCACGCGGCCTTCGCCCGGGCCTCCCGTCTCCTCCTGCGCATCCTCGACACGGCGCCGCCCGGCGCCCACCACCTGGTGTGCAGCGTCTCCGGCGCACCGGAAACGCTCCTCTCCGTCCTGCACGCGGCCGAGGACGCCGACGGCGACACGGAGCTGGACGAGACCGAGGCGCTCGAATTCACCACCGTCCTGGCCCTGGGCCTGGCCACCCACAGCCCCGGCGGGCTCGTCATGCGCACCACCGCCGCCGGCACCCCCGACCGCGTCTACGGCTGGCGCCTGCGCGGATACGGACTCCAGCCCCTCACCGCGGGCGAGGTCTTCGACGCCTACTGCACCGACGTCGAGTCCGGCGACCTCATCTCCCCGGAATCCAACGTCGACTACTGCGCGCCGCCCGACCTCGGAGACGACCACCCGGGCCCGGACCACCGGCACTGAACGCCGCGGGGGCGCCCCACCCACGGGTGGAGCGCCCCCGAGAAGACAGCCACGCAGCCGAGACGGGCGGCCGCGCAGCCGGTCACTCGCCTACTCGCCGGACAGCACCGCCTGGGCCGCGCCTCGCGCCTCCTCGGCACTGTCCGCCGCCCGGGCCGCCGCGGCGGCCCGCTCGCACTGCGCCAGCGTGTACTTCGCCAGCGTCGCCCGCACGTAGGGAAGGGACGCGGCACCCATCGACAGGGAGGTGACGCCCAGACCGGTCAGCACACAGGCGAGCAGCGGATCGGACGCGGCCTCACCGCAGACACCACAGCTCTTGCCCTCGGCCTTCGCCGCCTGAGCGGACAGCGCCACCAGGTCGAGCAGGGCGGGCTGCCACGGGTCCTGCAACCGGGAGACCGCACCGACCTGACGGTCCGCGGCGAAGGTGTACTGCGCGAGGTCGTTCGTCCCCAGCGACAGGAACTCGACCTCCCGCAGGATCGAGCGCGCCCGCAGCGCCGCGGACGGGATCTCCACCATCGCGCCGAACTTCGCCCGCAGCCCCGCCGCGCGGCACGCGTCGGCGAAGGCCCGGGCGTCGGCACGGTCCGCCACCATCGGGGCCATGACCTCCAGGTGGACCGGCAGCCCCTCGGCCGCCTTCGCCAGCGCCGTCAGCTGGGTGCGCAGCACCTCGGGGTGGTCGAGCAGCGTCCGCAGCCCGCGCACGCCAAGCGCCGGGTTCGGCTCGTCGGCGGGCGTCAGGAAGTCCAGCGGCTTGTCCGCCCCCGCGTCCAGCACCCGCACGACGACCCGGCCCTCGGGGAAGGCCTCCAGCACCTGCCGGTAGGCCGAGACCTGCTTCTCCTCCGACGGAGCGTTCTCGCTGTCGTCGAGGAAGAGGAACTCGGTACGGAACAGACCGACACCCTCCGCACCGGCCTCGACCGCGGCGGCCACGTCGGCCGGGCCCCCGATGTTGGCCAGCAGCGGCATCTTGTGCCCGTCCGAGGTGGCCCCCGGCCCGGTCGAGGCGGCCAGGGCGGCCTTGCGCTCGGCCGCCTCCGCCTCCATCCGGGTCTTCCGCTCCTCGCTCGGGTCCACGAAGATCTCGCCGGTGCTGCCGTCGACGGCGATCACCGTGCCTTCGGCGAGCTCACAGGCGCCCGGCAGCGCGACGACGGCCGGCACCCCCAGCGCCCGCGCGAGGATCGCGCTGTGGCTGGTCGGCCCGCCCTCCTCGGTGACGAAGCCGAGCACCAGCGCAGGGTCGAGCAGCGCCGTGTCGGCCGGCGCCAGATCCCGCGCGATGAGGACGTACGGCCGGTCGCTGTCCGGGACACCGGGCATCGGCACGCCGAGCAGCCGGGCGACGATGCGGTTGCGCACGTCGTCCAGGTCGGCCACCCGGCCGGCCAGGTACTCGCCCGCACCGGCCAGCAGGGCACGGTAGGCGGCGAAGGCGTCGTACACCGCGCGCTCGGCGGTGCTGCCGACCGCGATGCGCCGTTCCACGTCCGCCATCAGCTCGGGGTCCTGGGCCATCATGGCCTGGGCCTCGAGTACCGCCTGGGCTTCACCGCCGGCGAGATTGCCGCGCGCCATCAGGTCGGCCGCCACAGCCTCCACGGCCTGGCGGGCGCGCCCCTGCTCGCGCTCCGCGTCCTCCGTGGGGATCTGCTTGGCGGGCGGTTCGAGCACCGCCGTTCCCATGTGCCGAACCTCGCCGATGGCCACTCCGTGGCTCACGCCGACGCCTCGCAGCGTTGTCTCCATCTCACCCGTCTCCGATAGTGCGAGTGCGGCGGGCTCGCCGCCGCGGTGGTTGTCCTGCTCGCCGCCGTCCGGCGGCACCGACTTCACTTCCAGGCGAAGAGGCTGTCGCCGGCCTTCACGTCGCCGGCCTCACGGAGATCGGAGAGCGCCTCGGCCGTGGCCTCCAGGGCCACCACCGGGCACACCGGGGACTTGCCGGCGGCCTCGACCGCGGCGGGGTTCCACCGCACGATGCTCTGACCGCGCCGGACGGTGTCGCCCTTGTTCACGAGCAGCTCGAACCCTTCGCCGTTCAGCTGCACCGTGTCGATGCCGAGGTGGGTGAGCACACCGTGTCCCTGCTCGTCCACCACGACGAACGCGTGCGGATGGAGGGAAACGATGACCCCGTCCACGGGGGCGACGGCCTCGGAGGGCTCACGCTCGGGGTCGATCGCCGTGCCAGGGCCGACCATGGCTCCGGAGAAGACCGGATCGGGCACTGCCGCCAGTCCGATGGCGCGTCCGGTGAGCGGGGACGTCACGGTGGTCATGGGAAGCCTCCCAGGGGTGGAGAGAGAGTTATATGGCCGTCACCGCGTGTACCGGACGGCGCGCTGAGCAGCAGCGTATGTCATAGGTAGTACCGGTTCGCACGGGAACCACCGATTAGAGGTCTAGACCACACCTCACAGCGATTTGCACCCGCTCGGCGGCCCCGTGTAGAGTCGAACACCTGCTGGGGGCTGAGCGGCACCAACCGAGTGCCCTGGCTCCGGCGGCACCAACTCATCCGTGGATCCTATCTCGGGATCATCCTTCCGCTTGTCTGCGGGACGGTGGTCAGAGGGCCGGGAAAACACTGGTAGAGTTGGGAACACCGAAGGGAAGCGCCCGGAGGAAAGCCCGAGAGGGTGAGTACGAAGGAAGCGTCCGTTCCTTGAGAACTCAACAGCGTGCCAAAAGTCAAC
>NZ_JBFAWY010000010.1:0-240907 GCF_040680575.1 Streptomyces sp. NPDC052020
CCGGGGCACGGGAGGCCTGTCCCGGCGGGACGACGGCACGTACGCCGTCGAGGCCGAGGCCACCGAGGCGCGCGGCACCGGCGCGGTCCGGCTCGCGCTGACGCTGCGGGTGTCGGACGCCGGGGGCGGCCGGGGCGGCTCCACCCTCGCCTTCACCGGGACGGCCACGGCGGACGGGCGCGTCACGGACCTGCCGGCGGAGGCGGTCGCCTCGGCCGCGACCCGGCTGCTGGACCGGTTCGCGGAGAACCTGGGCCATGCGGCGCGACCGCACCCGGAGACCGCCGAGACCCTGGCCACCGAGGACTTCGAACCCTCGGCCGCCGGCGACTTCGACGCCGCCCCGGACGCGGACGACGCCCCCGTCCCGCCCGCGAGCCCAGCCGAGCCCGCCGCCGGCCCGCCCCCGGGCGCCGCCTCCGTCTTCGACACCGAGGTCCCCCCCTCCTCCCTCGACCCCACCACCGACGACGAGGGCGTCGACGCCGGGGAGGACATCGGCGCCGGGCAGGACAGCGACGCGGGCGAGGACTTCCCCGACGCCGCCGAGCCGCCCGCCGAGGCCGCGCACGCCCGCCGCACGATGATCGGGCGCAGCGCCGAGGAGGTCGACCACGCCCCGCCGCGCGGCCGGTACGCCCCCGTCCCGGCGCCGCAGACGGTCACCGTGTCCACCTCCCTGCGCTGGGCGGCCCCGGCCGCCGCGCTGGTGGTGGCGTCGGCGATCGTGGTGGGCCGCGTGCTGCGCAGGCGCCGCTGAAGCCCGCGTACCGGGTGAGGCCGCCCGGCGGCCCCAGTAGGGTCGTGCCGTGACCATCGAACCCATCACGCTGACCGCGGGCGACGCGGAGGCGACCGTGCTGCCGGGCAACGGCGGCCGGATCGGCGGGCTCCGCGTCGGCGGCACCGAACTGCTCCGCCAGGGCGACCGCTACGGCTGCTTCCCGATGGTGCCCTGGTGCGGCCGGATCCGCGAGGGCCGCTTCCGGGACGGCGCCGTCGTCCACCGGATGCCGCTGAACTCCCCGCCGCACGCCATCCACGGCACCGCCCGCGACGGCGCCTGGCGCACCGCCCGCGCCTCGGGTCGCGAGGCGGTCCTCACCCACGACCTGACCGACCCCTGGCCCTACCCCGGCCGGGTCACCCAGGTCGTCACGCTCGCCGAGGACGCGCTGACGCTGACGATGGCGATCGAGACGTACGAGTCGTCGTTCCCGGCGCAGATCGGCTGGCACCCCTGGTTCAACCGCGCCCTCGGCGGCGGCGAGGGCGTGCGGATCGACTTCGCCCCCGCCTGGCAGGAGGAGCGCGGCGAGGACCACCTGCCCACCGGCCGGCGCGTCGACCCCCGGCCCGGCCCCTGGGACGACTGCTTCGGCATGCCCGGCGGCGTCGACGTCACCCTCACCTGGCCCGGTCGGCTGGAGCTGAAGGTGACCAGCCCCGAGGAGTGGGTGGTGGTCTACGACGAGCAGGAGGCCGCCGTGTGCGTGGAGCCGCAGACCGGCCCGCCGAACGGGCTGAACACCGCGCCGCGCCTGGTCACGCCGCTGGAGCCGCTGGAGGCCACGACGGTCTGGAGCTGGCGGCGGCTTTAAGCTGGCCGGTATGACGGACGTACGCGGCGCGCTGCTGCAGCAGATCAAGGACAAGGCCGTGGTGCACGGCAAGGTGACCCTCTCCTCGGGCCTGGAGGCCGACTACTACGTCGACCTGCGCCGCATCACCCTGGACGGCGAGGCCGCGCCGCTGGTCGGCCAGGTGCTGCTGGACCTGACCGGGGAGCTGGAGTTCGACGCGGTGGGCGGCCTGACCATGGGCGCCGACCCGGTCGCCGCCGCGATGCTGCACGCCGCCGCCGCCCGCGGGCGGAAGCTGGACGCCTTCGTGGTCCGCAAGGCCGCCAAGGCGCACGGCCTCCAGCGCCGTGTCGAGGGCCCGGACATCGCCGGCCGCCGCGTCCTGGTCGTCGAGGACACCTCCACCACCGGCGGCTCGCCGCTGACCGCCGTCGAGGCGGTGCGCGAGGCCGGTGCCGAGGTGGTGGCCGTGGCCACCATCGTCGACCGGGCGACCGGCGCCGCCGAGAAGATCCAGGAGGGCGCGGGGGTGCCGTACCTGTACGCCTACTCCAAGGACGAGCTGGGCCTGGACTGAGGGCCTCGCCGGGGGCCCCGCCGAGGTCCGCTCGGAGGTTTCCGGTTCGTCTGGAAAGATGGGGCCGACGATGACGTCGCCCCAAGGTCTAGGTCAGGGCCGTAAGCACGCACCACACAGCCCACCCGCACATACAAGGAGCGGACAATGCCCATCGCAACTCCCGAGGTCTACAACGAGATGCTGGACCGGGCGAAGGCAGGCAAGTTCGCCTACCCGGCCATCAACGTGACCTCCTCCCAGACCCTGCACGCGGCGCTGCGCGGTTTCGCGGAGGCGGAGAGCGACGGCATCATCCAGATCTCCACCGGCGGTGCCGAGTTCCTGGGCGGCCAGCACAACAAGGACATGGTGACCGGCGCGGTCGCCCTGGCCGAGTTCGCGCACATCGTCGCCGAGAAGTACGACATCAACGTGGCCCTGCACACGGACCACTGCCCCAAGGACAAGCTGGACGGGTACGTCCGCCCGCTGCTGGCGCTCTCCGAGAAGCGCGTCCAGGCCGGGCTGAACCCGCTGTTCCAGTCCCACATGTGGGACGGCTCCGCCGAGACCCTCGCCGACAACCTGGCCATCGCGCGGGAGCTGCTGCCCCGCGCCGCCGCCGCGAAGATCATCCTCGAGGTCGAGATCACCCCGACCGGCGGCGAGGAGGACGGCGTCACCCACGAGATCAACGACTCCCTCTACACGACCGTCGAGGACGCCATCCGCACCGCCGAGGCCCTGGGCCTGGGCGAGCAGGGCCGCTACCTGCTGGCCGCCTCCTTCGGCAACGTCCACGGCGTGTACAAGCCGGGCAACGTCGTGCTCCGCCCCGAGCTGCTGAAGCAGCTGAACGACGGCGTCGCCGCCAAGTTCGGCCGCCCCGCCGACAGCAAGCCGTTCGACTTCGTCTTCCACGGCGGCTCCGGCTCCACGGTGGAGGAGATCCACACCGCGCTGGAGAACGGCGTGGTCAAGATGAACATCGACACCGACACCCAGTACGCCTTCACGCGTCCGGTCGTCGACCACATGTTCAAGAACTACGACGGCGTGCTGAAGGTCGACGGCGAGGTCGGCGCGAAGAAGACCTACGACCCGCGGACCTGGGGCAAGCTCGCCGAGGCCGGCATGGCCCAGCGGGTCACCGAGGCCTGCCAGAGCCTGCGCTCGGCCGGTACGAAGATCAAGTAACGGCTCCCGCCGCACGGGCCGCGACGCCCGGCCGTACCGTTCGCCGGTACGGCCGGGCGTCGCGCGTTGCGGCGATACTGGTCCCCATGGCCATTCACGAGAACCTGCTCGGGGGACCGCCCCCGACCCACCTGCCCGACGACCCCGAGCCGCGCGAGCTGCTGGCGAACGGCACGGCTCCCGCCGACGTCGCCGCCCGGTACCCGGCCTCCTCGCTCGCCTGGGCCCAGCTGGCCGACGAGGCGTTCGAGCGGGGCGGCGCCGTGGAGTCGTACGCCTACGCCCGCACCGGCTACCACCGGGGCCTGGACGCGCTGCGCCGCAGCGGCTGGAAGGGCCACGGCCCGGTGCCCTGGGAGCACGAGCCGAACCGCGGCTTCCTGCGCGCCCTGCACGCCCTGGCCCGCGCCGCGCGGGCGATCGGCGAGAAGGAGGAGTACGAGCGCTGCTCCCAGTTCCTGCGGGACTCCTCGCAGACGGCCGCCGAGGTACTGGGCTGATCCGCCGGTCCTCCGTTGCCCGTGGGCCCGCCTGTGCACAGGCGGGCCTTGCGGTTTCCTGGGACGATTGCGGAGGATGCCCGTGGGGACCGGGGCCCCCGTGCCGGTAACGGCAGGGGCGGACCGCTACCCGGAGTGCACAGCAGGAGACAGCGATGTCCCAACAGGCTCACGACATCCCTCAGGACCCGAAGAACCCTGAGACCCACGAGCCCGAGACCCCGCATCTCGACTTCGACGGCACGACGCCGTACGAGGACTACGTCAAGGCGGACGTGCTCACCCACCTCCAGCACACCCTCTCCGACGATCCCGGGGAGATGGTCTTCCTGGTGACCACCCAGGTGATGGAGCTGTGGTTCACCGTCATCGTCCACGAGTGGGAGACCGCCGCCCGCGCCCTGCGCGAGGACCGGGTGCGGCCCGCGATCGACGCGCTGAAGAGGTCGGTACGGGAACTGGAGGCGCTCAACGCCTCCTGGAAGCCGCTCGGCCAGCTCACGCCCGCGCAGTTCAACTCCTACCGGGGCGCCCTCGGCGAGGGCTCCGGCTTCCAGTCGGCGATGTACCGGCGCCTGGAGTTCCTGCTCGGCGAGAAGTCCGCGGCCATGCTCGTCCCGCACCGCGGCAGCCCGCGCGTCCACGCCGAGCTGGAGAAGGCGCTGCACGAGCCGAGCCTGTACGACGAGGTCCTGCGGCTGCTCGCCCGGCGCGGCCACGCCATCCCGGACGCGGTGCTCAGCCGCGACCTGACCCGGCGCTACGAGCCCTCGCCCGAGGTGGAGGCCGCCTGGACGGCCGTCTACGAGGGCGACCAGAACGGCGAGCTGGCCCGGCTCGGCGAGGCGCTGACCGACGTCGCCGAGCTGGTGTGGCGCTGGCGCAACGACCACCTCGTCGCCACCCGCCGCGCGATGGGCGCCAAGACCGGCACGGGCGGCTCCGCCGGGGTGGCCTGGCTGGAGAAGCGGGCGCAGAAGAGCGTCTTCCCCGAGCTGTGGACGGCGCGGTCGTATGTCTGACCTCATGAGGAAGGCCGGGGAACTGGACGCCGCCGATCCGCTCGGCGCCCTGCGCGCCCGGTTCGTCCTGGACGACGCGGTGTACCTGGACGGCAACTCGCTGGGCGCGCTCCCGGCCAACGTCCCCGCCGCCGTGGACGACGTGGTGCGCCGCCAGTGGGGCGAGCTGCGCATCCGCTCCTGGGAGGAGAGCGGCTGGTGGACCGCGCCCGAGCGGATCGGCGACCGGATCGCCCCGCTGGTCGGGGCGGCCCCCGGGCAGATCGTCGTGGGCGACTCCACCAGCGTCAACGTGTTCAAGGCGCTGGTCGCGGCGGTGCGGATGGCCGGGGAGGGGCGGGACGAGATCCTCGTCGACGCCACGACCTTCCCGACCGACGGCTACATCGCCGGGTCGGCGGCCCGGCTGACCGGCCGCACGCTGCGGCCGGTGGCCCCGGCCGAGGTGCCGGCCGCGCTCGGGGAGCGCACCGCCGCCGTGCTGCTCAACCACGTCGACTACCGCACCGGGCGGCTGCACGACCTGCCCGCGCTCACGGCCGCCGTCCACGCGGCGGGGGCGTACGCCGTGTGGGACCTGTGCCACAGCGCGGGCGCGCTGCCGGTCGGACTGGACGAGCACGGCGTCGACCTGGCGGTCGGCTGCACCTACAAGTACCTCAACGGCGGCCCCGGGTCGCCCGCCTACCTGTATGTGCGCCGCGACCTCCAGACCCGCTTCGACTCGCCGCTGCCCGGCTGGACCTCGCACGCCGAGCCGTTCGGCATGCGCGCCGCCTACGAGCCGGCCTCCGGCGCTCCGCGCGGCCGGGTCGGCACCCCGGACATCCTCTCCATGCTCGCCCTGGAGGCGGCGCTGGAGGTGTGGGACGGGGTCTCCGTCGAGGCGGTGCGGGCCAAGTCGCTGGCGCTGACGGACTTCTTCGAGGAGTGCGTGCGCGCGTACGCCCCGCCGGGGCGGGTGGAGTCGGTGACCCCGGCGGCGCACGCCGAGCGCGGCAGCCAGGTCGCCCTGCGCTGCGACGACGTCGGTGACGTCATGAAGCGGCTGATCGAGCGGGGCGTGGTCGGCGACTTCCGCGCCCCGGACGTGCTGCGCTTCGGCTTCACCCCGCTGTACGTCGGGTTCGCGGACGTGGAGCGGGCGGCCCGGGTGCTGGGGGAGGTGCTCGGAGAGGTGCTCGCGTAGGCCGGTGGCCCCGCCGGGCGGCCCACGGCCGCTTTTCGGGGTCACGCGGGGGGCGGCCCGGCATCCGGTGCCGGGTCCCCGGTGACGTACACCCCGGCCGCCGCGGCGGCGAAGGCGGCGCGGGCCGCGCGGTCCGCGGCGGCCCGGTCCGGGGCCTCGCCGGTGGTGAGCAGCGTGTAGTACAGCGGGGCGGACACCGCGCGGACCACCGCCGCCGGGTCCGTGCCCGCGGGCAGCTCCCCGCGCGCCACGCCCTGTTCGACGCAGGGTGCCCACTCGGCCACCCGCACCTCGTAGAACCGCCGCAGCGCCCGCGCCGTCCGGGGGTCGCAGGCCGCGGCGGCGATGACCGCGCGGAACAGGGCGCCCTGCCGTGGGTCGGCGAGGGTCCGCCGGACGAGGTCCGCGTTGGCGCTCAGGTCGCCGAGGACGGAGCCGGTCTCGGTACGGGGCAGCGACTGCTCGGCCATGTCCGCCAGGAGGTCGGCCACCAGGCCGGTCACCGAGCCCCAGCGCCGGTACACGGTCGTCTTGCCGACCTCGGCCCGCCGCGCGACGTCGGCCAGGTCGAGCCGGTCCAAGCCCTGCTCGGCCAGCACGTCGCCGGCCGCGCGCAGCACGGCGGCACGGACACGGGCGGTACGTCCGCCGGGACGTACGGTGCCGGGTTCGGCGGGCATCTCGGCCTCCTCCAGGTGAGCCAGGGCCCCGGTGCCGGGTACCCCGCCAGCGTAACGGCACAAAGGGACCGTTTAACCCTCACCCAGCGTGACATCCCCGTATCCGCGCACGTCACCGGCCTGGTACCGTCCCGCCAACGGCCGAAGTCCCGACCCCGGTCCGCCAACGCCGTGATGTCGCTGAGAGGTTGGAGCATGCCGGACGCCGCAGCACCGCAGAACGCCGCCGTCCCCGCCGGCGACCCGGCGGCCCGCGCCGCCGCGGAGGAGAAGTCGGCCTTCTCGCACCCGGCGGCGGCCCCCGACGCCACCGCCGCCTACGGCGGCCACCCCGACCAGGTGATCGACTTCTACGCCCCGCGCGGCCCGGCGGCCCCCGGCGGCCCGGCCCCCGTGGTGGCGGTCCTGCACGGCGGTGCCTGGCGGGCCCCGTACGACCGCCGCCACGTCAGTCCGTTCGCCGCCTTCCTGGCCCGCCGGGGCTTCGCCGTCGCCAGCGTGGAGTACCGCAGGGGAGCGGTGGACGCGGGCGGTGGCGCACCGGTCGCGGGGCGCTGGCCCGACACCTTCGACGACGTGGCCGCCGCCCTCGACGCGCTCCCCGGGCTCGTCCGCCGCTGCCTGCCGCGGGCCGACCCGGGGCGCACGGTGCTCACCGGTCATTCGGCGGGCGGCCATCTCGCCCTGTGGGCGGCGGCCCGGCACGTCCTGCCCGAGGGCGCCCCCTGGCGCACCGACGGGCCGCCGCCGCTGCGCGGCGTGGTCGCCCTCGCCCCGATCGCCGACTTCGCCCTCGCCGACGAGCTCGGCGTGTGCGGCGGCGCGGTGCGGCAACTCCTCGGCGGCGACGAGGGGTTCGCCCGGCACCGGCCGTACGCCGACCCGGCGCTGCTGCTGCCCACCGGCATCGCGACCACCCTCGTCCAGGGCCGCGCCGACATCGACGTGCCGCAGGCGGTCGCCGAGGCGTACGCGGACGCGGCGGCCGGGGCGGGCGAGGTGGTGGGCGTCACGCTCCTGGAGGACGTCGGCCACTTCCCGCTCATCGACCCGGCGGCGGACGCCTGCGCGGTGGTCGCGGAGGAGATCGCGCAACTGGCGTGGTGACCGGCGCCCCGGGCGCCCCGGCACGCACGGTCCCGGGCCGACGTCATACCTGAGAGCCACCTCGCGGAAGAGCTCTCCGGCGGGACGCCGACGACGCCGCCCGCTCCGTACCTTCCTTCCCGGCGGGCCCGAGGGGCGGGCGCCGGAAGGGAGGGCGGCGATGCGGCCGGAGACGATGGCGGGCGGGACGCGGCGGGGCGGGGGGCGCGGCAGAGGCAGACCGCGCCGCACCGTGTGCGCGGCACTCGTCGCCGGTGCCCTGGTGCTGCCCCTGTCGGCCGCCGCGCAGCCCCGGATCCCGGCCCCGGCACCCGCCGCGTCCGCGCCGGCCACGGCGGCCGCGCTGGACGAGGCGTACGCGGCCCACCGGGCGGGCGCGGCCGAGGCGGCCCGGATGGCCGCCGCCCACGGCGACCACCACCGGGCCGCGGCGGACCGTGCGCTGGCCGCGCCCGCCCGGCAGCTGCTCGCCTTCGACGGCCGCGGCGCCGGCCGGGCCACCGAGGTCCTCGGCGACCTGGCCCGCGCCCGCCACGTCGCCGTCCTGGTCCCCGGCTCCGACACCGGCCTCGACACCTACGGCCGTTTCCGCGCCGCCGCCGTCGCCCTGTACGACCGGCTCCGGGCGCGGGCCCCCGAGGGCACCCGTGTCGCGGTCGTGGCCTGGCTCGGCTACGAGACGCCCGGCACGGTGAGCGGCGCGGTCGCCACGACCGGCCGCGCCGAGCGGGCGGCACCCCGCCTGCGCGCCCTGGTCCGGCAACTGCGCGGCATCACCGGCCCCCGGGCACACCTGTCGCTGCTGTGCCACTCCTACGGCTCCGTGGTCTGCGCCCGCGCCGCCGCCGGTCTGGACGTCGGCGACATCGCCCTCGTCGGCAGCCCCGGCACCGGCGCCGACCGGGCCGCGGACCTGCGCAGCCCCGCCCGCCTCTGGGCGGCGCGCGGCACCGGCGACTGGGTGGAGCACGTGCCCCATGTGCGCGCCCGCCTGTTCGGCACCACCGTCGGCTTCGGCACCGACCCCGTCTCCGGGCGCTTCGGGGCCCGGGTCTTCGCCGCCGGCGACGGCGGGCACAGCGACTACTTCGCCCCCGGCTCCCGCTCCCTGGCCAACCTGGCGCGGATCGCGCTGGGCGAGACGGCGGAGGTGTCCCGTGCCTGAGCTTCGCGGCCCGCGCGGTGCGCGGCAGGCCCTGCGGCGGGGCGCGGCGCGTCTCGACGCCGCCACCCCCGAGGGCCGGGACCGCGCCCTCGACGCCCTGCGCGCCGCCGCGATCCTCGGCGTCGTCGTCGGGCACTGGCTGGTGACGGCGCTGGTCGCCGACGGCCGCGGCCTGCGCGGGGCCGGCCCGCTCGCGCACATGCCGTGGCTGGCGCCCGTCTCCTGGGCCTTCCAGACCCTCGCCGTGTTCTTCCTGGTCGGCGGGCACGTCGCCACCCGGGGGTACGCCTCGGCCCGCGCCCGCGGCACCTCCTACGGCGGCTGGCTGGCCGCCCGCCTGTCCCGGCTGTTCCGGCCGGTCGCCGCCCTCCTCGCCCTGTGGACCGTCACGGCGGCGGCGCTGCTGCTCCTGGCCGGCGCGGAGTTCACCACCGTCCGCACGCTGGTCAAGCTGGCCCTGTCCCCGCTGTGGTTCCTGCTGGTCTTCGCCGCGCTGACGGCGGCCACCCCGCTGCTGTCCCGGCTGCACCCGCTGTGGCCGCTGGCCGTCGTCCTCCACGTGGACCTGCTGCGCTTCGGCTTCGGCGCCCCGTCCTGGCTGGGCTGGGCCAACCTGCTCGCGGGCTGGCTGGTGCCGTACACCCTGGGCGCCGCCTGGGCCCGCGGCGAGCCGGACCGCCGCCGCGCGGGCGTGACCCTGCTCCTCGGCGGTACGGCGGCCACCGCGGCGCTGGTCGCCTGGGCCGGTTACCCGGCCTCGATGGTCGGCGTCCCCGGCGCGGAGATCTCCAACCTCAACCCGCCGACGCTGGCCGCCGTCACCTTCGGCCTGGCCCAGTGCGGGCTGGCGCTGCTGCTGCGCGAGCGGCTGCGGCGCGCGATGCGGCGCCCGGTGGCGTGGGCGGGGGTGGCCCTGGTCAACCTGTCCGCGATGACGGTCTTCCTCTGGCACCAGACGGCCCTGATGGCGACGACCGCCCTGGGCCTGACCGCCGGCCGCCTGCCCGGCCTGCACACCCCGCCCGACGGCCCGGGCTGGGTCGCGGCCCGGCTGCTGTGGCTGCCGGTCTTCGCCGTCGCCCTGGCGGGCTGCCTGGCGGCGTTCCGGGGCTTGGAGCACGGCGGCGGGCCCGGCCGCTCGCGCGTGGTCCTGCGCCACCGCCCGGCGCGACGCGGCGCGACCCGGGGGACGCACCATGTCTAGGGTGGACCAGGCGAGGGGGACGCGGAGGGGGAACCGGAACGTGGACGTGAGCCGTGCCGTGCGCGGGCTGCGAGTGCTGCGCGAGGACCTGTGGACCGTACGGGCCGATCCGCTGCCACCGGCCGCGCGGCTGCGGTGGCTGCCGCACGGGATCGTGTGCCTGGCCGCCTTCGGGGTACTGGCCGGCGGGCTGGCCCAGTTGGAGGACAACGGGGAGCTGGACCTCGGGTACGCCTTCGCGGTCGCCCTCGGCCAGGCCGGGGCCATGGTGCTCGCGCTCCGGCGGCCGGTCCCGGCGTGGTGGCTGTCGACGGCGGCCACGGTGCTGGGGGCGGCGGGGCTGCACCACCTGCTGCTGTCCGGCGTGGTGCGGAACTTCACCTGGCCCTGGACCGCGGCCGGGATCATCGCCCATCTGGTCGTCCTGCTGCTGCTCGCCCTGCGCGTCCGCACCCGCGTGGCCGCCGAGGCGCTCGCCCTCACCGCGCTGGTCACCTACGTCCTCCAGGGCCTGTGGGGCGCCGCGGGCTACCAGTCCACCGGCGTGGTCGCCGTGGCCCTGTCCGCCGTCGCGGTGGTGGTCGGCACCGCCCTGCGGGGCCGCCGCGAGGCGCGCGCCGAACTCGGCCGGCAGGCCACGCTCACCGCCGAGGAACGCGCCCGCCGCACCCTGCTGGAGGAACGCAGCCGCATCGCGCGCGAGCTGCACGACGTGGTCGCCCACCACATGTCCGTCATCTCCATCCAGGCGCAGGTCGCCCCGCACCTGGTGAAGGACCCGCCCGAGGAGCTCAAGGAGAACCTGGCGGGCATCCGGCACAACGCGCTGGAGGCGCTGACCGAACTGCGCCGCGTGCTGGGCGTGCTGCGCTCGGAGCAGCCCGGGGAGGAGGGCACCGCGGAATCCGCCGCCCGGCCCGGCGCCGGCGCCGAGGCGCACGCCCCGCAGCCCACCCTGGACCGGCTCGACGCGCTGGTGGAGAACACCCGGGCGGCCGGCCTGACCGTGGCCAAGACGGTCACCGGCGAGGTCCGGGACCTGCCGCCCGGGGTGGAGCTGTCGGCGTACCGGATCGTGCAGGAGGCGCTGAGCAACGTCCTGCGGCACGCGCCCGGCGCGAGCGCCGAGGTCCGCGTCGACCACGTGGCGCGGGGGCTGCGGGTGGAGGTCGCCAACACGCCTCCCACGCGCGCGGCGCCGCCGTCCCCCGGCGCGGGCCACGGGCTGCTCGGCATGCGCGAGCGGGCGGCCATGCTCGGCGGCACCCTGTCGGCGGGGCCGCTGCCGGACGGCGGCTACCGGGTCACCGCGTTCCTGCCCGCCGACGCCACCGATCTCTCCGCCCCCCACTCCCTCGAGGACGGCACCGCATGACGAGCAGCGACCCCATCCGCCCCATCCGGGTACTGATCGCCGACGACCAGCAGATGGTCCGCCAGGGCTTCACCGTGCTGCTCGACGCCCAGCCCGACATCGAGGTGGTAGGCCAGGCGGTGCACGGACTGGACGCCGTCGCCCGGGTCGCCGAACTCGCCCCGGACGTCGTGCTGATGGACATCCGCATGCCCGAGCTGGGCGGCATCGAGGCCACCCGCCGCATCACCGGCGCCCACCCGGACATCCGGGTGCTGGTGCTGACCACCTTCGACCTCGACGAGTACGTCTACGAGGCACTGCGCGCCGGCGCCTCCGGCTTCCTGCTCAAGGACGCCTCCGCCGAGCAGCTCGCCGAGGCGGTCCGGGTGGTGGCCGCCGGGGACGCGCTGCTCTCGCCCGGCATCACCCGCCGCCTGATCGCCGAGTTCTCCCGGCTCGGCGGCGACCGCCCGCACACCCCGCCGAAGGAACGCGTCGGCGGGCTGACCGAGCGGGAGACCGAGGTCCTCGCCCTCATCGCCGGCGGCCTGTCGAACGCGGAGATAGCCGAGCGCCTCGTCGTCGCCGAGCAGACGGTCAAGACGCACGTGGGCCGCATCCTGGTGAAGCTGGGGCTGCGGGACCGGACCCAGGCGGCGGTGTTCGCCTACGAGTCGGGACTGGTCCGGCCGTCCGGGTACTGACCGGGAGGCGGCCCGCGTAGTACTTGAGAGGGACCCGGCGGAACCGTCTCACAGGTGACGACCGGGCCGCCGTACCGGCCTACCGTTGCCGACGTGACCGAGACGACGACGCAGAAGCAGCCGATACCGCCGCGCGGCGAGTTCGGCGCGTACCAGCCGCGCAGCCCGGAGTTCCGGGCCGCCGCCGACGCACTGCGGGGCCTGCGCCAGGAGCTGTTCCACGACGCGTTCGCCTACCGCCCGCTGCCCCGGGCGGCCGCCACCGGGCGGGCGGCCCGGCTGCTTCCCGGCCGGCTGCGGCCCGGTGCGGCCTACGCCCCGCACCTGGCGGTGGGGCTGGCCGTCCTGGTGGCGTTCTGGGCCGGATCCGTGGCCAGCGGCACCTCCCAGGGCCCGTTCGCCCTGCTGCGCGGGCTGCTGTGCGCGGTGCCGGTGGCGGTGACGCTGTTCCGCCCGGTCGGCGCGTTCTGGCTGTCCATGGCGTCGACCCCGGTGGTGGCGGGCCTGGGCAGCGAGTCGTCGGGTGACTGGCCGTGGCTGCCCGGCAGCTTCGTCTGCCATCTCGTGGTCCTGGTCGTCGTGGCCCTGCGCACCCGGCCGCGCACGGCCGCCTGGATGTGGATCGTGACGGCCGCCTACGCCTTCGCCGTGGGGGTCGTGCTCGGCTGGGGGTACTACGACTCCAACACCGCGCCCATGCTGTTCGTCTCCGCGCTGGCCCTGCTGGCGGCCGCCGTCTGGCACATCCGCCGCGACGCCCGCCGCGAGGTGACCGCCCAGCGGACCGTCACCGCGCACGAGCGCTCCCGGCGCACCCTGCTGGAGGAGCGCACCACCATCGCCCGCGAGCTGCACGACGTGGTCGCCCACCACATGTCGGTGGTCGCCATCCAGGCCGAGGCCGCCCCCTACCGGGTGCAGAACCCGCCGCCGGAGCTGGAGCGGGCCTTCGCCACCATCCGCGAGAACGCGGTGGCGGCCCTCACCGAACTGCGCCGCGTCCTGGGCGTCGTACGCGCCGAGGACTACGAGGCCCCCCAGGACCCGCAGCCCACCCTCGCCGACCTGGACGGACTGCTCGCCAACGTGCGGGACGCGGGCCTGAGCGTGGAGAAGGCGGTCACCGGAGCGGTCCGGGACCTGCCGCCCGGGGTGGAGCTGTCGGCGTACCGGATCGTGCAGGAGGCCCTCAGCAACACCCTGCGGCACGCGCCCGGCGCGAGCGCCCGCGTGGAGATCTCCTACGTCCTCGGCGGCCTGGGCCTGCGCGTCGTCAACGGCCCGGTGCCCGCCCCGTCCCTCGTCAAGCCCTCGACCGGCGCCGGGCACGGCATCACCGGCATGCGGGAGCGGGTGTCCATGCTGGACGGCGAGATGACGGCGGGCCCGGCGGACGACGGGGGCTACGAGGTGGCGGTGTTCCTGCCGGTCGCCACCGTGAGCGACGGTGGCGCATGACCATCCGCGTGCTGATCGCGGACGACCAGATGATGGTGCGCGAAGGCTTCTCCGTCCTGCTGAACGCGATGCCGGACATCGAGGTCGCCGGCGAGGCGGTCGACGGCCGCGAGGCGGTGGACAAGGTCCGCGAACTGGCCCCCGACGTCGTCCTGATGGACATCCGCATGCCCGGGCTGAACGGCATCGAGGCCACCCGGGAGATCGTCGCCGCTGACGTCACCGCGAAGGTGCTGGTCCTGACCACCTTCGACCTCGACGAGTACGTCTACCAGGCGCTGCGCGCGGGCGCCTCCGGCTTCCTGCTGAAGGACGCCTCGGCCCGCCGGCTCGCGGACGGGGTCCGGGTGGTGGCCTCCGGTGAGGCCCTGCTGGCGCCCTCGGTCACCAAACGCCTGATCACCGAGTTCTCCCGGCTCGCCGGCACCCCGCGCCGGCCGGGCCCCGCCCCGGCGGCGTACGGCGAGCTGACCGAGCGGGAGACGGAGGTGCTGGTCCTGATCGCGCAGGGCCTGTCCAACGCGGAGATCGCCGGGCGGCTGGTGGTCGCCGAGTCGACCGTCAAGACCCACGTCAGCCGCATCCTGGTCAAGCTGGGGCTGCGGGACCGGACGCAGGCGGCGGTGTTCGCGTACGAGGCGCGGCTGGTGACGCCCGGCTGACCCTGGCCGGGCCCGGGGCCGGACGGGTAGCGTCCGGTCATGGCCGCCTTCGACCCGTGGGACCCCGCGTTCGTCGCCGACCCCTACCCCGCCTACGCCGAGCTGCGGGCCCGGGGACGCGCGCACCGCTACGAGCCGACCGGCCAGTGGCTCGTCCCGCACCACGCGGACGTCTCCGCGCTGCTGCGGGACCGCCGCCTGGGCCGCACCTATCTGCACCGCTTCACGCACGAGGAGTTCGGCCGCACCCCGCCGCCCCCGGAGCACGAGCCGTTCCACACCCTCAACGACCACGGCATGCTCGACCTGGAGCCGCCGGACCACACCCGGATCCGCCGCCTGGTGTCGAAGGCGTTCACGCCGCGCACGGTGGAGCGGCTCGTGCCGTATGTGCGCGGCCTCGCCGACGAACTGGTGTCCGGCCTGGCCGAGGCGGGCGGCGGCGACCTGCTGACGGACGTGGCGGAGCCGCTGCCGGTCGCGGTGATCGCCGAGCTGCTGGGGATCCCCGGGGCCGACCGGGCGGCGCTGCGGCCGTGGTCGGCGGACATCTGCGGCATGTACGAGCTGAACCCCTCCGAGGAGGCGGCACGCCGGGCGGTCCGCGCGTCGGTGGAGTTCTCGGACTATCTGCGCGAGCTGATCGCCGCGCGGCGCGAGAAGCCCGGCGAGGACCTGATCTCCGCCCTGATCGCGGCCCACGACGAGGACGACCGCCTCACCGAGCAGGAGATGGTCTCCACCTGCGCCCTGCTGCTGAACGCGGGCCACGAGGCCACCGTGAACGCCACGGTCAACGGCTGGTGGACCTTGTTCCGCAACCCCGCCCAGCTCGCCGCCCTGCGCGCCGACCACGCCCTGGTCCCCTCGGCCGTGGAGGAGCTGCTGCGCTACGACACCCCCCTCCAGCTCTTCGAACGCTGGGTCCTGGAGGACATCGAGATCGACGGCACGGTCATCCCGCGCGGCGCGGAACTCGCCCTCCTCTTCGGCTCCGCCAACCACGACCCGGCGGTCTTCACCGACCCCGGCCGTCTGGATGTGACCCGCCGCGACAACCCCCACGTCTCCTTCAGCGCCGGCCTCCACTACTGCGTCGGCGCCCCGCTCGCCCGCATCGAGCTGGCCGCGACGATGACGGCGCTGCTGGAGCGGGCCCCGGCCCTCTCCCCGGCGGCGGAACCGGAACGCAGGCCGAACTTCGTCATCCGGGGGCTGACGGGGCTACCGGTGTCGCTCTGAGCGCCGCCTCCGGCTCAGCAGGTACGCGACCAGCCCCCAGGCGAGCGCGGGCAGGACGGCACCGGCGACGGCGACGAGGGGCAGTTCGGTCCACAGGACACCGTAGTCGGTGCCCTCGCCCTCGAAGCCGTTGCCGAGGTGGCGCCGCGTGCGGCCGGAGGTCCCCCACCACAGCGTCGCCACCGTGGCGCCGGCCGCCGACAGCAGGCATCCGCCGCAGGTCATCGCGTCCCTCGTCACGACCGGGGAGGACGCCCCCGCACCGGCCGCGGTTCCGTCACGACGTCATGTCCCGGCGCCGCAACGCCACCAGTCCCGAGACGGACAGTGCCGCCGCCAGCCCCGTCAGCACCAGCACCGGTGCCCACGCCATCTCCCCGCCCGGCACCTTCGGCAGATGCCCGAACGGCGACACCTCCAGCACCGCCCGCGGCAGGTCCAGCGCCGGACCGACCCAGCCGAGCAGCAGCACCGCCCCGGCCACGCCCCACGCCGCCACCGCCGCCCGCGGCAGCAGCCCGTGCAGCAGTACGGCCGCCCCGCCGATCACCCACACCGCCGGGAGCTGGACCAGGCAGGCCGCCAGGAGGGGGCCGGCGTCCCTGCCGTAACCGAGGGCGTACCCGGCACCGGCGAGCAGCAGGATGAGCGCGGCACCGCCGAAGGCGATCACCAGGTGCCCGGCGGCCCAGCGCAGCCGCCCCACCGCCCCGGCCAGCACCGGTTCCGCCCGCCCCGAGGTCTCCTCGCCGTGCAGCCGCAGCACCGACGCCACGACGTACAGGGCCGCGACCAGGCCGAGCGTCCCGGTCATCGCCGAGACGAACGCGTCCGCCAGCCCGGCCCGCCCGCCCATCCGCGCGATGATCTCCCGGGCCCGCTCGTTGCCGCCGACCAGATCGGCCGCGCCTTCGGTGATCGCGCCGTAGACGGCCCCGGCGAGGAAGAAGCCGACGCTCCAGCCGAGCACGCCGCCCCGCTGCAACCGCCAGGCCAGGGCGCCGGCCGTGCCCAGGCGCCCGGTGGCGGGCCCCGGCCGGGCCGGCCGGAAGCTCATGCCGAGGTCCCGGCGCCCGGCCAGCGCGTACGCCACCGCCCCCTGGGCCAGCGCCGCGCCGGTGAACAGCAGCAGCACCCACCAGCGCTCGCCGGCGTACGCCCGCAGGTTCTCCAGCCAGCCCAGGGGCGACACCCAGGTCAGCACCGAGGAACCGTCGTCCGTGGCCGAGTCGCCCGCCGCGCGCAGCACGAACGCCGCGCCCAGCACCGCCGCCGTCAGGCCCCGGGCCGGCCGGGCGCTCTCCGTGAGCTGGGCGACGATCGCCGCCATCGTGGCGAAGACCATGCCGGTGCCGGCGATCCCGAGCCCGAGGGCCAGGGCCCCGGCGGCTCCCCGGCCGGCGAGTCCCGCCGTCACCAGCGCCGCCAGGACCGCGTTCGCCACCGCCGCGGCCAGCAGGGCCGCCGTCAGGGGGGCCCGCCGGCCCACCGCTCCGGAGACGATCAGCTCCTGCCGTCCGCTCTCCTCCTCGTCCCGGGTGTGCCGGACGACGACGAGCAGGCTCATCACCGCCGCCAGGGCGCCCGCGTAGACGCCCACCCGCCAGGCCGTCAGGGCGCCCAGGGAGTCGCCGAAGACCGGGCCGACCATCGCGCGCAGCGAGGAGTTGGTCTCCAGCTGCCCCATCAGGCCGGCGCGTTCGGCCGGGGTGCCGTACAGGCCCTCCAGGGTGTTCGGCATGGAGAGGACCATGAGGGCGTTCACCGCGACCCACACCGGGATCACCAGCCGGTCGCGGCGCAGCGCGAACCGCAGCAGCGTGCCGGTGCCGGCGAGCCGGCGGGCGCCGCCGGACCCTGCCGCGAGCGCCGTCATCGGGCCACCGCCTCCGCCTCGTCCTGGTAGTGGCGCAGGAACAGTTCCTCCAGCGTCGGCGGCGTCGATGTCAGCGACCGCACCCCCGACCGGCTCAGCGATCTGAGCACCGCGTCGAGCTTGTCGCTGTCCACCTGGAGCCGGACCCGCCGCCCCCGTATGTCGAGGTCGTGCACGCCGGGCAGGTGCGCCAGCCCGTCGGGCGGGCCCGCCAGCTCGGCGGTGACGCTGGTCCGGGTCAGGTGCCGCAGGTCGGCGAGCGACCCGCTCTCCACGGTCCGCCCCTTGCGGATGATGCTCACCCGGTCGCACAGCTCCTCGACCTCGCTGAGGATGTGGGACGACAGCAGCACGGTCCGGCCCCGGTCGCGCTCCTCGGCCACGCAGCGCTGGAAGACCTCCTCCATCAGCGGGTCCAGACCGCTGGTCGGCTCGTCCAGGATCAGCAGGTCGACGTCCGAGGCGAAGGCGGCGACCAGGGCGACCTTCTGCCGGTTGCCCTTGGAGTACGTCCGGCCCCTCTTCGTCGGGTCCAGCTCGAAGCGCTCGATCAGTTCCGTGCGCCGCCCGCGGTCGAGTCCGCCGCGCAGCCGGCCGTAGAGGTCGATGACCTCGCCTCCGGAGAGGTTGCGCCACAGCGTCACGTCCCCGGGCACGTACGCGATCCGGCGGTGCACCTCGACGGCGTCCGCCCACGGGTCGCGGCCCAGCACCCGGGCGGCGCCGGAGTCGGCGCGCAGCAGGCCGAGCAGGACGCGGATCGCGGTGGACTTGCCCGCGCCGTTGGGGCCGAGGAAGCCGTGGACCTCACCGGCGGCGACCTCCAGGTCCAGGCCGTCGAGTGCGCGCGTCCGGCCGAAGGACTTGTGCAGGCCGGAGACGGTGATTGCCTTCGTCATGCTTTTGAACGTACGCTTCTTTCAGAATTTTGTGAAGTTAAGGAAGCGTGTAAATCTTGGCTAGACTGGCGGGAGGCGGCTGAGCAGGGGAGATGATCGAGACATGGCGGACGCGAAGGCGGCGGGACGGAGCCCGGAGCCGGCGGCTGGGGGCGTCGAGCGGGATCCGGAGTCGGTCTCGCGGTTCGTGGAGCACTTCGCGGCCCAGCTCGTCGAGGCCGGTCTGCCGCGCATGCCCGCCCGCGTCTTCACGGCCCTGCTCGCCTCCGACACCGGCACCCTGACCTCCGCCGAGCTGGGCGAGCGGCTGAAGATCTCGCCGGCCGCCGTCTCCGGGGCGGTGCGCTATCTGGCGCAGGTGCACATGGTGTCCCGGGAGCGGGAGCCCGGCTCGCGCCGGGAGCGCTACCGGGTGCGGGCCGACCAGTGGTACGAGGCCCTGACCAACCGGGAGGTCGTCCTCAAGCGCTGGGAGGACGCCCTGCGCGAGGGCGTCGGCAGTCTCGGCGCGGACAGCCCGGCGGGCCGCAGGCTGGCGGAGACGCTCGCCTTCTTCGAGTTCCTCCAGGACGAGGTCGCGGCGATGATGGAACGCTGGCGCGCCCACCGCGACAAGACCTTCGGCGGGGGCTGACGCGGCGCGGGCGGCGGGCCCGCCGCCCGGGGCGCGTCAGCCTCCGCAGGGCCGCACATCCGCCCTGCGGCCGCGTACCCGCCCTCCGGGCGGCGCACCTGCCCTCCACCGGGCGCACCTGCCCTCCACCGGGCCGCGTACCTGCCCTGCGGGCCGCGCTCGTCTGCCGGGCCGCGCCCGTCCGCCGGGCCGCGCCCGTTCTTCTCCGGGCGGCCCGCCCTGGGTGGGGACGGGGCCGTTCCGTCCCCGCCGCTCAGTCCGGCAGCCGAAGCCCCCAGGCGCCCTCCCGCACCACCCACGTCCGGGTCCCTACCGGCCCCGAGACCACCGCGTCCGCGCGGTAGCGGAAGTGCGCCCCCGACACCGTCACCGTCCGGCCCGCCGCCGTCAGCGGCGACGCCTCCGCGCCCACCGACACCGGCCGCACCACCACCTCGGCCAGCCCGGCGTCCCCCGGCGTCAGCGACACCCCGGCCACCGGCTGGTCCAGGTCGACCAGGGTCTGGCCGTCGACCTCCACCCGCAGCCGGGAGGGCCCCGGGCCGGCCAGGGGGACGGGCCGGGCGGGCCGGGCGGCCGTCAGCGTCCGCACCAGGGAGCGGCACGTCCGCCGCCAGGGCCGGGCGGGCACCGCGGGGGACGCCTCCGGCCCGGCGTCGTCCAGCGGCGGGATGCCCACCGTGCCCAGCACCACTCCGTCGCTGTCGTCGACCAGCAGGTCCATCCGCCGCTCGGTGCCGTCCAGCGCCGCCCGCGCCGCCGCCACCGCCCCGGCCGGAACGCCGAGGGAGCGGACGAGATCCAGCTCCGGGCCGACCGGCACCACCGACAGGGCGCACGCCGCCAGCTCCCGCTGCCGGTGCAGCACCGTCACCGCCCGCAGCAGCGTCCGGTCGTCACCGACGACCACCGGCCGCCGCGCGCCCCGCCGCCGCAGCGCCCGGGCGAACTCCTCCGGGCCCTCCGGCAGGCACAGCTTCATGCGCGCACCCGCGCCGAGCACGTCTTTCGCGATTCTGACGGACTCACCATCCGTCCTCCGGGCGACCGGGTCGATGACCACCAGCAGCTGATCGGGCGTCGCGGAAGTCGCCACCTCGGCCATGCCTCGCTTCCTCGGGTAGCATCTTTGTGCAAGAGCCCCTTGCGCTATTGCGCCAGGGGCTTCGTCTATTCCGGGGCATCCGGGTCCGACGGTCAGCGGCCAACGACGGTCGCGGTGCACGCGGCAGGACACCCTCCGCGTACGCCCCTGACCCTGGACATGCCCCACCCGGAAGGGGTGTACGCGCGTGCCCGCACTTGTGCTGCTCGGTGCTCAGTGGGGTGACGAAGGCAAGGGAAAGGCCACCGACCTGCTCGGTGGCTCGGTGGACTATGTCGTGCGCTACCAGGGCGGCAACAACGCCGGCCACACGGTAGTGGTGGGTGACCAGAAGTACGCCCTCCACCTGCTCCCTTCCGGAATCCTGTCCCCCGGCTGCACGCCGGTCATCGGCAACGGCGTCGTCGTCGACCCGTCGGTCCTGCTCTCCGAGCTGAGCGGTCTGAACGAGCGTGGCGTCGACACGTCCAAGCTCCTGATCAGCGGCAACGCTCACATCATCACGTCGTACAACGTCACCGTCGACAAGGTGACGGAACGCTTCCTCGGCAAGCGGAAGATCGGCACCACCGGCCGGGGCATCGGCCCGACCTACGCGGACAAGATCAACCGCGTCGGCATCCGGGTGCAGGACCTGTACGACGAGTCGATCCTGACCCAGAAGGTCGAGGCGGCCCTCGACGTCAAGAACCAGCTCCTCACCAAGCTGTACAACCGGCGCGCCATCGCCGTGGGCCAGGTGGTCGAGGAGCTGCTGGGCTACGCCGAGCAGATCAAGCCGTACGTCGCCGACACCGTCCTGATCCTGAACAAGGCGCTGGACGAGGACAAGGTCGTGCTGTTCGAGGGCGGGCAGGGCACCCTGCTCGACATCGACCACGGCACGTATCCGTTCGTCACCTCCTCCAACCCGACCTCGGGCGGTGCCTGCACCGGCGCCGGCGTCGGCCCGACCCGGATCAGCCGCGTCATCGGCATCCTGAAGGCGTACACCACCCGCGTCGGCGCCGGCCCGTTCCCGACGGAGCTGTTCGACGAGGACGGCGAGGCGCTGCGCCGCATCGGCGGCGAGCGGGGCGTGACCACGGGCCGCGACCGCCGCTGCGGCTGGTTCGACGCCGTGATCGCCCGCTACGCGACCCGCGTGAACGGCCTGACGGACTTCTTCCTCACCAAGCTGGACGTCCTCACCGGCTGGGAGCAGATCCCGGTCTGCGTCGCCTACGAGATCGACGGCAAGCGCGTCGAGGAGCTCCCGTACTCGCAGTCGGACTTCCACCACGCGAAGCCGGTGTACGAGATGCTGCCCGGCTGGTCCGAGGACATCAGCAAGGCGAAGTCCTTCTCCGACCTGCCGAAGAACGCCCAGGCGTACGTCAAGGCGCTGGAGGAGATGTCCGGCGCCCCGATCTCGGCGATCGGCGTGGGCCCGGGCCGCGACGAGACGATCGAGATCAACTCGTTCCTGTAACCCGTCTCAGGGGCCCCTCCCAGGGCCCCTGAACGCCTGAAGGGGCGGTCGGCGCGCAGAGAAACGCCGACCGCCCCTTTCACTGTTCTTCGCCGTAGGACAGGCGATACGCCCAGCGCTCGGGAAGCTCGTGACCGATCAGGTCGGGCCACTTGTCATTCCGGAAGCAGTGACGCCGGATGCTGCGATCTGATGGCCACCGACCACCGCATCCGCTCGGCGGCCTTGATCCTGGCGAGAAGTGGCCCACCCGACCGCCAGCGCGCTCTCGCGCGCTGGCGCTATCCGCGCACGGTGGGCGGTGAGGCGCCGAACCGCGCTGCCCGTGCCCTCAGCTGAACACGATCATCGACCCCTGCGCCAGGCTCCGCGTCGCCGCCGCGTGCAGGCCCAGCCACACGTGCCGCTCGCGGGCGAAGGGGCTCGGGTCGTACGGGGCGGGTACGGCGGGTTCCTCCAGCTCCGTGGGGGCGAGCGGCGGCTGCGGGGCCGCCGGGGGATTGGCCGGGTCGATGCCGATCGCCGGGGCCACGTGCTCCAGCTCCCGCAGCAGGGCCTGGGAGGAACCCAACGGGCCTCCGCCGGCCAGGAGTTCGTCGCTGGACAGCGGGTGCGGGAAGTCCACCGGGACGTAGGCGCCCGCGTGGTCGTAGTGCCAGACGAGGTGCGACTGCTGGGCCGTCGCCTCGAACATCTCCAGCAACTGCTCGTAGTCGCCGCCGAGTTCTCCGACCGGCGTCACCGGAAGGCCGCACACGTGGAGCAGGTAGGCGCGGCGCAGGAAGTGCAGCGCGTCGTAGTCGAAACCGGCGACCGGGGCGACCTCGCCCGACAGGCCCGGCATGTACTGGTACACCGGGACCGGCGGCAGCCCGGCCTCGGCCAGCACCCGGTTGTATTCCGCGAGTTCCTCGGCGAACGGGTTGTCCGGGGTGTGGCACAGAACGTCGACGAGCGGTACCAGCCACAGGTCACAGGCCAAAAGAGGACTCCTCACACGGCACGGTGGTCATGGAAGCGTAATCGGTGCGGCGCGAGGGTGACTCCCCCCGTACGGGTCCCATACCCGCACGGCGCCGGGTCACGACGCGCCCGGGCCGCTCATCCGCCGGCGAGCCGCTCGACCAGGGCGAGGGAGTGGGCGTTGTAGGCGTCGATGATCGCGCGGGCGGCGGCGGTGTCACGGCGCGACAGGGCGTCCACCAGTTCCGTGTGGCCGCACCACAACTCACCCCGCAGATCGCGCATCCGGCGCAGGTGCTGCACCGCGCACACCCAGCTCTGCACGCGCAGCCGGTGCAGGAAGTCGGAGAGGTAGGGGTTGCCGAACAGGGCGCTCAACTCGCGCCAGAAACGCAGGTCGTAGCCGATGAGGACGGTCAGGTCCCCGGCGCCCGCGGCCCGCTGGGCCTCCTCGCCGCGCCGCCGGACCCCGGCGAGGGCGGCGGTGGCCCGGGCCTCCCCGGACCGCAGCCGGCTGAGCCGGCCGTCGCCGATGGCGTGGAACATCCCGTCGATGACGAGCCCGCGGGCCTCCACGATGCCCCGGAAGTCGTCCAGCGAGTACTCGTGCACCCGGAAGCCGCGGTGCTGGTCGGCGTCGAGCAGCCCCTGCGCGGACAGGTCGACGAGGGCCTCCCGGACGGGGGTGGCGGAGACGCCGTACTGCTCGGCGATCTCCTTCACCGTGAACTCCTGCCCGGGCTGGAGCCGTCCCGCGAGCACCTCGTCACGGAGGGCGTCGGCGATCTGCTGGCGCAGGGTGCTGCGCGTCACGGCGCCGGTGCCGCGGGGACCGGGCATGGTCGGGGGTCTCCTCGTCGCGTCGGGTGGCGTGCGCGGGCGGGCGCGGATGCCGCTCACGCCGTATCGCACAGGCGTGTCGTACGCGCGTGCCATACGTCTACGAGCACGCCACCTTACGCGTCCGGGCGCGGCCGGAGGGGACGCGAGGCTAGTCGGTGTACTCGTCCGCCACGGCCAGCGCCGCGTCCAGCGCCGTCAGGCCCTCCTTCAGCTCCGCCTCGCTCACGTTGCACGGCGGCACGATGTGCGTCCGGTTCATGTTCACGAACGGCCACACGCCGTGCGCCTTGGCGGCGGCGGCGAACGCGGCCATCGGCGCGTTGGCCGCACCGGCGGCGTTGTACGGCACCAGCGGCTCGCGGGTCTCCCTGTTCTTCACCAGCTCCAGTGCCCAGAACATGCCGGTGCCGCGCACCTCGCCCACGCTCGGGTGGCGCCGCGCCAGCTCCCGCAGCCCCGGCTCCACGACCTCGGACCCGAGCCGCGCGGCGTGCTCCACGACGCCCTCCTCGGCCATCACCTCGATCGTCGCGACGGCCGCCGCGCAGGCGAGCGGGTGACCGGAGTAGGTCAGCCCGCCGGGGTAGGGCCGCTTGGCGAACGTCTCCGCGATCCGCCGCGAGATGGCGACGCCGCCCAGCGGCACATAGCCGGAGTTCACGCCCTTGGCGAAGGTCATCAGGTCGGGCGTGACGCCGAACAGGTCCGCCGCGAACCACGTGCCGGTCCGCCCGAAGCCCGCCATCACCTCGTCGAGGACGAAGACGATGCCGTACTTGTCGCAGAGCTCGCGCACCCCGGCGAGGTAGCCGGGCGGCGGCACCATGATGCCCGCCGTGCCCGGGATCGTCTCCAGGACGATGGCGGCGACGGTCTGCGGCCCCTCGAAGACGATCGTCGTCTCCAGGTGCTCCAGCGCCCGCGCGCACTCCTGCTCCTCGGTCTCGGCGTAGAAGCGGGAGCGGTAGAGGAAGGGCGCCCAGAAGTGGACGACGCCGGCCGCGCCGCTGTCGCTGGCCCAGCGGCGCGGGTCACCGGTGACGTTGATCGCCTGCTGGGTGCCGCCGTGGTAGGAGCGGTACGCCGACAGCACCTTGGGCCGGCCCGTGTGCAGCCGGGCCATGCGCACCGCGTGCTCGACGGCGTCCGCGCCGGCGTTGGTGAAGAAGATCTTGTCCAGGTCGCCGGGCGTCCGCTCGGCGATCAGCCGGGCCGCCTCGGACCGCGCCTCGACGGCGAACGCGGGCGCGAAGGTCGTCATCTTCGCCGCCTGCTCCTGGATCGCGGCGACGACCTTCGGGTGCTGGTAGCCGATGTTGGTGAAGACCAGGCCGCTGGTGAAGTCGAGGTAGCGGTTGCCGTCGTAGTCCCAGAAGTACGACCCTTCGGCGCCGGCGACGGCGAGGGGGTCGATGAGCTCCTGCGCGGACCAGGAGTGGAACACATGGGCGCGGTCCGCGGCCTTGACGGCCGCGCTGGCCTCGGGGCTGGGCTGAGGGAGCTGAGGGGTCATGCGCCCGAGCGTAGGTGTCCGCACTGCGGACACGACATCGGCGTCCTGTCTGCGGTCCGGAGCTTTCCGCGACACGTTGTCGGCCGCTCACGGCGGGAGGGGTCGGCTCAGAGCGTGCAGCGCGTCGCCGATCTGCTGGTGGAGCGGGGCCTGGCCGAGTACCGGACCAACCCGGCCCACCGCCGTGCCAAGCTCCTCGCCCCGACCGCGGCGGGCCGGGACGCCGTGGCGCGCGTCGGCCCGGGCCACGCCGCCTTCGCCGGCCGGCTGGCCGAGGCGTACGGGGGGCGGAGCTCGCCGAGGCGGTCCGCGCGCTGGAACGGCTGGCCGCCGTGCTCGACGAGATCGGGCCACCGGCGGAGACGGAACCGTCCGGCCGGAAGACTCCTGCCCGGAAGACTCCTGTCCGGAAGGGGCCTGTCCGGAAGGGGCCTCTTAGGGAACCGTAGAACGGCGTCCGGCCCTGCGGGTCCGGGGCCCGCACTATTCTCGACCCGTTGCTCACTGGGGGGAAGGCGGCAGGCGATGGAGAGGCTGGGGCCCGGGGACCCGCAGCGCATCGGTGCCTACCGGCTGCTGGCGCGGCTCGGCGCCGGCGGGATGGGGTCCGTCTATCTGGCCCGCTCGGACCGGGGGCGCACGGTCGCCGTGAAGCTGGTGCGCGAGGAACTGGCCGCGCGGGAGGAGTTCCGGGCGCGGTTCCGGCAGGAGGTGCGGGCCGCGCGCCGGGTCGGCGGGCCCTGGACCGCGCCGGTGCTGGACGCCGACACCGAGGCCGCCGTGCCGTGGGTGGCCACCGGATACGTGGCCGGGCCCAGCCTCCAGCGGGTCGTCGGGCACGACCACGGGGCGCTGCCGGAACGGTCGGTGCGAATCCTCGCCGCCGGGCTCGCGCACGCGCTCAAGGACATCCACGCCGCCGGGATCGTGCACCGCGACCTGAAGCCGTCCAACGTGCTGGTGACGATCGACGGCCCGCGCGTCATCGACTTCGGCATCGCGCGGGCGCTGCGGACCGTGACCGACGGGGGCCTGACCCGGACCGGCGCGCTCGTCGGCTCGCCCGGCTTCATGGCGCCCGAGCAGGTGCGCGGCGACCGCGTCACGCCCGCGTCCGACGTCTTCTGCCTCGGCTCGGTGCTCGCCTACGCCGCCACCGGCGCCCTGCCCTTCGGCACCGGCGACAGCGGGGCGCACGCCCTGATGTTCCGCATCGCCCAGGAGGAACCCGACCTCGACGGCGTTCCCGAGGGCATCGCCGACCTCGTCCGCGCCTGCCTGCGGAAGGACCCGGCCGCCCGGCCCACTCTCGACGCCGTCCTGGAGCACACCGGCGCCCAGGACACCGTGGTGGACGGCCGGTCGCGCGAACCGTGGCTGCCGAGCGCCCTGGTGGCCCAGCTCGGGCGGCACGCGGTACGGCTGCCGGACACCGAGCATCCCGAAGGGCCGAGGGCGGGTCCGGGCGGCGACGCCGCGCCCCGCAACGGGACGGTGGTCGGCGCGGCGCCGGGCGGCGGCACCGCGCCCGAACACGCGCCCGCCCCCGAGGACGGCGGCCCGCACCAGCCCCCCGGCCCGTCCGGCGCCGGCGCACCGCTGAACGGCCTCCCCCCGGCGACCGCCGGCCGGAACAGCCCGGCCCCGCCGCCGCCCGCCCACCCGGCGGCCCACGGTCATCCGCAGCCCCACCCCCAGCCCGCCGCGCCCGGCGCCTGGGGCACGGCGCCCGGCGCCCCGGAGCCGTACCGGCAGCCGTACCCGGCTCCGTACGGGCCCCCGCCCGCCGGCCCCGCGCCGCACGAGCCGCGGCCGAGCGGCCGCGCCACCGCGCTGCTCGTCGCGGTCGCCGTCGTCGTCGCGCTCGCCGCGGGCGGGACGGTGTACGCGCTGATGAGCGGCGGCCAGGACGACCGTCCGGACGGCGGCCGCACGACCGCCCCGGCCACCGGCGCGCCCACGACGCCCGGCCCGGACGCGCCCGGCGTCCCGTCCCCGGCGCAGACCGGCGGCCGCCCGGCCACCACGGCGGCGGAGGGCGCCGTACCGGACGGCTACCTGGGCACCTGGACGACGACCATCGACAACGCGGCCGGCCACCACACCCGGCGGCTGACCATCCGGCAGGGCGAGGCGGGCGACCCGGTGCTGTCGCTCGTCGCGGACGGTCCCGCCGGGGACGGCACCTACCACTGCGTGTTCGAGGCCGAGCTGACGGCCGCCCCCGGCCCGGACGGCCCGCTGGCCGTCGGCCCGTCCACCGTGACCACGGGACGGCCCCGGTCCTCCTGCGCGCCGGGCGGGCCCACCCGGGTCACCCTGCTGCCGGACGGCGGGCTCCAGCGCGTGAACACCGGGACCGGCGAGACCCTGACCTACCGGCGGGACTGACTTGCCACCGGCCCGCCCGCGCGGTCCGGTCCTGTGCCGGCCCGCCCGCGCGGTCCGGTCCTGCGTCGGCCCGCCCGCGCGGTCCCGTCCACCGTCGGCGGGCCCGCGCGGTCCGCTCCTCCGCCGGCCGGTCCTGCGCCGTCCGCTCCTCCGCCAGGCCGGTTCAGCGCGGCTCCGGCGGCCGCTGCCGCGGCATGTTCGGCCGCGCGGTCCCCGGCGGGATGGCGAACCGGCCGTTGACCGCCGTCTGCTCCGGCCGGGGCCCGCCGGGCACCGCCGACTGGATCCCGAGCGGCGCCGACCCGGTCCGGAACTCCACCATCCAGTCCGCCGTCTCCGCGCGCACCAGCTCGGTCACGTCCTCCGAGAACCGGCGCAGCACCCCGAGGCACCGCTCGGCCGCCTCGCTCGCCGTCCCCTCGGCCGGTCCGAGCACCTCCCGGACGCTCTCCGAGGCCCAGTCGAACTGCAACGCCTGGAGCCGGCGCTGGACCGCCTGCGCGGTGGCCACGTCCCTCATCCACCCCGACGTCACCCCGAAGAACCGGTCCCCGGCCACGCACGCCACCCCGAGCAGCAGCGCCAGGTACCCCCAGGGGGCGACCCCGCCCACCACGCCCGTCATGTCCAGCAGCGGCAGCGCCGCCCCGGTGACCGCCCCCAGCGCGGCACCCGACCGCAGCGCCCGCGCCGCCCGCCGCTTCCACACCCGGTCCGCGAGATACCAGGCGGCCGTGTCCAGCGCCCCCCGCTCCACCCACCGGTACAGCTCGTCCAGCCGCTCGGCGGGCTGTCCCCAGTCGCCGAGCGGGAGCTCCCGCCCGGTCAGGTCGCCCGGCCTGAGCCCGGCCGCCCCCTCGTCGCGCCGCTCCTGCGCCCCGTCATGCGGCGTCCTCTCGGGCTGCATCTCCGGCTGACCCACCAGCACTCCCTACCGATCACGACAGATCCGCTGATCACCGTGCGTGACTACCCTGTCGCGCCCGCGTAACACCTGAGGACCCCTGTGGCTGACGCGCCGGCCCCCTTCCTACCTCCCAATGGGTGGCGACGGTCTCGGTTCCGCCGCTTTTCCGCCCGGAAGGAGGTCTTGATCAGGTATAGGGCGGGTGACCGACTCACTCGAAAGAGTGCTGGGGCGAGGGCCGCGCGGACCACGTAGGCTCGTGCCGAACGGGAAAAACCCGTACCGAACGAGCGCCGGAAGAGGAGCTGATCGTGATCCCCGGTGGTGGCCAGCCCAATATGCAGCAGTTGCTCCAGCAGGCCCAGAAGATGCAGCAGGACCTGGCCAGGGCGCAGGAGGAACTGGCGCGCACCGAGGTCGACGGACAGGCGGGGGGCGGCCTGGTGCACGCCACCGTCACCGGCGCCGGCGAGCTGCGGGCCCTCAAGATCGACCCGAAGGCGGTGGACCCGGAGGACACCGAGACCCTCGCCGACCTGATCGTCGCGGCCGTCCAGGCGGCCAACCAGAACGCGCAGGCCCTCCAGCAGCAGAAGCTCGGCCCCCTCGCCCAGGGCCTGGGCGGCGGCAGCGGCATCCCCGGCCTGCCGTTCTGAACCGGCACCGCGGGCTGCCTTCTAAGACAGTCCGCGGGCAACTACCGTACGTACTGAAGGAACCCCAGGAAGGACGGCAGTCCGTTGTACGAAGGCGTGGTCCAGGACCTCATCGACGAGCTGGGGCGGCTGCCCGGCGTGGGTCCGAAGAGCGCCCAGCGGATCGCCTTCCACATCCTCCAGGCGGAACCGGCCGACGTACGGCGGCTCGCTCAGGCCCTCATGGAAGTGAAGGCGAAGGTCCGCTTCTGCGCGGTCTGCGGCAACGTCGCGCAGGAGGAGCGGTGCGCCATCTGCCGCGACGTCCGCCGCGACCCGGCCGTCATCTGCGTCGTCGAGGAACCGAAGGACGTCGTGGCGATCGAGCGCACCCGTGAGTTCCGCGGCCGGTACCACGTCCTCGGCGGCGCGATCAGCCCGATCGACGGCGTGGGCCCCGACGACCTGCGTATACGGGAACTTCTCGCGCGGTTGGCCGACGGGACGGTCACGGAGCTCATCCTGGCCACGGACCCGAATCTGGAAGGCGAGGCCACCGCCACGTACCTCGCCCGCATGATCAAGCCCATGGGCCTGAAGGTCACCCGCCTGGCCAGCGGCCTCCCGGTGGGTGGCGACCTGGAATACGCGGACGAGGTGACCCTCGGCCGCGCCTTCGAGGGGAGACGACTCCTAGATGTCTGACGCCACGCTGCACGCGACCCACCAGAACCCGGACGACTTCGCGGTCCAGATCGCGGACCAGATCGAGAGCTTCCTGGTCGCGGTGACGGAGGTCGCCAAGGGCGACGAGCCGGACTCGGCGGTCCCCTTCCTCCTCCTGGAGGTCTCCCAGCTGCTGCTGGCCGGCGGCCGGCTGGGCGCCCACGAGGACATCGTCCCCGACGAGCGCTACGAGCCCGATCCGGGCCCGGAGGCGGACGTGGACCAACTCCGCGAGAACCTCGCCCGCCTCCTGGACCCGGTCGACGTCTACTCCGAGGTCTTCGACCCCTACGAGCCCCGCCGCGCGCCCGTGCCCGCCCGTATCTCCGACGACCTCGCCGACGTCATCACCGACCTGCGCCACGGCATGGTCCACTACCGTGCGGGCCGCACCACGGAGGCCCTGTGGTGGTGGCAGTTCTCCTACTTCTCCAACTGGGGCTCCACGGCCTCGGCGACGCTGCGGGCCCTTCAGTCGGTCGTCGCCCACGTCCGCCTGAACCAGCCGCTGGAGGAACTCGACGGCCTCGACACCGACCAGGACCTCGGCGACGAGATCCTGGAGGCGGAGGCCGGCCGCGTGATGGTCCAGGAGATCGCGGGACCGCTGGGCCTGCGGCCGGTCAAGTAGACGCGCGGGACGACTGTCTTCCTTCCGCTGGGTCGTTCCGGCCGGATTCGGCCGGTCCATTCGGGCTAACGACGCCGCGTCCGATCGGCATGGGGCTCGGTCCGGTGAATCTTCAACGGCTTCCTGGACGGCCTGGCTCCCGCGACGGCCCATGGCGCACCCGGCACGGGCCCACGGCTGTGACACCGGGCACGTTCCGAGTGACCGGTGCCCTCCTGGGCATGAGCCTGCCTGAACGGGCGCCGGAAATCTCACCATGCGATATAACGGAGGGGTTTTTCGGACGCTCGATAGACTGAGCCGACCGCTCTGCACTGACGTACGGGCGGCAAGAGACGGACTGAGCGAGGAGCGCACGTGGGCCTTGTCGTGCAGAAGTACGGAGGCTCCTCCGTAGCCGATGCCGAGGGCATCAAGCGCGTCGCCAAGCGGATCGTGGAAGCCAAGAAGAACGGCCACCAGGTGGTCGCCGTGGTTTCCGCGATGGGCGACACGACGGACGAGCTGATCGATCTCGCCGAGCAGGTTTCCCCCATTCCTGCCGGGCGCGAGCTCGACATGCTGCTGACCGCCGGGGAGCGGATCTCCATGGCCCTGCTGGCGATGGCGATCAAAAACCTGGGCCACGAGGCCCAGTCCTTCACCGGCAGCCAGGCAGGTGTCATCACCGACTCGGTCCACAACAAAGCCCGGATCATCGACGTCACGCCGGGCCGGATCCGCGAATCGCTGGACGAGGGCAACATCGCCATCGTCGCCGGTTTCCAGGGCGTCAGCCAGGACACCAAGGACATCACCACGCTGGGGCGCGGTGGCTCCGACACCACGGCCGTCGCGCTCGCCGCGGCGCTGGACGCCGAGGTGTGCGAGATCTACACCGACGTCGACGGTGTGTTCACCGCCGACCCGCGTGTGGTGAAGAAGGCCCGGAAGATCGACTGGATCTCGTTCGAGGACATGCTCGAACTGGCCGCCTCCGGGTCCAAGGTGCTGCTCCACCGCTGTGTGGAGTACGCCCGCCGGTACAACATCCCGATCCATGTCCGGTCCAGCTTCAGCGGACTCCAGGGCACCTGGGTCAGCAGCGAGCCGATCAACCAAGGGGACAAGCAGGTGGAGCAGGCCATCATCTCCGGTGTCGCGCACGACACCTCCGAGGCCAAGGTCACGGTCGTCGGCGTGCCGGACAAGCCGGGCGAGGCCGCCGCGATCTTCCGCACGATCGCCAACGCCGAGATCAACATCGACATGGTCGTGCAGAACGTGTCCGCCGCCGCCACCGGTCTGACGGACATCTCCTTCACGCTGCCCAAGACCGAGGGCCGCAAGGCCATCGACGCCCTGGAGAAGAACAAGGGAGCGATCGGCTTCGACTCCCTGCGCTACGACGACCAGATCGGCAAGATCTCCCTGGTCGGCGCGGGTATGAAGACCAACCCGGGCGTCACCGCCGACTTCTTCACCGCGCTCTCCGACGCCGGGGTGAACATCGAGCTGATCTCGACCTCCGAGATCCGTATCTCGGTCGTCACCCGCAAGGACGACGTCCCCGAGGCCGTCCGCGCGGTGCACACCGCCTTCGGGCTCGACTCCGACAGCGACGAGGCCGTCGTCTACGGAGGCACCGGCCGCTGATGACCGGGAGCGGACGGCCCGCACGGGCCGGGCGGCCGACGCTCGCGGTCGTGGGAGCGACCGGGGTCGTCGGCACCGTCATGCTCCAGATCCTGTCCCAGCACGCGGACGTCTGGGGTGAGATCCGCCTGCTCGCCTCGCCGCGCTCGGCCGGCCGCAAGCTGGCCGTCCGCGGCGAGGAGACCGAGGTGGCCGCCCTCACCGAGGAGGCCCTCGACGGGGTCGACGTCGCCCTGTTCGACGTACCCGACGAGGTCGCCGGGCGGTGGGCGCCGATCGCCGCCGCCAAGGGCGCGGTCGTGGTCGACGGCTCCGGCGTGTTCCGGCTGGACCCCGAGGTGCCGCTGGTCGTGCCCGAGGTCAACCCCCACGCGGTGCGGATGCGCCCGCGCGGGATCGTCGCCGGCCCCGACTGCACGACGCTGTCCATGATCGTCGCGCTGGGCGCGCTGCACGCCGAGTTCGGGCTGCGCGAGCTGGTGGTCTCCTCGTACCAGGCGGTCAGCGGGGCCGGGCGCGCGGGCGTGGACACCCTGCGGCGCCAGCTGTCCCTGGTGGCCGGCACGGAACTGGGGACCGCCCCCGGTGACCTGCGGCGGGCCGTCGGCGACGACACCGGGCCGTTCCCGGAGCCGGTCGCGCTGAACGTCGTACCGTGGGCCGGGTCGCCGCGCGAGGACGGCTGGTCCTCGGAGGAGATGAAGGTGCGGGACGAGGCCCGCAAGATCCTCGGGCTGCCGCGGCTTCCGGTGGCGGTGACGTGCGTGCGCGTCCCCGTGGTCACCACCCACTCGATGACCGTGCACGCACGGTTCGAGGGCGAGGTCACCGTCGGCAGGGCCCGGGAGATCCTCGCGACGGCGCCCGGGGTGGTCCTGTTCGACAACCCGGAGGCCGGGGAGTTCCCCACCCCCGCCGACGCGGTCGGCACCGATCCCACCTGGGTCGGCCGGGTCCGCCGGGCGCTGGACGACCCGACGGCGCTCGAACTCTTCGTGTGCGGGGACAACCTGCGCAAGGGCGCGGCGCTGAACACCGTGCAGATCGCCGAGCTGGTGGCGGCGGAGTCGGTCTGAGGCGACCGGTGCCCCGGTGGTCACGGGCCCGTTCCAGGTGCCGGAAGACCCCTGGCCCCAGCGGAAAACGTTTGTAGGATCTGTGGACCGCGTGTGATCCGGAGCTGTGCCGGACCGCACGCGACCGGGCCCTGCGGCGTCAGAGGACTCCCTCCCCGTTCCCCGCAACCACGCGGCGAGCGGGGAGCGTCTTTGCGGTCGCCTTCCGGGGTGTGGGAGCGCTTCATTTCAGGCGTGGGGACGCCGATGAGCGGGCGCGGGGACGCCCGTTCGTATGGGACTCAGGGGAAGAGCGGGACGCATGAGGGCATTTGATGCGCCGTCGGTTGTGCTGCCTGACGCGAGAACGCGGCCGGCCGCGGCGGTGTGCGCCGAAACCGGCGCGGACGTGACGCCCGGCACGTACAACCCTCGTGGGGGGACGCGTGTCCAACTGGCGTGGCAGAGGTACTCGACTTCAGCGTGGCGTCGCGCGGCACGGCCCTGCGGCCGCCTCGCCGGACCGTCCGTTCCGGCGGGGCCGGCGCGGCCGGTGGCATGCCGGTGATCGCGCCCATGCCCGCAGCGCGGCCCGCCCGCATACCGAGTCAGCGCGACGGCGCCGAGGAGGCCGTGGCGGCGGGCACCACCGTCGACCACCTCACCGAGACCTACCGCACGCACTACCGGTCGCTGCTGGGGCTCGCCGCGCTCCTGCTCGACGACACCGCCTCCTGCGAGGACGTCGTCCAGGAGGCGTTCATCCGCGTCCACTCGGCCCGCAAGCGCGTCCGCGACCCGGAGAAGACGCTGGCCTACCTGCGCCAGACCGTCGTCAACCTCTCCCGCTCGGCGCTGCGCCGCCGCATCCTCGGCCTGAAGCTGCTGTCGAAGCCCATGCCCGACATGGCCAGCGCCGAGGAAGGCGCCTACGACCAGCTGGAGCGCGACTCCCTCATCCGGGCCATGAAGGGCCTCCAGCGCCGCCAGCGCGAGGTCCTGGTCCTGCGGTACTTCGCGGACATGACCGAGGCCCAGGTCGCCGAGACGCTCGGCATCTCGCTGGGGTCGGTGAAGGCGTACGGCTCGCGCGGCATAGCGGCGCTGCGGGTGGCCATGGAGGCGCCGGCATGAGCGAGGGCCACGATCCGCGGCACGGGGCCCGCGCGCCACGCGAGCCCGGTGAAGCGCCCGGGCGGGCCGAGCCGGCCGTGCCGCACGGGAAAGAGCCGAAGCAACCGCACGCTGGGAACGGAACTGTGAACCACGGCCCCGACGTACAGGGCCCCGGAACCCCGGGCCCCGACGGGCCCGCGTCCGACGGGCTCGCCTCCGACGAGCTCGCGCTGCGCAGCATGCTGCACCAGGCGGTGCGGGACGTCGAGCCACGCGACGGAACCCTGGAGTACCTGCGCCGGGCGGTGCCCGCCCGGCGGGCCCGCAAGCGGCAGGCCGCCGTCGGCATGGCGGCCGCCGCCCTCTTCATCGGCACCGCGATCCCGGCCCTGGTGCATGTGACCGGCTCCGCGGGGGACGGCGCCAACCCGTCCGTGGCCGGCCACGCCTCCCAGGCGCAGGGCGGCACCGGCGAGGGCGGCAGCGGCCCGGGCGGCGGGCAGAGCACCTCCGACGGCTCCTCCCAGCGGACCGAGGACAAGGAGACGGCCGGCCCGCGCGAGAAGGACGAGGACGAGGAGCCCGGCGCCGGACCCGAGGGGACGACCAGCGGCACCGGCCCCACCTCCAGTGCCGAGGCCGGGGCGCCCCTGTGCGCGGCGGACCAGCTCGGCGGGGCCACCGCCAGCAGCGGCGGCCCCGACTCCACCGGCGCCGTCTACGGCTCCTTCCGGGTCACCAACGTCTCCGCCGCGGGCTGCGCCGTCGGCGGCCCCGGGAGCGTCAGCGTCCAGCCGCAGGGCGCCGCGGACCCCGCCAAGGTCGGCGTGGCACGGCATGTGGCCGGGGACGCCGCGGCCGGGCTGCCCGACCCGTCGCTGGAGGCCGAGCAGCTGACGCTCGCGCCGGGCGACTCCTACGAGGTGCAGTTCGCCTGGGTGCCCACGGAGACCTGTCCCACCGCCGACGGGGGCGACACCGGTGGCGGCGGCCAACCCTCACCGGTCCCGACGCCCACCGCCGGCGCCACCGAGACCGCCGGCACCTCCGCCGGCGGCGACACCGGCACCACCACCCAGCTGCTCGCCGAGGACGGCCCGGCCGACGGGAGCGTGGCGGTCACGTACACCGCGCAGACCGGTGCGGCCTCGGCGACGGCGACGGTGAGCGGCGCCTGCGCCGGGACCGTGTACTGGACGGGCGTGCTCGCCGGATCGTGACGCCGGGCCCGTCCCGGCCCGTCACGCCCCGGTCGGGCTGGGGCGCCGCGACCGCTCGGCGTCCTCGTCCGCCTCGGTCCCCTCGGGCAGCAGCCCGAGCTCGGCGTCCCGGGCGAACTCCACCTCCCGGCGGAACAGCCGGAACCACATGAAGATCACGAATCCCACGAAGGCGAACCACTCGGCCGTGTAGCCGAGGTTCTGGAACGCCTTCAGGTCCAGGCCGGTGTTCTGCGGCGCGCTCGCCGGTACCGCCGTCATGCCGGAGTCGCCCTTGTTGAGCGTGACCCACGCGTCGTACACGTCGTACGGCACGAGGTTCACCAGGGACGCCGCGCTGATGGCGGCGGTCTGTCCGGCGGGCAGGCCGCCGCGTGCGCTGACCCCGTTGTCGCCGGGCGTCTCCGACGCCTGGAGCGCTCCGGTGACGGTGACCTCGCCGGCGGGCGGCGCGGGCGCCCGGGCCGGGTCGGGCGCCCCGGGCAGCCAGCCCCGTACGACGGGCAGGGCCCGGCCGGAATCGGTGCGCAGCAGCGTCAGGACGTAGAAGCCGCTCCGGTCGTCCAGGGTCCGGTCGGGGACGAGGAACTGCCGGTCGTACCGGCCGGTCGCGGTCGTCTGCTTGCCGACGGTCGCCTTGTCCACCGGCAGCAGCTCCGCGAGCGGGCGGGCGGCCTCCCGCCGGTTCGACGTGGCCTGCGCCTGCGCGCCGCGGTGGTCCTCCACCCGGTCCTCGAACCGGCCCAGCTGCCAGGACCCCATGAAGACGCAGAAGGGGATGGCGAGCAGCACGAAGACGTTGATCCCCCACCATCGGGGCGTCAGCAGAAACCGGTACACGCCCTCCACGGTACGGGGCCCGGGCGCGGGACCGGCCGCCGGGGCGGGTGGCGGGGCGGAGTTTTCCACAGGCCGGGGGCCGGGCCAGCGGTGTGCCGGCGCGAGGCGGCAGTATGGGGCCATGACTGAGAGCAACGGATCCGTCCCGCCGGCCGGGCGGGAGCAGCAGGGCCGCACGGCCCGGCGGGAGATGCCGGACTGGGAGAAGCGCTTCCGCGCCCCCCGGGTGTCGCTGCCCGACTGGGCGCAGGACGCCCCGGACCGCTCCCTGTTCGTGTCGAACGCGACGGGGACGTACGAGCTGTACGCGTGGGACCGGTCCACCGGTGAGCGGCGGCAGGCGACGAACCGGCCGAACGGCACGACGGACGGGGTGCTCTCCCCGGACGGCGCCTGGATCTGGTGGTTCGACGACAAGGACGGCGACGAGTTCGGCGTCTGGCGCCGCCAGCCCTTCGAGGGCGGCGAGGACGAGCTCGCCGTGCCGGGCCTGGACCCCTCCTACCCGGCCGGCCTCGCCCTCGGCCGGGACGGGCGCACCGCGGTGATCGGCCGGTCCACCGACGAGGACGGTACGACGATCCACCTCGCGCGCACCGGCGAGGCGCCGGTGGAGATCTACCGGCACCGCGAGTCGGCGGGCGTCGGCGACCTCTCCCACGACGGTTCGCTCATCGCAGTCGAGCACACCGAGCACGGTGACGCGATGCACTCCGCGCTGCGCGTGCTGCGCCCCGACGGCACCAGGGTCGCCGAGCTCGACGACACCAAGGGCGGCAGCGAGGAGCTGGGCCTGGAGGCGCTGGGCTTCGCGCCGGTCGAGGGCGACACCCGGCTGCTCGTCGGCCACCAACGGCGCGGGCGGTGGGAGCCGATGGTGTGGGACGTGGCGACGGGGGAGGAGACCGACCTCGCGCTGGAACTGCCCGGCGACGTGAGCGCCGAGTGGTACCCGGACGGCAGCGCCCTGCTGGTCGTGCACGGCTTCGAGGCCCGCAGCGAGCTGTTCCGCTACGACCTGGCGACCCGCGAACTGGTGGAGATCGCCACCCCGGCGGGTTCGGTGACCGGCGCGACCGCCCGCCCGGACGGCAGCGTGGAGTACCTGTGGTCCTCTGCCGCCGAGCCGCCCGCGGTCCGCTCCACCACGGGCCGGATCGTGCTGGACCCGCCCGGCATGAAGGCGCCCCGCGCGGTGCCGGTGGAGGACGTGTGGGTGGAGGGCCCCGGCGGCCGGATCCACGCCCTCGTCCAGAAACCGGAGGGCGCCACCGGGCCGCTGCCGACGGTCTTCGACATCCACGGCGGCCCCACCTGGCACGACAGCGACTCCTTCGCCGCGGGCCCGGCGGCCTGGGTCGACCACGGGTACGCGGTGGTCCGGGTCAACTACCGGGGCTCCACCGGGTACGGCCGCGCCTGGACCGACGCCCTCAAGCACCGGGTCGGTCTGATCGAACTGGAGGACATCGCGGCGGTGCGCGAGTGGGCGGTCGCCTCCGGCCTCGCCGATCCCGCCCGGCTGGTCCTCACCGGCGGTTCCTGGGGCGGCTACCTCACGCTCCTGGGGCTCGGCACCCAGCCGGACCACTGGGCGGTGGGCATCGCCGCGGTGCCCGTCGCCGACTACGTCACCGCCTACCACGACGAGATGGAGAGCCTGAAGGCCCTGGACCGCACCCTGTTCGGCGGTACCCCGGAGGAGGTCCCGGAGCGCTTCGAGGCGTCCTCGCCGCTGACGTACGTCGACCGGGTCAAGGCACCGGTGTACATCTCGGCCGGCGTCAACGACCCGCGCTGCCCCATCCGCCAGATCGAGAACTACGTCAAGCGGCTCCGGGCGCGGGGAGCCGTCCACGAGGTGTACCGCTACGACGCCGGGCACGGCTCCCTGGTGGTGGACGAGCGGATCAAGCAGGTCCGGCTGGAACTGGACTTCGCGGCGCGGCACCTGCCGTGACGGCGGTGGCGTATCCGCCGTGAGCCGCCCGGGGAGCCGACCCGTCGCCTCCGCGCCGGTTCCGTGACGGCGGTGGGCTGTCCGCCGTGACGGCGGCGACGGGGTGGGCGGGGCCGCCGGGCGGGCCGGTGCCCGTTCACGCCTCCGCCCGCTCCCGGCCCCGGCGGCCCAGCAGCTCGGCCAGCCCCCTGCGGGTCGCCGCCAGCACGACCCGGTCCCCGGGGCGCAGCACATAGGTGTCGGGCACGTCCCACACCAGCCCCGACGGCGGCCGGTCCGTGCCGGGCTCCTCCGTCCCGGGCTCGTCCCGGCGGCGCTCGTCCGGCGCGGAGGTGTCCAGTGCCAGCACCCGCCAGGAGCCCGGCCTAAACGCCTCTCCGACGGTCCTGTCCCTCAGCTGGGGGTGGCCGCCCACCTCGACGGCCGCGAACAGCAGCACCCGCCGCTCCACCGGTATCGCGCCCAGGATCTGCCGGCCCATCATCGCGCCGGCGAACGCGGGCGCGGCCAGATGGGACACGCTGCGGCTGCGGGTGAGCGCGCCGGGGTGCGCGGCGCGCAGGGTGCGGTACACGGCGGTGGCGAAGTCGTCGTCGTACAGCCGCAGCACCACCCGCAGGTCGGGCCGTACCGACCGCGCGTACAGCACGGCCTCCAGGTTGGTGGTGTCCGCGCTGGTCAGCGCCAGCAGGGCGTGCGCGCGGTGGATCTTGGCGGCCTCCAGGACGCCCTCCTGGGTGACGTCACCGAGCACCACCGGCACCCGCAGCCGGCGCGCGGTCGCCAGGCCCCGCGCCTCCGGGTCGGCCTCGACGCACACCACCGGGATGTGCAGCTCGCGCAGCCGGGTCAGCACCCGTGTGCCGATCTTGCCGAGGCCGAGCAGCACCACGTGCCCGCCGAGCCCGCGCGGCGGCTTGCGCAGCGCCGACGCGGTGCGGAAGGTGCCCAGGGCCTCCAGGACGGCCGCCAGCAGCACCGGCAGCAGCAGCAACCCGATCAGCCCGGAGAGCAGCTGGAGGATCTGGCGCCCGGTCGGTTCGCTCAGGGCGGGCTCGTTGATGGCGAACAGGTCGAGCAGCGTCACGTACGTCGCGTGCAGCGGGTGGTCCCCGGTCACCACGGTCAGCGCGACGGCGAGCGCGACCACGCAGCCCACCAGGCCGGCCAGCGACCACCGCAGCCGCGGGGAGAACAGCGAACCCAGCGGCGGTACGCCCGCGCGGCCGGCCGGCAGGGACGGCCCGGAGTAGGCCACCCGCTCCAGGACCACGGTTCCGCGCCCGGTGGCCGCCTCCACCGCCGCCGCGTCGGGCAGCAGCTGCGGCCCCTGGGCGCCGCTGCTCTCCGAACCGTCGGCGCCGGCCGGGTCGGTACTCGTCGCGGACAGCAGCGCCAGGGTGCACAGCCCCGGGTCGGCGACCTCGCCGGGCCGGGGCGGCCGCCGCTCCACCGCGTGCAGCAGCAGGCCGTCGGCATGGACGACCTTGCTGGTGCCGGCGAGCGCGGTGGCCGCCAGCGCCGGGGCGGCCGTGTCGGCGTCGGACAGGACGGTGGTGGAGGCGTCGAAACCCGCCGGGGTGTCCCCGGTCCGCCCCGTCGCCAGCGCGGCGGCCTGGTCGAGGAGTTCCTCGATGTGCTGGCCGAGCCGCCGGTTGTACAGGCGCAGGACCAGCCGGAGGCGGGGGTTGAGCCGGCGCGCGGTCAGCGCGGCCCGGATGTTGGTCTCGTCGTCGTCGTACACGAGCGCCAGCGCGGCGGCCCGGTCCACGCCCGCCTCGGCGAGCACCGCCTCGGTCGCCTCGGCGGCCTCCAGCACCCGTGCGGGGCCGGCGGGCTCACCGCCGGGCGACCGGTTGACGGCCGCGTTCACCACCCGGTCGAGCAGGGCCGCCGAGACCGCGCGGGCCCGCCCGACCACGGGCTGCCGCACCTGGCCGCGGGAGGGCGGGACGACGAGGGTGACCTGCTCGCCGTAGACCCCCCGCAGTTCGGCGGCGAGCCGGTGCGCGAGTCCGTCGTCGCCGCACACCACCATGTGCGCCGACGGCGCCTCACCCGGCGGCCGTTGATTCGGAATGCTCCCCACGAGGCAGAAGACTGCCTCAGGGGCGGGGGTGGTTCCAGAGGGTGGTTCCCGTCCGGTTGCCTCCCTGCGGTGTCCTGTCCGCCTCGTCGCGCCGCTCCGCCTCCGCCGCCGTGCCCGGATGCGGATCCGGGGCGGTGGAGGTGTGATGGAGCAGGTGGCTCTCGGACCCACCGGGCCGACCGCCGCGCGCGCGTCCCCGCGCGTGACGGCACCACCCCAACCGCACGTCTTCCGGGACAGCAGGGACAGCGCCATGACCCAGCCCAGCGATTCTCTCGACCCGTGGACCGACCGGCTGCGCACGCTCTCCCCCGACATCTCGCGGGAGGACGCCCGCCGGTTCGTCCAGGACCTGTACCAGCACGCCCAGACGGTCCGTGACCAGGAGCGGTCCGACGCCGACTACGAGCGCGAGGAGTGAGATCGTCCGCCGCTCCGGCGCGTCGCCGGGCGTCCGGTCGGGGGCGCCCGGGGCGGGTCGGGACGGCGGGCTCCGGGGCCCGGCGGCCGGCCCGCCGGTTCAGGACTGGTACGGCTGCCGCTGGTGCGGCTGCCCGTACCCCTGTCCGTCGGGGGCCTGCGCCTGCGCCTGGAGCTGCTCCGCCTGTTCCCGGGTGACCTTCTGCTCCGCGCCGCAGAAGGTGCACTGGGTGGCGTACTTGGTGGAAAACGGGAACAGCGGCACGAAGAACAGCGTGAACTTCGTGACCCGCTTGCGCAGGGTGTGGGCGGCGGGATTGCCGCAGCGGCCGCACACCAGCGTCAGTATCGCGAGCTGGTACAGGTAACCCTTGGTGCCGAAGATGATCACGCTGATGGTCCTTCCCGAACGGGTGCCTGTCTGCACAGTGCCAGTGGGAGTGGGGGGACGCAAAGGGCGGCCGGACATACGCCGGGCGCCGGCGGTGAGACCGGGCGGGCGTGCCCCGCGTCGACGGGTTAGGGTGCGACGCACATCATCGGGAGGGGAACACACCACATGGGGAATCGTTTCACCCGGAGCGTGGCGACGCTCGCCGGTCTGGTGCTCGCGGGCACCGGCCTGGCCGCCGTGAACGCCGCTCCGGCCGCCGCGAGCGTGTACGACTGCCCGGCGGGCTATTTCTGCGGCTGGTCGGGCGAGAGCGCGACCGGGCAGATGTACAAGACGAACAAGAGCGTCGCGGACCTGGGCGGCTGGGACAACACGTTCCGCTCGCACATCAACCGCACGACGTCGATCGCCTGCGTCTACGAGGACAAGAACTACGCGCCGGGGGGCGGCTACTACCCCGAGAAGCCCGCCGGCGCCGGCGAGTACTCCTCCTACCCGACCGCGACGACCAGCTCGATCAAGTTCGTCCGCACCGCGCGCGAGTGCAGCCAGAAGGCCTATCCGCGCTGGCTGTCCGAGACGTCTCCGAAGACGCAGGGCTTCGGTGACATGAACGGCGACCGCAGGGCCGACGTCATCGTCCGCGACGAGGCCGGGCGGCTGTGGTTCACCCCGGGCGACGGCACCGGCCGGCTCATCGGCTCGGGCGGCTGGAACGCCATGAACGCCCTCACCCGGCACGGCGACTTCAGCCGCGACGGACGCGAGGACCTCATCGCCCGCGAGGCGTCCACCGGCAAGCTGTGGCTCTACCCCGGCACGGGCACCGGCTCCGTCGGCACCCGCAAGCTGATCGGCTCGGGCGGCTGGAACGGCATGTCCCGCATCACCGCCGTCGGCGACCTGACCGGCGACGGACGTTCCGACCTGCTGGCGGTCGAGAAGGCCACGGGCAAGCTGTACCTGTACCCGGGCACCTCCGCCGGCGCCCTCGGCTCGCGCAAGCTCCTGGGCACCGGCGGCTGGAACGCCATGAACGCGCTCGCCGGCGTGGGCGACATGACCGGCGACGGCCGCCCCGACCTCTACGCGCGCGAGGCGTCCACCGGCAAGCTGTGGCTGTACCCGGGCCGCGCCTCCGCTCTGGGCGGGCGCGTCCTGGTCGGCAAGGGCGGCTGGAACGCCATGGAGAACCTCATCGCGGTCGGCGACTTCTCCGGTGACGGGCGTCCCGACCTCGCCGCCGTGAGCAACGAGAAGTACGCGATCGACGGCTTCGTCGGCCACCCCGGCTGGCTGCTCACCTACCGGGGCCAGGGCAACGGCCTCCTGGCGGGCGGCGAGCGGACCGACGGCGAATGGTGGGGCCTCAACGGCTTCTGCTAGGGCCCACCGGCCGCCGCCCGAGCCCGGTTTCCGGCCACGGCACCCCTGCCGCGGAGGGGACCGGGCTCCTGCGTTCCCCGGCACCCGGGGCCGTGGTCTGCGCATGGCGGGCTACGGCCGGGCTACGGCCGGGCTGCTCGGGGGAGCTGAGTAGCTGCGCTCTGTCCGGTGATGCGACGAGCCGGAACGCTGGGGCCATGAGCCAAGGACGACGGAAGTACGCGCCCGAGACGGTGGTGGCCCTCGCGGTGACCGCGGTGACACTGGCCGTGTGGGCCGGGTGGCTGGGCTGGGACCAGCGGAGCGATGTGCACCCCGACGGCACGACGACCGGCCCGTACGAGGCGTGGCAGGTGATCGGGCTGGTGCTGACCCTGCTGGTGACGGTGTGGTGGGCGGCGTCCCGGCGCTTCTTCGCGGGCGCGGTGGTGGGCACCACGGCGGGCCTGGGCGTCGCTTCCTTCTACGACTGGTCGGACGACGGAAGCGGCCTCTTCGTGATCGGGGTGATGCTGATCGCGGCGGTGAGCCTGGCCGCGACCACGGCCCTGTCCGCCGTGATCGCCGCGCTCACCCGGGACGGACGGCGGGCCGGGGCCTGACGGCCGTACCGCGCCCGCCCCGGCCGGCCGCCCGACCCGCCGGTTCGGCCGCCCGCCCGACCCGCCGTCCGGCCGGCGGCCCTACCCGGTCGTCCCGGCCTCCCCACGGCGCCGGCCTGCCCGGCGCTCGGCGGCCTCCACGTCGAGCCGGCCGGCGGGATCCCCGCCGCGGCGGATCACCGCGCCCCGTACCAGCGCCAGGTAGAAGAGGGCGGGGGCGCACGGTGCCCACGCCCGTTCCGGCTGCTTCAGGATGAAGTCGAGGACGGAGTCCGGGTCGGCCGGTACGAAGGCATGGCTGTCGTGCTCCCACTTGTCCCGCACCCCCCGGGACCAGCGCCTGCGCAGGTCCTCCTCGCCCAGGTCGGGCAGCACCGCCCGGAAGAACGCCGCCCACTGGTGGAGGCGGAGGTCCAGCCCGAAGCCGAGAAGCTCCAGGTCCACCTGGTCCTGCGCGGAGACCCCCAGCTCCTCCCAGAGCGCCCGGCGCGCGGTCGCGTGGAGGCTGATCGGCGAGCCGTCCCCGGGCAGGTCGTGGGTTCCCGACAGACCCTCGCTGGCGGACGCGTTCCACCTCCGGGGATGCCCCGCGACATGGGGGCTGCTCCGGGCGAAGAGCATCCTGCCGTCGGCACCGGTCTCCACCGCCACGATCACCCCGAAGCTGCTGGAGAGGAACGCGGGGGCGTGCACCGGGTCCCTGTCCTCCAGATAGAGGCGGCGGAGCGTGAGTCCGTCGACCGGGCGAGGGCGGTCCAGGTTCAGCGACACGGCCAGGAAGTCGTAGTAGTCCGCGTCGCGCAGTCTCAGGTGGACGACCGGCTCGCCCCGTTCGGCGGTGCGGGTGACGGTGATGCCCTCCAGGGCGAACCGGGGGCTGTTCCAGCGGTGCGGCTCGCCCGCGGCCGCCTTGCGCGTCTCCTCCGCCTCGAGCTCGTCGCGCCATCGCCGGACCTCGGCGGGCAGTTCGACGTGTTCGGCCGAGTGGTGCACCAGGACGTTCCGCTCGGGGATGGCGCGGGTGCCGTCACCCTCGTACAGATGGCAGTCGGTGACGCGGCCGCCCAGCGTGAACGTGTCCCGGGCGGGAAACCACCGGCGGTCCCGGAAGGGCGGGCTCGGGGCCCGCGCCGGAGCGTCCTGAGACGTGGGAGGTCCGATCACGCGCCGGGGCGGGGGCTGGGGCCGGGTCGGTGTCCGGGTCGGTGTCCGGGTCGGTGTCCGGGGGCGGCCGGTTCGGCCGGCGAGCGCCTCGGCCAGTTCGGCGGCCGTGGGCCGGCCCGCCGGATCCGGGTCCAGACAGCTGCCGAGGATGCCGCCGAGCGCTCCGTCCACACCCGCTCGCTCCCAGACGCCGCGCGGCGTATCGGAGCGGAAGTCGCCTGCCCACCGCCCGGTCGCGGCGGTGAGGAGGATCGCCCCCACCGCGTACACATCGCTCGCCGTGGTGACACCGAGGCTTTCCCGCGCTTCGCGGGCTTCGAAGTCGACATCGCGGCGGAACGCATCCCGCAGACGGCTGGGCACGCCGTCCACGGAGGCCGTCATCCAGCCGACGAGCTGCATGCCCTGGTCGGTGACCAGCACACAGTGGGGTGCCAGCGAGCCGTGGACCAGCCCCACGCCGTGGGCGTGGCGCAGCGCCTCGGCCAGGTCCCGCCCCAGGCGCAGCACCGCGGCGTGTTCCAGCACGCCCCGCTCCTCCAGCAGGAGACGGAGGTTCGGCGCGGGGCGGGCCCGCCGTTCCCCCTCCCGTCCGTGGGTGCACTCCGCCGCGAGCCAGGGCGGAAAGTCCTCGACGCTGTGGCCCAGCAGCCTGGGCGCGTGGGCGCCCGCCAGCCGGGTCAGGGCCTCGGCCTCGGTGCGGATCAGCGCCTCGGCGGTGTCCCGGCCGGTGGTGAGCGGTACCCGTACGGTCACGGTCTCGCCCGCTTCGTCGAGCCCCAGAAACATCACCACGCGCGACCATCCGCCGAGATAGCGGGCGTACAGCGGGTACGGCCCGGCCCGGCGGGGGTCGTCCGACCACAGCCGCGACCAGGCGGGCCCGGGGTCGAGGATCTGGTGGGCGAGATGTTCCAGCCCGTTGCGGGCCAGCTCCAGGGCGATGTCGCGGTCGGACCGGGCGGCCGGCTCCGATGCGCTGTCCGTCGCGCGCTCCCCGCGGAAGTAGTCCTGAAGACGGCGGAGGAAACCACGGCGTTCGTCGCGCGTCCCGGCGATGGACACCAGCTCACTCGGTTCGATGCCCGTCCCGGCGAGGGACCGGTCACGCGCCGTCCGCGCCAGGGCGGGCGAGGCGGTCACCGCGTTCATCAGCGCGACCTCCCCGAGCAGGGCCGTTCCCGAGACGTCGACCGCGTCGGCCGGGGCCTGCGCGGTCGGCGTCTCGTCCGCCGCGGGGCGGGGGACGGTGGGGAGGCCCAGCATGCGCAGCGCGGCCGTACCGGCCTCCGCGAACGGCCGGAGGTCGGCGGGCAGCCTGCTCGCCGCCTCCGGGGAGTGCAGGACGGCCTGGATGCCGTGCGGTGCGTGGGGATGGTCGGCGAGGTGCGCGCTCATCGCCTGATGGACGAGCCGGGCGTCGCGACGGGTCAGCTCCTGGTGCAGCCGCTCCTGGGCGGCGGCGGTGAAGCTCAGCACGGGTTCATGGCCTGTTTCACGTGAAACGGTGAGGAGCCCGCTGCTGAGTACTTCGGCGAGGTCGGACAGGCGGGCCTCCGGCAGGGCCCGCTCACGCAGGACTTTGAGCATCGGAACGGTGAAGCTGTGCAGCGTCGACCCCAGGACGGCCAGCCGGACCGCGGCCGGTGGGGCCGTTCGGACGAAGGCGTCGGCCATCGCCGCAGGGGAGGGCGGATCGTCGTCCATCCGCCTCCGGCGCGGACGGCCCTCGGCCGGCACGAAGACCGCCTCGCACCCTTCCGCGTCCGCTCGCATCACGGTGTGCGCCCAGGCGCGCAGGGCCTGCGGGGTCGGCGTCAGCGTCGGTAACGCCTGCCCGCGTCCGTGCGGTCCGGTGGACGCGGGGCCGGTGGGGCGCAGAGCGGCGGTGGGGGCGGCGGGATAGGGCCCGACGGCCCGGCAGGGCGGGTGGTCGAGAGCGGAGCGGTGCCACAGACGCCGGGGGAGGGGATCGACGAGGGCGAGGGGAGCGGAGCGACCCCAGGCGCGCAGCATGTGCCACGGCTCGTCCTCGCGCCATCCTGGCGCCGCGCAGTCGGTGAGCACGAGGATCAGCCGCCTGCCCCTGGGGCTGCCGCTGTGCTGCGCCGCCCGGTGCGGGGGGACGGCGTGCCCCCGGTGATCGTGGAGCCTGGGTGCCCGGTCCTGCCAGGTGAGCCGCCAGGTGTGGACGGCGCGGAAGGCTCCCAGGCCCTGCATGAGGCGGCTCAGCGCCTGCGCCAGGTCCTCCCACAGCGCCATGGTCACGGAGGTGTCCACGACGAGGATGACCTCGAACCACCGCTCGGGAGCCCGGCTGAAGACGGGCACCAGGGCGCCGCTGCGGGCGTAGTGGTCGACGGTCGCGTCGAGGTCGAGCCGGGTGCGGGTGCCGCCCGGCCAGGGCCTGCGGAACGGCCGGAGCGCACGGGCGAGCGCCAGCCCCTCGGGGAGGGGGGCGGGGCGTTCCACGGACAGCGGCACGCCGCGCACGGGGGTGGCGCCGTCGGGGCGCCGCACGGACACGGGCGCGGAACGCGCGGCCGGCGGTGGCGCGGGTCCACCGGCGGCGTCGGTCCCCGGTCCGGCGGCGGGGCGGTCCGGCTCCGGCTCGGCGGACGCCTCGGGACCCGGCGCTTCCCGGACCCCGGTGTGCGCGGCGCGGGCCGCGGCCAGCCAGGCGGCGTCGGCGAGCAGGGTCGCGTCCGCATCGCCGACGTGGGCCCGCACGGCGGCGAGAAGGCGCGGCAGGGCGTCAGTCACGGGCGAGTTCTCGCAGCAGCAGGGTCCGCAGCTGTTCCGCCTGGGTGCCGTCGGGCCCGTCCGGGGCGGTCAGCAGCGCGATGGCGTTGAGGAGCTGGTCGACGGCCAGGTGCTCGCCCTGGCTGATGCGCGCCGCGAACTGACGGATCAGCTCGCTGGCCCGGGCGTCGGACGGCTGCCCCAGATGGGCGCTCACGATGTCGGTGAGCGCGTCGGTGCCCAGCCGGGGCATGGTGAAGCGGATGCAGCGCCTGAGGAACGCGGGCGGGAAGTCCCGGTCGCCGTTGCTGGTGAGGACGATGAAGGGGAACTCCGTGCACTTCACCGAGCCGCGGTCGATCTCGTGGGTGTCCCGGCTCGCCCACATGCGCACCCTCACCTTCGGCTCGCGGTAGCGCACGAGTTCCGGGATCTCGTACTCACCGCTCTCCAGCACGTCCAGGAGGTCGCTGGGCAGGTCCGGGTCGCTCTTGTCGATCTCGTCGATGAGCAGCGCGCGGGGGCGGTCCGTGGGCAGGAGGGCCGTGCCCAGGGGTCCGAGTTGCAGGAAGGGGGCGATGTCGTCCTGCCGGGACTCGCTGCCGCCGCGGAGGTTTCCCAGGTTCTGGGCGTGGATGCGGCCCAGGGCGTCATAGCGGTAGAGGGCCTCGCCGAGGGTGCTGCGGGAGGTGATGTGCCAGCGCAGGACATCGCCGAGGCCCAGCTCGTGAGCGACCTGGTCGATGACGGTGGACTTCCCCGAACCGGCCGGGCCGGTGATCAGGAGAGGGCGGCGCAGGTGCAGGGCGGCGTTGACCGCGTCCGTCATCCCGGCGGGCGGACGGTACTGCGCGTGCTGGGACCTGCGGGGGAACGTCCGCCACGGCGGTGGCGGGGCGAGCTCCACCTCGCGGCACAGGCCGTCCCCTCGGTAGTAGGGCATCCAGTTCACCATGTCTCCTTCGGCGCTGACACCGTGCGGCTGGTGATCGTCCAGCAGAAGTTCAGCCACGTCTCGTCGTGTGAGACCGCGTGCAGGTCGCACAGGCACGTGTCGGGTATGTGGGAGCTCTCGTGCTTGCGGTAGGCGTCGGCGAAGTCCCGCGGCTGCCGGTGCCAGTACGTGCGCACGCGGGCGCGGAACACGTCGTCCAGGGCGGGGGCGCCGGGACGGGGCCAGACGACGATGGGCGCGTAGGGCAGCAGGGTGGTCAGCGCGCGGTCGAGCGGGGAGTTCTCATCGAAGCCGATGGCCGGTCCCAGCCGCCCCGTGGCGAGCTGGTGCCGCAGGAGCTTCTCGGCTTCCGGTCGGAAGACCCCGGGATCGAGCCAGGCGACCGGCTCGGCACGGCAGGACATCTCCCCGAGGGCCTTGCGTGCCGCGTCGTTGATCTCCGTGATGTCCGTGATGTCCGTGACGCCGGGCACCGAGGGATCGGGGCCCAGCCGACCGCTCCAGCGCATCAGCAGCGAGTGCCGGGCGCCGAGGGTGAACGTCCCGGCCGGCTCGTCCTCCAGGGCCCATGCCCGGTCCATGAGATCGGCGAGGAGGCTCACGGGCGCCGCGACGTCGACGTGCTCCAGCGGCTCGTCCGCACCCAGGTGTTCTCGTGCCCAGGCCAGCGCGCGCTTGATCGCCTCCACGACGCCGGTGCGATCGTGCGCGAGGGACACCGGCTCGCCGGTGCGGATCGCCCTGCCCTCGCGCGTGAGCCAGTACTCGGCCTCTCCACCCGACCCCTTGCGCACATCGGCGAGGCTGATCACGAGCCGCAGTCCGGGGGCGGGCCGGGTGAACTCGTCGATCGCGTCGTTGAGCTGGACCAGCAGGCCCCGCGCGCCGGCCCACTCGGTGAGCCGGGTGTCGGCGCGGTCGGCCCGGGCCAGACAGACGAGCCCGGCGACGACCCTGGCGAGCACGGCGCCGGGAGCGGCGGCGAGCGGCTGGGCCTCGAAGACGGCGTACTCCAGCACGTCTCGCAGCGGGTCGGCACCCGGGACGCCGGGCGGCAGGCCGGCCAGGCGGGCCGCGGCGCTCAGCCGCTCACTGGTGAGCGCGCCGGGTAACAGGTCGGCGAGGAACTCGGCGGTCACCGCGCACTCCATCAGCCCCGCGACGGCGCAGGCCACCCGGTCCGACGCCGCGCACGGCCGCTCCTCGGCGTCGAGTTCCCGCCGCCAGTGCAGGAGCTGGGCGAACGACACGGCGGCGGGAACCGCGGCTCCCGGCCGCCAGGCCGCCACCGCCTCGCGCAGCTCGCCGGCCCCGAGGGCACCGGCGACCTTGTCCCTGCCCATCGCCCGCCGGACGTCCGCCGGCACCGAGGTGCCCTCCCGGGGGGCCTGCACCACGGTCTGCCGTCCGATGTACGTCACACTGCTGCCGTCACCGACGGCGTTGCCCCGCATGTGCCCGCCGACGCCCAGGGACCCCTCGCCCCGCGCGGCGACCCGCGTACTCTGCTGCCGGACCGCACCGGCGTCGGCCACCGCACCGGCGTCCCCGGGACCCGGCACCACGGAGGCGTCCTGCGGGAGCTTGTTCCCCGCCGGGCCGTCACCGGAGCCGCCACGGCCGAACAGCCGCCACCACGACGCGCGCGTCAATGCTCGCTGTCCTCCCCGATCGCGTTGCCGACGATGTCCTCACCGGCGCTCACCGTCCCCTCGCCGCGGGCGATGACGTCCCGCCCGCCCGATGGCCGCGAGGCCGCGGCCGGCGGTTCGGCGGCCGACGGGGGCCCCGTGACCCTGGCACGGTCCCCGATGGCGTTGCCGCGCACCGAGCGCCCGGCGGCGACAGCCCCCGTCCCCGCGCGCGCACGGTCACCGCACCCGCCCCCTGCCTGCCGCCCGCCGGGGGCACCAGCGGCGTGATCAGCGACAGGGCCGGCCCGGCCACGGCCACCACGGCCCCGACCACGCCGGCGGTGCGGTCCTCCACGTCCGGATCGAGCACGGCCACGACCGGCAACCCGACGACCACGCCGAGACACACCCCACCGACCACCCAGGCCAGCACCCGCCGCGTACGAGCAGACATCTCAGGCCCTCATCCCCCGAGGCGAAACACCCCTAGGACGCTAGCGCCACTTCGCGCCCGATGAGAAGCAACACCGGAGAAACCCCCGCGGGCGGAGCGCGACCGCCGGCGGTACGGGCCTCGTGACCCTACGGCGGGAAGCCCGTACCGCCGGCGCGTGACGCCGGGAGAGCCCGCGCCCACCCGGGCATGAAGCCGGGCGTCCGCTCGGCGAGGGCGTGCAGCCGCGCGAGGTAGTCCCGCGCCGCCGGCTCGGCGCTGTACCGGTGCCGCAGCTCGGCGGCGAGTTCCCCGCTGACCATGAGCAGGGACGGGACCGACCGCCGCTCCCCGCGCGCCGCCGTCACCCCGAGCGTGACCCGCGCCTCCGCGTCGCGCATCGGCGAACGCTCGGTGCCGTCGACGTCCGTACCGGCCCGCAGCACCTCCTCGGCGAGCGCGCGGGCCAGCTTGTCCTCACCGGCGAGGCGGTAACAGTCCATCGCGTAGAAGTCGAACTGGGCCGGGTCCACCACGAAATGATGGTCGGGATTCTCCGGGTACGGCATCCCCTCGAGCATCCGCCGCCCCTTGCCGAGGGCGGCCTCGGCTTCGCGCCGGTCCCCGAGCCGCGCCCACGCCTTGGCCTCCTGAGCCGCGAGCTGAACCGCCACCCCGTGATGCGGCGCCGCGTCGAGCCCGGCCCGTGCCGCAGCGACGGCACCGCGGTAATCGCCGGCCGTGAGAGCGAACCAGGCCCGCATCTCGTACGCCCACCCGGCCACCTCCGCGTGCCCGGCCTCGGTGGCGAGCGAGAGGGCGGCGCGACGCGTCGACTCGGCGGCACGGCGGTCCCCGGTGTCGTACTCCAGGCAGCCGACCAGCAACGCGAGCCGGCCGGACAGAACGAGCACCTCACGGCGCTGGGCAGGCGTGAGGCTCCTCGTGCGGAGCCCGGCCACCCGGCGCAGCCACCGGCGCCCCTCACCGAGGAGCCGCTCGCCGGGCACGGACGAGTAGGCGGAGCCGAGCTGGCCGGCCACGACGCGGAGCGCCTCCAGCGCGGCGTCATCGACATGGACCCCCTCCAGCCGGCTCACGACCTCCGGGGTCTCCAGGCCGCTCGCAGCCAGGCCCTCCTTGCCCCCTCCCGCCGCGACGGCGCCGGGAAGAGGGCATGCGTCACCCCGGCCGTCAGGGACTACGCCGAGGCACTACGGAGCTGGCACAAGGCTCCGTTAACCCGAGCGGTGAGGGACTCTGCCAAGATGGCAGTCGCGAGCGATAGCCGTAACGGAAGGGCACCGGGTGCTGCTCCCTCACGACACCAGCGCGTTTCCCCCCGCACCGCCACCGGACCTGGATGACCCCCAAGTCATCGCTGCGCACGACTGGGCGGCCTTCGACCGAGTGGAGGAGATGAGCAACCACTGGGACCGGCGTGGGTGGACTCCATCGACGCGTGCCTACTACTGGATGCTCGGCTTTCCCGCAGATTCCGCACTCGCCGAGCACGCTCAGCAATGCCAAGGCGAGATCCGGAATCTGCACTTCGATTCCATCGACGCGGATGGCCTGCATTTGACTCTCGGTCGGATCGGGACCATCGAGGATGTCTCCCTGGGCGAACTGAAGGCACTACTTGCCGCTGTGGCTGAGATGTCGACGGACCGGTTCCGGTTGCAGGCCGTACCCATGACCGCATCCCGCGGTGCGGTTCGCTACAGCATCGCCCCCTGGACCCCCGTACTTGACCTGCACGCCAAACTGTCCGCCGCTGGTGCGCAATGTCGGCTGCCGTTCCGGAAGCCGACCTCGGTGTTGAGACCACACATCGGCATCGCCTACTGCAACCGCGTGGCAGACGCCCGCATGGTTCGGGAAACGATTCGCCCGCTTCGCGACATGGACTGCGTCCGCGTGCCAGTTGAGCGTCTTCACCTGGTCGAGATGCGCCGCGAAGAGCGGGCCTATCGCTGGCGTGTCATCGATCAAGTCAACCTGGCGTAAGTGCTTTCCGCGATATCCTTCATAGAGTCCTGGCAGGCTCGTAGCCGACCCACAACCGGCTGCCAGCCTGACTGAGTACTTCGTCCACCACGGCCACGAGGAGCTCCCTCCTTGGAGTGGGTGGGTGGGGACATCAATGGTCCGGAGAATCGCCGTTTGCCCAACCGGCGATCGTCGGCTACGGTGCGTCGCTTTCCGGTCAGCGGCGGCTGGAATGGTTCAGGGGGCCCTGCGTCAGCGGATGTTGGGCTCCGAGGGGCCCTGGCACCGACTGCCTGGGACGGGCGTCTCGTGGCAGTTTTCGGGCAGGGCGGGCAGGTGGGCGCTGCGGCGCAGGCGCCAGACGAGGACGTCGCTGATGGAGGTGGCGGTGTCTAGCTCGCGCCGCCGGGCAGCGTCAGCCAGCAGGGCCGCTAGGTCGTGGCCAGCCTTCCGGTCGTCGTCAAGGGTGACCGGCAATGCGGGCCAGCCGTCCTCGGCCCGGATCCGCTATGCCAGCTCTGGCAGCACCTGGCGAACAAGGTCGGCCTGCCGCTGCGGAGGCGCGGGGCCAAGCGCCGGCCTCGCTGGCCGCATGCGGCCATGGTCTCCCCTGCAGCGGCCTGGTAGGCGGGGCTGTGGTGCTTCTTGGCGTGCCAGTTCGCCGCGGCGGTGGCGAGGAAGAAGGCCATGTTGATGAGCATCGCGGCGGTGGCGCCGTCTTCCCCTCGGCCGAGGGCTGGCCCGCTGCGGACGAGGTCGCGAGCGGCTTGGCGCAGCGCCCGGTCATGCCCGCGTACGGCCCTCACGTGGGAACGGCTGGCCCGCTCGAACGCGAGGGCTGATTCACGGAGTTCAGCGCGAGTGTGGGCGGCGGACTTTTTGGCGAGCGCGTCCAGCACCTCGCCCGCCGCAGCGATCTGGGCCGCTGCCGTGCCCTCGTCGCCGTGATCGATGATCAGCAGGGCCTGCCAGGTCGCGGCGGTGGCCCGGTGGCGCGCGAACGCGGGGCCGGTCACGTCCGGCAGGGCGGGTTGCTCGGGGTAGGAGCCGTCCGCCGAAGCAGCCTCCGCGGGAAGCGTCCAGCGTTCGCGGATGCGGGGCAGGGACAGATCGGGCGCGAGCTTCGAGCCGGAGTAGAAGACCGGCTCACCGTTCTTGTTCCGGTCGTCGGGCAGGGCGGCCTTGTAGCCGAGCAGGTCGCCGGAGGGCGCGATGCGCTTGCGGATCAGCAGACCGGCGGCGGCCAGGTGGTCGAAGAACTCCTCCGTGGATGCGGTGCCGGCGGCGGCGCGGCGCACGGTCTCGCGCAGTTCCTCACGCGCGGTGCGCTTGCGGCCTTCCCGTTGGGCTTTGTGGCGTTCGGCGCTGGTGGGCCGCTGGGCGGCGGTGCCGTCGCCGGCGTGGAGGCGGCGCAGCCCGTAGTCGATCTCGATCTTGCGGGCTTCGGCCTGGGAGCGTTTGCCGTCCCGGCGGAGACGGGCCTGGCGGCCGTCCTCGCGGACGATGGTGGTGATGATGTGGATGTGGTCGTCGGCGTGCTGGACGGTCGCCCAGCGGCACGTGTCGTCGTCGGTCGGGTGCGATACCGGTGGCCGCGACCATCCTGCGAGCTATCTCACCCCACTGCTCGTCCGACAGGATCGGGTCTTCGGGGGCGGCGCGAATCGACAGGTGCCACACGTGCTCGGCGGGCCGCCGGCTCTTGGGTAGGGCCATGACCGGCTGGTCGAGCAGCCGCTGGAGATCGCTGTACGTGCTGTCGGGGTCTCGGCCGGGATCGGGGGAAAGACCGTCCCAGGCGGCCACCAGGTGGGGTCGATGTGCTCCTCGTGCGTGCCGGGCCCGTACAGGTAGTGGAGCAGGCCGATGGTGCGCGTGCCCCTGGTGTGGACGCGGGGAACACGCAGCCGCCTGGTTTTCCAGGTGCTGCTGGGTGAAGGCGTCGACTCGTTTGGCGGCACGCTGGACGGCGGCGAGGACCGCCTCGGCCTGCGGGGCGTCGGCTCGGGAGTCCAGCGCTTTGGCTACCTGGTCGAGGTTGTTCCCGATCTGCCCGAGGTGCCGCCGCAGCGCGAACAGCTCCCGCAGCATCTCTTTCCCGCCTGCGATGTCCGCGGCGGTGCGGTCGAGGCCGCGGGCAGCGCTGAGAGCCGAGTGGGCAAGGAACCCGGCCACGCTCAATGGCACTCGGCGGCTGCCCGGACGAGCAGTTGGTACTCGTCGTCGTTCATGCGGCAGCTGGGCTGGCGCACACGCTTCTTCTCGTCACGCAGACGCTCACGCTGCTGCACATGGGGCTTCAACGGGTCAGCGTGAGCGCAGTCGGTGCTGTGGCACGTGCGCGGTTCTTGCCTCTCAGGATGCGGTCCGCCCTCGGTCCTTCTCGTCAGTGCCCCACAGCTCGCTCCGGTTCCCCCTTCGGACGTGGAAGGACACGTCCAGCGCGTCGGGCTGGTCCGTCCCCAACCACAACATCGGCTCCAGTCCCAGCGCACGTACCTTCTCGCAGACGCGCAGTTCGAACACGCCGGGGTCATGAACGAATCGACGGGCACCGCGGTGGAGCACCCAGTAGAAGGCGAGCGTGGGCAGACGCAGGATCTTGGGCCTGGTCTCACAGCTCGGCGTGCCACAGCTCTGGCTCCGGCTCCCCCGCGCCTGGGGCAAGGGAACGCCGCACCCCGCGCACACGGTCAGCGTCACGCCGTTCTCCGCCAGCCGTCGCTCATACGCCGCGCGCACGAACTCCATCACATACGGTTCTCCGGCCGTCGGTCCCGACGGCATCTCCTGCTGCAGCGCCCGTACCTCCAGGTCGCTGATCACCGGCCGCTCGATGACCAGGTGCCGCAGTCGCACGTAGATCTGCCCGACATCGCGCCCTTCGCGGGCATTGGCCTCCGCCACCAGCACCAGCGCTTGGTGCACACGCTGCTCGGCGATGTGAGCCTCTGGGTCACCCCAGGCACCCCGCACGGCCTCCTCGGCGAACTCGCTCGGCTCCTCGCCGTCCAGCAGGCACACGTCGACGTCGGCCGATGAGAGAGCCATCCGCAGTGGCCACTGGCCCAGCGGTACCCGGCACAGCTCCAGCACCCCGTAGTCGTTGCGAGGGGGCTCAAGCCCTGCCCAGAAGAACCACCACCACAGACGCGTGACCGCCTCCTGCCAAGCTCCTGGCAGACCGGTGTCCCGCCTCTCCGCCTTGGACCAGGGATGACGCGGCGCTCCAAGATTCTCCAGGCGCCGCTTCATCTCGACGAGGCCGTGGGACAACAGCGCAAGGAGGATGTAGTCGTCCTCCCACACGGCCGTGCCGCGCTCCGGACCCGCCTCGTCCACACTCAACGCAGGCACGCGGAAACCCCTCCCACCTGACCCAAAGTGGCAAGAGTGTCGCAGACGGTAGTAACCGTCTGCTTCTGGTGACCGGAAGCTCCTCCCAAAGGGTGACGAAGAGCCTTCTCTTCATCGTGCCCCTTGCAAGGTTCCCGCGCAGTTCCAGTCGAGTGGGCGCCGGATCTGCATCTGATCGGCGCGAAAGTCAGCGCCAGCTGAGAGGAACCCGTTTCGCAGGTGGGCCCGCTATCCAGTCGCGCATCGGCCCAGTAAGTCAGGGAAGTCCGCACGGCGTCCACTAGCGAGATGGCACGCGTATGGTCGCCGCTTTCGATGACGCGGTTCATCGCGTAAGCGAAAGCACTGCTGGGCTCCGGATTGGCGAAGGCGAGCGAACTTCGCTCGGGGCCATCGACGTCAGGACCGCTCCTGCGAGGCCAAGGCGGTGGGGCCGGCTAGGGCCGAAACGCTGAGCCAGCGCGCTGTCGCGGAGATCCCTTCCTCAAGCCCTACAGGTGCCACCGTTGGGAAAAGCGCCCGCAGACGACTGCTATCGGCCTGAGAGTGAGGGACGTCGCCGGTGCGAGCAGACACGTGCTCCCGCCGGACGCGGTGACCAGTCGCCGTCTCGATCTCCGGGATGAGGTCCAGGAGCGGTGTGCGAGTCCCGAAGGCCAAGTTCACAGGGCGGGGCTCGACGATCCGGCGGAGGAGGGCGTCGGTGAGGATGCGGCACACGGTGCCCACGTACGTGAAGTCGCGGGTCTGGGTGCCGTCGCCGTAGACGGTCACGGGCTCGCCGGCGAGCGTGGCGCTGATCCACTTCGGGATAACCGCGGCGTAGGCGTGGTCCGCGCGCTGGCCGGGGCCGTAGACGTTGAAGAAGCGGAAGGGCAGCACGGGCAGGTCGAAGCTGTGGTGGTAGGCGCCCAGGTACGCCTCCGTGGCGAGTTTGGTCACCGCGTACGGACTCATCGGAGCTGTGGTGAGGTCCTCGTGCTTCGGCAGGTGAGGGTTCGCGCCGTACACGGAGGACGAGGACGCGGCGATCACGTGCAGGCCGCCCGCGCGGCGTGCGGCTTCCAAGACTTGGAGGGTTCCGGTCGCGTTGGCCTCGTGGCTGGCCAGGGGGTCTCGGACCGAGCGCGGTACGGAGGGCAGCGCGGCGAGGTGGACGATGGCGTCCGCGCCGCGGAACACCCGGTCCAGCAGGTCGGCGTTCTGGATGTCGCCCTTGAAGAAGTCGACGTCGAGGCCGGCGATGTTGGCCTCGCGGCCGGTCGAGAGGTTGTCCACCACCCGGACCTGGGCGATCTTGGGGTGGTCGGTCAAGGTACGGGCAAGGTTGCTTCCGATGAACCCGGCGCCGCCGGTGATCGCGAGCTTCACGTGGCTACCCTTCAGAGAGAGTCGACGTGTGCGCCGACGAGCTGACGGCGGCAGTCGAGGATGTACGGGGCGTGCGCGGTGATCAGGGGGTAGTCGAAGGCGTCGTGGTCGGCGAGGAGGACGACGGCGTCGGCCGCCGCGAGTCCGGCCGGCGTGACGTCGACTCGCCTGAGGTTCGCCAGGCCGTCGGCGCGCGGGTGAGCGTCGTCGCTGACGTGGGGGTCGGCCGCCTGGACCTCCGCGCCCATGCCGGTGAGCAGCTCCGCGATCCGCGCCGCCGGTGTTTCGCGGGCGTCGCCCGTGTTGGCCTTGTAAGCGAGGCCGAGCAGCAGTACTCGGGAGCCGTTGACGGACTTCTTGCGTTTGTTGAGTCCGTCGACCAGTCGCCGGACGACGTAGTCGGGCATGTGGTTGTTGACGTCGTTCGCGAGTTCGACGAAGCGGAAGTTGCGGCCCACGGTCCGCTGGACGCGCCAGGACAGGTAGGAGGGGTCTATGGGCAGGCAGTGGCCTCCGACTCCTGGTCCCGGGGTGAAGCGCATGAAGCCGAACGGCTTGGTGGAGGCCGCGTCGATGGCGGCCCAGACGTCGATGCCCAGCTCGTGCGCGAAGATCGCCAGCTCGTTGGCGAGCGCGATGTTCACGTGCCGGAAGGTGTTCTCCAGCAGCTTCGTCAGCTCGGCTTCCTTGCAGCTGGCCACTGGGACGACCTTGTCGACGAGGGACGCGTAGAAGTGGCGGATTACTTCCTGGGACGCCGTATCGATCCCTGAAACGATCTTCGGGGTGTTCTCCAGTCGCCAGATGGGGTTGCCAGGGTCGATGCGCTCAGGGCTGTAGCCAAGGTGGAAGTCGGTGCCCGCCGTGAGACCAGAGGTGCTTTCGAGGAGGGGGCCGAAGACTTCCTCCGTGGTGCCCGGGTACGTCGTCGACTCCAGGACGGCGGTCGCCCCGCGAGTGAGGTGGTGGCCCAGCAGCAGCGCCGAGTCTTCGACATGCGACAGGTCCGGAGCTCCGTCGCGGAGCGGCGTGGGCACCGTGACGACCGCTACGTCGAATCCCGCGCAGTCGGAGGGGTCGATGGTGGGCCGATAAACGCCGGCAGCGAGGAGCGGCGCCAGACGCGAGTCGGTGACGTCCTCGATGTAGGACTCTCCGAGCATGAGTCGCTTGACCCGCCCCGCGTCCACGTCGAAGCCAACGACCTGGTGCCCGGCCTCGGCGGCTCTCACCGCGAGCGGGAGCCCGACATACCCCTGTCCCACGACGGCGACGCGGAGCCGCTGGATCTCACCCTTTTCGATCATGCTGTCCACCTCGTTGTGTAAACGTGCGGATGTGTACGGCGGGCGGCCCGTGGCGTGGCGGTGGCTCTAAGATGGGAAGCGCCTCGGCCGTACGAGACTCGCTTGGCCGCCTGTCTTGGACGGCCGAGTGCTTTTCGCGCTCCGCCCAGGCCGGTCAGAAAACCTTTGGGATGGGGGAAGCACCGGTTCGATACGATGGCGGTGGCTTGTAGACCCGTTCCGTCACCGTGCGCGACAACAGCGTGCGATCGGAGTGATCGCATCGGCTGCAGCCTCCCGACTTGGGCCCGCCGTGGCACTGTCACCGGCGCCGTACGTACGAAATGGAGCATCCGAGGATGGCTCGACACCTGGTCACCAGCGCGCTTCCCTACATCAACGGGATCAAGCACCTGGGCAACATGGTCGGGTCGATGCTTCCGGCGGATGTGTACTCCCGGTACCTCCGCCAGCGCGGTCACGACGTCCTCTACATCTGCGCCACCGACGAGCACGGCACGCCGGCCGAGCTGGCCGCCAAGGAGGCCGGGCTCTCCGTCGCCGAGTTCTGCGCGCAGGCCCACGACGCCCAGAAGGCCGTGTACGACGGCTTCGAGCTGGCCTTCGACTACTTCGGCCGGAGCTCCTCGCAGCAGACCCGCGAGATCACTCAGCATTTCGCGCGCAAGCTGAACGAGAACGGCTTCATCGAGGAGCGGGCAGTCCGGCAGGTGTACTCGCCGGTCGACGGCCGCTTCCTGCCGGACCGGTACGTCGAGGGCACCTGCCCGCACTGCGGCTACGACAAGGCCCGCGGTGACCAGTGCGAACACTGCACTCGTGTGCTCGATCCGACCGACCTTCTCCACCCGCGCTCGGCGATCAGTGGCTCCACGGAGCTGGAGGTCCGCGAGACCAAGCACCTGTTCCTGCTGCAGTCCAAGCTTCAGACCGAAGTCGAGGCGTGGATCGACGCGGTCAGTGAGCAGTGGCCTCACCTGTCCACGTCGATCGCCCGCAAGTGGCTGACCGAGGGTCTGCACGATCGTGCGATCACGCGTGACCTTGACTGGGGCGTGCCGGTCCCGGCCGACACGTGGCCGGAGCTCGCGGCTGAGGGCAAGGTGTTCTACGTCTGGTTCGACGCTCCGATCGCGTACATCGGCGCGACGAAGGAATGGGCGGACGCTGCCCGGGACGGCGAGACCCGCGACTGGAAGTCGTGGTGGTACGAGGCCGACGACGTCCGGTACACCGAGTTCATGGCGAAGGACAACGTCCCCTTCCACACAGTGATGTTCCCAGCCACTGAGCTGGGCGTCCGAGAGCCGTGGAAGATGGTCGACTTCGTCAAGGGCTTCAACTGGCTGACGTACTACGGCGGCAAGTTCTCCACCTCTCAGAAGCGCGGCGTCTTCACCGACGCGGCCCTGGAGATCCTCCCCGCCGATTACTGGCGTTACTTCCTGATCGCCAACGCCCCCGAGTCGGACGACTCGTCGTTCACCTGGGAGCACTTCACCACCACGGTCAACAAGGACCTGGCCGACACCCTCGGCAACTTCGTCAACCGCGTGCTGTCCTTCTCCCGGAAGCGGTTCGGCGACGAGGTCCCGGCCGGCCGCGCCGCAGGCGAGGCGGAGGCGAAGCTCGGCGAGGAGATCGCGCGTCTGCTGGCCGAGTACGAGGAGCACATGGAGGCGCTCCAGTTTCGTAAGGCCGCCGCAGCTCTGCGCGCCCTGTGGTCCGCGGGCAACTCCTACTTGGAGGAGAAGGCTCCCTGGCTGGAGATCAAGACCGATGCCGACGGTGCCGCGCTGACCCTGCGTACCGCGATGAACCTGATCCACCTGTACGCGGTCGTCTCGGAGCCGTTCATCCCGGCCACGGCCGCCGCCATGCGCGGGGCTTTCGCCCTGGAGAACGACACCGCGACCTGGGTGACCGCAGAGCAGGCCAAGGCCCTGGACGCCGTCACGGCCGGCACCGCGTTCACCGTGCCGCCGGTGCTCTTCGCGAAGATCACGGAAGAGGACTTGGAGTCCTACCGTGAGCGCTTCGGCGGTGCCCCGGACGCCTGACCGTGTCTCCCGAGCCCGTACCGTCCGTGCTCTCATCGGGCGGTACGGGGAACGAGATGGCCGGGCAGGCTCGCGGGCGGCACGTTCATCAGCCGGATGTGGGGCCCCGTGTCGTCTGCCTCGACCCACGTGAGACTGGCTGAACCAGGGACGTGCTGGAGGTAGCGCTCGAAGCCGTTCCCCGTCAGCCACAGCAGCAGGCAAGCGATGCCCCCACCGTGCCCGACGAGGACGGTCGTCCGATGTGGCCCGGTGTGGACCTGGTTCCACAGGTCCACATAGCGGGCCTGCACGTCCTCCGATGACTCGCCGCCCGGCGTGCGGAGCTGGTGGATGGGCACGCCATGGCGTGCTGCCTCAGAGGCGGCGAGCTCCCTGGGCCGACCACCGAGGTGGCCGCTGTTCTTGGCGGCGAGGCGTTCGTCTACGTGTACGTCGGTCGGCCTGAGTACTGCGGTCAGCAGCGCCGCCGATTCGCGACAACGGGACATCGGGCTGACGAGCATCTGGTCCACGGTGATCCCGGCTGCGGCGAGGCCGGCACCGACCGCGCGGATGTCGTTCCTGCCGCGCTCGCTGAGCCTGCCGCCGACAGCCTGGCCCTGGTGGATGCCCCGCAGGTTCTCCTCGGTCTCGCCGTGCTTGATCAGGTAGATGTGCTTGGTGCGCATGGCGTGGCGTCCTCTTTCTCGGATCAGTCCCAGTCGCGGACGTCGACACAAGCGGAGACCGCGGCAGCGACCTGGTCGTGTTCGGCACGGCTCATGGCGGGGAAACGGTCGTGGTGCCACTCGATGTAGAGGACCGAGATCAGGTTGATCGTCCCGTCCTCCAGCAGCTTGGTGAGCACGGGGTACTCGGCACCTTCGATGTCCATCTTCACGACGACGTGATCGTCGGGACTGACGGTCCGCCGGAGCCAGGCGCTGAAGTCGATGGCGGGCACCGGGACCGGCGAGCTGTAGTCGATTTGCTGGTCGTACATCGGCGGCACGCGCTTGCCCGGCATCACGGTGGAGCTTTCGTGGTGGCCGAGGAAGAGGTCGATCAGGCCGTCATGGGTCCACACCGCGCTCTGGGAAATCACGACACTGGCGGTGTCGTTGGCCTGTTCGATGTGCTGGCGAATGGAGGGGATCAGCTCCGGGTTCGGCTCGAAGGCGTAGAACTCGTGATCCGGAAGCTCGTGCATGAAGCGGTTCAGCACGACTCCGAGGTTGGTGCCGCAGTCGATGAAGATTTTGCGCATGAGGGGCTCCCGTCGTTGGGTTTCGGGGGTTCGAGGTCGATATCGTGTAGGACGTCGTGGGCGAGCAGGACGAAGTCGCCGGCCGCGGGGCGGTAGCATCGCTCCTCGTACCGGATCGTGATGCGGCGGACGGCTTCGTCGCCGCGGTAGGGAGGAAGGTCGCCCCACCGGTAGAGCTGGCCGCCGGGCGCTTTGAGCCAGCGCAGTGTCCTGGGCAACGGACCTTTCGGCACGCCGCTGTTGAGTCGGCTGAACATCGTGGTCAGGAAGTCGACATGCTCGCTCGCCAGCTGCTCGTCCTTCTGCACACGGCCGTAGGTCTCCTTAAGGTTCCGCAACCGGTCCGGATCCCCGTCCGCGTGGACGATTAGGTCGCGAAGCCGCCGGTCCCAGACGATGCCGAGGTGGTCGTGGAGGACCGGTTCGCTCGTCAGGAAGTAGCCCAGAACGCGACCGAACTCCCGCTCGTACGGGCACATGAAGCCGTTGTAGAGGCCCTGCTGTTCGCCGGACGCGGTCTCCACCTGCCAGTGGATACGGGCTGTAAAAGGAGAGTCCCACCACCCCAGGTGCCAGGGCTGCCACAGCAGGTCGGCGGCGCTGAGCACGAGCACCGCAAGTGCCAGCAGCGCGGCTGGCCAGCCGAAGGCCGTGTCGTACTCCGCAGCGGGGAGAAACCCGACGGTGATCGCGAGAGCGATGTTGGTGCCGATGTTCTCCCAGAAGAGGATGCCGGAGGCGAGAGCGACGGCGAGGCTGAAGAGGGCCGTTCCCGCGAGGACCGCGACCAGAAGGCGTCGGTCGAGGAAGGCGACCAGCCCCACCGCCTCGATCGCCATCGCGAGAATATTGATGGGGCGGTCAAAGCCGCGTGCACGGCGCAGTACGCGGGACACGGTGTCGGGACGCAGGAAGCGTGCCCAGCCCCAGGAGTATGCCGAAGCGATCAGGTAGTGGGTGCGGTTGTGCCAGGCCCATGACCAGGGTCGTGGCCCGAGACGGGCCTTGCTCCAGGCCGGCTTCACGTAATGAGAGAGCGAGACGCAGCCGAGCACGAGCAGGAGGGCTGGCGATGAGCCCGAAGTCTCGCAGAGCGTCGCCACGACGAACCAGGCGAGGTATGCCTTGAGCAGTCGCAACGGCATCATCGCGTGGTGCTTCCAGCCTCGGAGCTTGCCGCAGTACACCCCCATCCAAGCCAGGAGAGCCGGAGGCCAGAAGCACGAAACGGCACCCAGCACCAGAAGCAGCTGCTTGTCCAGGCGCTGCGGTCCGATCGGCTCCGTTACGTCGTAGTCGCTCGTCACCCCCTGCCAGGTGAGCACCGTGATCATGAACAGGGCGAACCACCGGATCGGTCCGGGATCGGGCGACGGCAGGAGGATGAGCAGTGCGGCGGGTGCGATGCTCGTGACGAGCATCAACGGGGTAGGGCGGCGCGCGATGGCCCCTGCAGTCGGCGAGATCATGAAGCGGTAGCAGGCCACCACAGCGGTGACGGTCACGGTGGTGTGCAGGTACGCGGCGATCGGTGGCGTTCCCATGGCGCGCCTACCGTGTAGTTGGGGCGAAGATCGGAGAACTGGCTGTGGGCAGGCTCTCCAGGTAGGCCGCGATCCGCTCCCGGGGGTCGACCGCGAGGTGCTCGTCCCGGTGGCGTACGACGTTGGCGCGGAGCTCTCGATTTCGGTTGAGGAAGTCGAGCACCGCTCCGCCGTCGATGCGGGGCACCGATGTGCCCAGTTCCGCCTCGTGGACGACCTTGGCGCACCAGTGTTGGTCGTACGTGGGCAGGGGGATCAGATGGACCGGTTTGCCGAGGACAAAGGCTTCGCTGATGAGATTGAAGCCGGCGTTGGAGAAGACAGCCTCGGACCGCGCCATGTCCCTGATGAACGCCTCGCGGTCGAAGGTACGGATTTCGATCTTGCCGTCGGCGTACTGGCGCAGTTTGCCGATCTCCGTCGGCTGCACGTAGATCCGTAGGGCGCGGTCCGGGACGTACTGGCGGAAGACGGCGGTCAGCGTTCGGACGGACTCTTCCGGTCCGTGGTCGAAGTAGCGCGAAAAGTATGCCGTGGCAAGGGGTTCGGTGGTGACCGGCGCGGAACGTACCGAGTCGGGGATGACTGGGGCGATGAACTCCAGCCGCCGGCCGTCCGCCTTCAGGGGGACGTACGAGCAGATGAACGACCGGTCGACGCGCGGCGCGAAGTAACGGAGGCGCTGTTCGTCAGCGGTCCTGGCGTATCGGCCGACGGTCGGAAGGTCGAGATGCCGGTACTTGCTCTGCTGGTCGACGGAGATCAGCGGTCTGCCGAAGTGATACGCGAGGCGAGGAGTGTTGGGCTCGTAGTCGGTGATGAACACGTCGGGGACGCCGGTCTCCCGCACGATCCGGCGCAGGCGCATGTGCTTGGCGAAGCCTGCCGGGGCCTGCCCGATGTTGGCGCGTATCGCGTCGCTCGCGTGTATGCGGTCGGCGCGGGCGAGGAGAGTCGGCATCCAGCCGTCCCAGGCGGGGAAGCCGAGGTCTCGGAAGTACTCCACGCGGGCGCTACCGTTGGTGACGATGCGCACCTCGTGCCCGCGGTCGCGGAGGTACTGGGCGATCACGCTCTGTCTGACCGAGTGACCCATGCCGATGCCGTTGACGCCAATGATCACATTGAGCGGCCGTACGTTTCCAGACACGATGATCCCTTCGGTCAGGAGAGACGGGTGAAGACGTTGCGGGTGATGGCTGCGACCTGCGGGTCGGTGGGCAGAAGCCGGGCCCAGTCGGTCGTGGCAGCGGTGAAGACCGTGCCGTTCGCCGTGTAGAGGCCGAGGGTCGCTGCCCGAGGACTGTCCATCGCCTCCCGAGCCGCGAAGTTCCAGTCGCCGGGCAGCGGCGCGATGCCGAGGATCTCGAAGTTCTTCGGAGTCCCGTCTCGGCCTGTCGGGCGCGGTCGGCCGAACGCGTCGAGCTCGTACGCCGCCCCGTCGCATTCGTAGCCGACCAGTGCCCCGTCGCGGCCTACGACGTCGCCCGTCTGCAGGCCCGTGCCGGAGAAGAGCCAGTGTTCCGCATCCGTGACGGTGAATCCGAGGGGAGTGCGCGGGCCGTCCCAGTGGCCCCCACCGTTTCGGTAGCTCACGCCGAGAAGGGAGTTCTCGGGCTCCGATTCCCACCAGTGATCGGGGCAGCCGTACGAGCTGTCCGGGTCCGTCTCGGCCGAGGCTCCGGTCGGGAACTTGTCGCAGCGCAGCCCGGCTCCGTCCGGGGCCACGTGTACTCGCCACCAGCAGGTGTTGGCACCGAAGTTGGCGATGTTTCCTCCGCTGTCCCGGAACGCGGTGACGTTTTGGCGGATCTCGGTGCTCCAGTACTCGTCGTGACCGGCGGCGACCAGCAGGCGGTATCCGTCATGAAGGTGCTGGCCTTCGTGAAGGTCCAGGTCGGTGCAGTAGTCGCTCTCGATCCGGTTCTCCTCCATCCACGTGATGAAGGGCGCGTCCCAGTGAGCGAAGGCCTGGCGCGGGGAAGCGGTGTCGTATGGGTCGGGCAGGCCCTTGACGGGGCCGCCGACGCCGCCTCCGGGTCGGAGCGTGGTGACCTCGGCGGCGCTGTAGAGGCTGCCTCCCCCTGCCGTGTTGTAGGCGTGGTAGGTGAAGGTCGGGATCTTGAAGAGGACCGCGCGGCCAGACGGCGCGGAGGGTGTGACCACGAAGAGAATCCGCGCCTCACGGGAGTCCATCGGCGGTGTGCCCGATGCCGGCTCCGGGCTCAGCGTCGCGATGTAGACCCCGGACCTCCACTCGGGAGGTACGGGGAACTCGTAGGCGGGCCACCGCCAGTCGGCGTCGAACGTGCCGTGCTCGGTGGTGCCGCCGGGCCACTCGACGTGGCCCGCGTGACAGGGCGTCGCGCCCCAGCGGTAGAAGTCGACGTGGAAGCGCGGGGCCGAAGCGGAGATGTGCAGCCGGAGCACTTCGCCGGCGCGGACGCTGGGTCGGGCCGGGTAGCCGCTCATGCTCGTCATTCGCTCGTCCAGGGGCGAGCGACACCAGCGATGTGGTACCGGTCGATCGACTCGACCTGGGCTTCCCATTCCAGGTCGCGCAGCTGCAAGGTGAGGGCGGCGGCGTCACGCAGCACCTTCACGGCCAGGTGGTGGGATCCGTCGGCGAGCCTGCGGCGCACCGTGGGCACCTGGGCCTCGGCAACGCCCTCCTCGATCTCCGCCTTGGCAGGCGCGTCGTCCAGGAACACCACGCGGCCGCCCGGCGTCAGCGTCCACCTCAGGAGGTCCCAGAAGGCTTCCATCTCCACAGGCGGCACGTGGCTCAGCCAGAAGGCGAAGAAGATGGTGTCGTACTGGCGATCCGGTTCCCAGCTGAAGACGTCCGCCTCGATGAAGCGAGTCGCGGTCCCGTGCATGCGCTCTCGGGCCGCGGACAGCATCTCCGGCGCGGCGTCCAGGGCGGTCAGGCTGCGTACGCGGTCGGAGATCAGCCGGGTCCACTGGCCAGTACCGCACGCCAGCTCCAGGACGTCGCCGCGGATCGGCAGGCCGTCGAGGACGTGCGCGAGCTGAGGCATGGGCATGCGGTCGCTGTAGGAGTCGTCGTATTCGCCGGCTCGCGCTCGGTAGTAGGCGATCTGCCTCTCGGACCACCCGCCCTCACCGCCATGCTGCTTCGTTCCGATCACCTGAAACCACCCTTCGTCGTCCACGCGGAGCGGCAGCGCTCCGTGGTGAGCAGACTGCCGAGCGGTGCGGGACAGCGGGCTGCCGTCGCGCCGCACTCGCGTGGCAACGTCGTCGCTCGCGTGGGCGGTCGCGGGACTGCCGGCTTCGCCGGGCGGGACCACCCGGGTGCCGAATCGGTGCTGAACTCCTGTCGAAGCGAAGGCCCTACGCCCCTGGTCAGACCGCCCTACGCTGTTACCGTCGTTGGTGTCGGTCGAAGGAGCTTCGGTGGCCACAGTGCAGCGCTGGACCGGAAGGGAGGCGCGCGCTCTGCGGCTCGCGACGCGTCGGAGTGTGCGTCGCTTCGCCGCCTACCTCGGCGTCAGCGACCGGACGGTGTCCAACTGGGAGGCCCGAGGTGAGGAGATCGTTCTCACCCCGGATTCCCAGGCGTTATTGGATACGGCGCTGGAGCGGAGCGACGCGGAGGTGCGGCAGCGCTTCTGGGACTCTGTTGGTGCTCCGATGTCCTCTGCCGCGCCCGCACCGGACCATTACCTCCCGATACCCGTCCCGGAGCCCGGCTTGGTGCACAGGTCAGATGATTTCGAGGGGCTCGTCGCCGTCCTACGGGAGGCGTCGGCGGACAACAGCGCCTCCACGGTCGCCCTGTGCGGTCCCGGCGGGTTCGGGAAGACGACGCTCGCGACGCAGGTATGCCACGACCCTCGTGTACGGAACTCCTTCTCTGATTTCCTGTGGGTGGAGACAGGCGAGGGGTGCACAGCGGCGAGGGTTGTCGAGCTGATCTCCGACCTGTGCGTTCATCTGGACGGCAGCCGCCCTTCTTTCGCGGATCCGGAGCAGGCTGGCTTCCACCTGGCTCGTCTGCTCCAGGGACGGCGTGCCCTCCTCGTCATCGACAACGTCTGGTCCGCGGCCGACCTAAGCCCTTTCCTGTTGGGCGGGGAGGACTGCGTACGGCTCGTCACCACCAGGAACGTGCGCGTGTGCCCAAGCGCCGCCAGGGTCGTACGGCTGGGTCCCATGGCGCCGGGCGAGATCCGAGAGCTGCTCGTCCGCAACGTTGGGAACCTGGGCGAGGCCGAAGCCGCGCGCCTTGCCGGCGCGTGCGGAGGATGGCCCTTGCTGGCGTCGATCGTCGGGGCGAACGTCGCACAGGAGGTCGTCTCTGGTGCCCCGGCCGGTCGTGTGGTGGCTGAGACGAGCGCGACGATCCGTGCGTACGGCCCCCAGGCATTCGACGTCTGGGACTCGGACCAGCGGAAGAACGCGATCGGGCAGGCCCTCGCGTCCAGTCTCCGCAGCCTTGAGGCGAGCGTTTCGATCGCGGGCCACTCGGACCTGCGGGACCGGTACCTCTCGCTCGCGGTCTTCCCGCCGTCGCTGCCGATCCCCGTTTCGGTGCTCACTCACTGGTGGCGAACAGCGCACGGATGGGCGCCTCACGTGGTGAGGCAGTTTTGCCGACTGCTGTCCGACCGGTCCCTGACCAGCGCCTATCTCGCCGACCGGGACGCCATCGTGCTGCACGATGTGTTCCGGTCCTACCTGCGGCACTTGATCGGCGATCGTTGGGCGGCCCTTCACCGGTCCCTTATCGAGTCATACCGGCACGGCACCGAGGGCGCGTGGGAGGTGCTGGACGAGACCGAGGGCTACCTGTGGCGCCATCTTCCCTACCACCTGCGTGAAGCCGAGCTCGACACCGAGCTCGTCAGCCTCCTGGCGTCCCCGTCGTACGTGGTACGCAAGGTCGCGCTCGTCGGACACCAGCACCTGACCGCGGACGCCGCCGTCCTCGACGCTCTGCCAGGGCGGCGCGAGGCCGGCCACCCCCAGCGTGAGGAGTGGCTGACCGCCCGTGCCCTGACCGGCGCCGGATACCTGCTGAGCGGACTGGAAAGCCCGGCTGATATCGCCTCGACGCTTTCCATCGTGCTGCGGCGCTCACCTCTGTCCCAGGCCACGCGAACCCTCGATCGCGTCACTGGTGCGGAGGCGGTGCTCGCCCCGAAGTGGCTACTGCCTCCCGAGGACGACACCACGGGAGCGGCCCCCGGCCACATCGGTGCGATTGTCAGCGTCTGCGCCGCTCGCGACATGGTCGCGTCGGGTGGCGAGGACGGAGTGGTCAGGCTGTGGAACGTCGACACCGGTCGGCTACTCCGAGCCCATCAGGCGCACATCGGGTGGGTGTTCGCCACCGCGCTCTCCTCGGACGGGCTGGTCCTCGCTTCGGCGGGAGACGATGGGGCGATCCGACTATGGCGTACCGACACCGGAGACCCCATCGGGGTGCTGCCCGGGCACAATCGCCGCATCCGCAGCCTCGCCTTCTCCCCATCCGGCCCGTTCCTGCTCTCCGGGGCCGAGGACGGAGCTGTGCATGTGTGGGACGTGGACAGGCTCGTGCTCGTGCGGTCGATGCGTACGGTCGGCACTCCCGTCTGGTCCGTGGCGATCGGAGGAGACGCCCACTCGCTTGTGGCCGTGGCCGGCGAGGACGAGTTCGTCCGCCTCTTCGACTTGCGTACAGGTCGTCTCCTGGACGAACGCGCCGCTCACCGCGACTGGGTACGTTCCGTGGCCTTCGCCCCCGGCTCCTCTCTGTTGGCCTCCGGGTCAGGTGACCGCTCCATCGCCGTGTGGGACGCGGCGGATGGCCAGCTCGCTCTCGTTCGCCGAATCGCCGATCTCAAGGCGCGCGTGCGTGCCGTTGCTCTGTCTTCGCACGATGCCATCGTCGCCGCCACCGAAGAGCCAAGGATCCAGGCGTTCTCGGCGGAAGGCCCAGCGGGCGAGACTCAGCCCCCACCGGGTGTCGACTGGGTGCGTTCACTCGCCAGAACAGGCGATGGCTCCGTGATAGCGGGGTGTGAGGACGGTGCTGTTCGCGTCTGGACGGTGGGCAGGAGCAGGCTCAGGACGCTGGCCAGCGGCTCGAACACTGTGTGGTCCACGCAGTTCGCCGCCGACGGCCGTACCGCTGTGGTCGGCGACGGTGCCGGCGGCATCGGCGTCATCGACACCTCGGCCGGGACGGTCAGCAGGAGGCTCCCGGCGGCCCATGGGCGGGTTTGGTCCCTGGCAGGCAGCGGTGAGCACGTCGCGGCCGCCTGCGGCGACGGAGCGGTCAGGGTCTGGTCGCTACTCGACAAGGCGTGGTCCCTCACCCTGAACCAGGACACCCCACGTACGTGGGCCGTGGCGATGGCTCGCTCGACATCCCGACTTGCCGCAAGTACGGGCGACGGACACATCCGGGTTTGGGATTTCTCCGCCGGGGCGCTGCTGTGGAGCCAGGATGTTCACGCTGGCCGATTGCGCTCGCTCGCCTTCGACGGCAGCGGTGATCTCCTCGCTGCCTGTGGCGGCGACGGCTCCGTACGCGTGTGGCACGCCCTCACCGGCGAGTTCAAGGGCCGGTTCTCCAGCCCCAGCGGGTGGGCCCGCGCCGTCACGATCGACGGACCGGGGCATCGCGTCGCGGTCGGGGCGGGAACCGGTGATATCGCGGTACGGCACTTGGGTACGGACAGGTTCACCTCCCACCTCTCCGGGCACACCGGCCGCATCCTCATGCTGGGCTTCCTCAACGACGAGGACCGCCTGGTGTCTGCCGCAGCGGACGGGACGGTGCGCCTGTGGGCGCTCGGAGAGCAGCGCCAGATCGCCAAGGTCAGGGTGGACGCCTCTTTGCACTGCGCGGCCTTCGAACCTCGTACGGGCGAGGTGCTGGTTGGCAGTGCGGCGGGGGTCGTGTCCCTGGAGATCAAGGACTCATGAGCAACAAGCGAAGGGCTTGGACACCATGACAGAAAAGACTCCCAGCACCGCGGACGAAGGGGCCGACAGCAGCTCGGGTCAGACCGCCGACCGCGAGGCGCCAGTCATCCTGAGTAACGAGCCCGGCTCGTTCGCCTGGGGCGTCCTGGCCAAACGCCACCCGGCCCTGATTCAGCAGGTGCGAGACGCCTTCCCGTACGGGCGCCGACAGCACGAGGTCCTCGATGCCCTGCTGGACGAGATCACCAACGGTGTTGTCGAACCGCTCGCTCCTGCGGAGCACGATCGCGAGCAGTGGACGGACTGGGGGCGGGAGCACTTCGGGCGATCCTGGTTCGACGCCCCGTTCCTGTGGGCGGAGAGCTACTTCTACCGCAAGCTCCTCGCCGCCATCGAGTACTTCGGTACCAGCCCGTGGCAGGGAGTCGATCCCTTCGCTCCGTTCAAGCAGGCCGAACTGCGCGGCGAGGCGGTGGAGGAGGAGCTGCGTGCCCTGGACGCGCTCGCGGACGTACCTGCCGACGAGCGGGCCACGGCGTTGCTCCACGCCTCGCTCTGGGGCAACCGCGCGGACCTCGGCTTCCGTGTCTCGGCGGGGGAGCCAGCGACCGGCGAAGCTACCCCCGCTCTCGTCGCCGACGAGAGCGGCGTGCTGTGGCAGCTCCTGCCCGCCGGAGCGCCCGCGACCGTCGCCGTGGTGGCGGACAACGCCGGCCGCGAGCTGATCCCGGACCTGATCCTCATCGACCACCTCCTTGAACGCCGGCACGCTGAGCGGGTCGCGCTCCACGTCAAGCCGTACCCGTACTACGTCTCCGACGCGATGACGGCGGACGTCGTCGACTGCCTCCGCCGCCTCACCGAGGCACCCGGCGAAGCAGGCAAGATCGGCGGGCGACTGTGGAAGGCCATGGCGTCAGGATGCCTGGAGGTCCGCACCCACCCCTTCTTCTGCGCTCCGTTGCCGTACGAGGAGATGCCCGAGGACCTTCGAAGCGAGTTCGAAGCCGCCACGCTCACCATCCTGAAGGGCGACCTCAACTACCGGCGCTTGGTGGGCGACCGGCTCTGGGACGCCACGGCGCCGTTCGCCGACCTCACCGCGTACTTCCCAGGAGCCGTCGCAGCCCTCCGCACCCTGAAGTCCGACGTCATCGTCGGCCTGGACCACGGAACGCTGGACGCCCTCGAACAGGCCGGTGCGGCGTGGCGTACCAGCGGCACTCACGCTCTCATCCAGGTTCGTCTATAGTCCTGGCCCCTGAAGCGACTGCTCGCTGACGTGTTCCACGCACCGAGCGCGGCCAGGTCTTACCTACGGCGACCTGGGGCCGTGGTGTGCGTGGACGGACCTTTCTTCCAGCTTCGACACCTGGTCCTGCCTGCCATGCTTCTCGAGATCGATGGACCTGACGAGGCATCGGCCCGCCACGCTGCCGCCCTGCTCGGCCTTGACCACACAGAAGCCCGTTTTTGGAGTGTCCACGAGGTCTCTGGAAGAGCGAGTTGGGCCGCGACTCCCTCGCCAAGCCCACTTCGCGCCACCGGTGGGATCTTCCCGCACATCCGCGTCTCCGTCGCCCTGAAGGCCCAGTCGGCCGACGGCAGGACGAGCCACCCCCTCAGCGCCAAGGTCCAGTTCCTTAGCGAACTGGTGCTCGTGTAGGTCGCGTCGCCGCTCAGGATGACCCGGCCCCGGAACCCCGACCTCTACGTACCGCTGCTCACGTTCGGCTGACCGGCAGCAGTCGGCGGAGCCAGTGATGGGTGGGCGCGATCACCTTGATCGCATCTGTCAGCCAGGCGCGGGCCGGAGCGTCGAGCAGCGGCAGTACCGCTTCGAAGTCAGTCTCGTCCTTGTCCCGGGTCGCCTTCGCCTTGTAGAAGAGCTGCACCTCGGGCGCGAGGTACGAGATACCCGTCTCGCTGGTTCGCCCGAGTCGGTCGATCGGGAGCCGGATCTCTGGCGTGCGCCGCGAGACCCACTGGGTGCCCTCGGCCTCGTCCAGCATGAGCTGCACGGACCAGGGGACCTCCGGCGTGCGGCGGCACCAGATGTCGTGGAGCGGCGGCCGTAGGAGCTCTCCAGGACGCCACGGTCGCAGCTCCCGCTGGCCGGGTGGGTCGGCCACGTACAGGTCCCAGTCGGCCAGGAGGTCCCGTACGCGGGCCTGGTCGCGCCGGAGGACGAGGACGTCGAGATCGCCGTGTGCGCGCAACTCGCGGCCGACCGCGAGTTCGATCGCGTAGCCACCGGCGATCCACCATGGGAAGTCCGCCTTGGCGAAGACCGCGGCCACATCCTCCGGACGATCCGGCACCCAGCGTCCCAACACGTCAGCACTCACCCGCCCATACTCCCAGTGACCAGGCGGGCGGAGGCGAAGGACGCCGTCGGGTTGGCGATCTCGCTGAAGCGCCTGTCGCCCCTCGAATCCTGTGATCACGAACGCCCATGAGCATCAGGGCCACCGGCAGCCACCCTTGAGCGAGTGACTCGCGACCAGCCTCGTGGCCGGGGCTTGAGCCACGACCACCCAGGGGCCGGACACGCTCGATGCCATGGTGCTTTATGCGGTTTCTACGCCTTTCGGTGGCGTACGCACAGCCGCAGCCGCTCCGGATCCCTGCGAGGAGGCCACCGACCCGCAGGAGGTCCGCCGCCCGATGATCAGTGCGCCGTTCGCCACCCTCGTATCTCGGTCCCCGCGAGGTTCACGAAGTCCCACCACGCTTGTAGCCGACCCACAACCGACCACCGGCCTGTCCGATCACCTCGTCGACAGCGGCAACGAGGGGCTCTACCCGCCCCTCCAATACCTCCCGCAGGCCACGGTGCAGTCGCAAGCTGAGCCCCGGTGAGGTCGTCTCCAGACGGCGTGCGAGCCACTTTCCACCCCCGCCCCACGAGCCGCCGATGGCTAGTGCCAACTCGCCCGTCCGTCGAACCAGTTCGGTGGCAATGAACAGTCGCTCGCTTCGGTCGCTGCTTCCTGCGAGGTCGTCGAGGAGGTCGGTGATCGCGTAGCGGCGATCATCGATCTCCTCGGCCGACACCATGGGTGGCCCTGCGGCGGTCAGCTTTCGGGCCTCCGCTGCGATGCGCGCTCCGACTCCGTCAGTGTCGAAGAGCAGCTCACCGTCGGCGCACATCCAAAGCAGCGGCGACCGGCGCTTGCGTACTTCCCGCTCAACGTACGCGTACCACGTCGCTTCGGTGTGCACGAACATCTCCACCGGCCAGTCGCCACTCCGGAGGCTTGCTCGGTACGGGGCCGGGGCTCCGCGGAGCAGGACCACGATGTCGAGGTCCGACATTGCCGTGCGCAGTCCCGTCACGACGCTGCCTCCCAGGAAGGCAGCCAGAGCGTCAGGGTGGTGCTCATCTACAACGGCACGTGCGGCCTCGATCGCATCCATGCGGCAACTATCGGCATTCTGCCGACCACGCGCACGCCGTTTCTCCGGGCGTACGGCAGCGCTCTCTCACGCCTCGTCGCAGTTCGCCCGGGGCAGACAGCAAATATCGATGAATGACTGGCCAACGCTGCAATGGCATGTCAACGTGGATGACCTTCTGGTAAACCACCAGGTCAAAGAGGTGATCGCCTGTGATTCCGGAGCCCCCGAGTCCGGGATTCTCCACCACCATCGAGGCCCTGCGGTTGCGTGAGTGGCAGCTTGGGCCGGGCCAGCCCACGCTCGTAATGGATCAGTTCTGCGCCGACGACTTCAACCTGGTCGTCGACGACCGCGCGGACGTACACGTCAACTCGAAGGACGGCTCCTTCTATCTCGGATGGTTCCCGTCCGGCCGTCCTGGCACCGACAGTGAGGGATGGAAGATCGCCGTTACCGGTACGGCCAAGGTGCGCGGGTACCAGATGTCCTTCAACACCGAGACGCCTGCCGATATCGTCGCCGCCGCAGTCGCTCGCGTGCTGGAGACCTCCAGCAGGTGTGACAGCAGAGGCTCGAGTCGGAGCCCCTCGGGCGGACCGGCGTCCGCCTCGCCGGGCCGTGATCTGGACACGACGCTCGGTCATCTGCCCCCCCGAGGCCGTCACACAACCGGCCCGCCACTCCTGACCAGCGCCACACGTCGCCGGCGGCGCTGATTACCCCGACGCCTTTGGAGGCACCCTGCATCCCGACTTCCCGTTCGGCCCACTCACCCTGGCCAGCAACCCGTCCGCGTACTGGGTCGGTCCCCGTCATCTGGCTGGTGACGACGGACGTTTCTACGACGCCGTCGCCGACACTCTCGCTGGCCTGGGCTGGACGAGCCTGACGATCGTCCGTGGTCGCCAGGAGCCGGACGAGGCTCCGGAGGACCGCCAGGTCCTGCGCAGCATCGTCCTGCACATCAGCCCCGACTCCCTGCGGTGGGCGCAGTGGGTCTTGCCGGACGAGCCGTTCCATCTGGGGAATCTGCCCATCGCCTGGCAGGTCTCCGCCCGTACGGACCCGAGCAGTCCGCTCGCCCAGTGGTCGGCCTACTTCACCCCCGAGGTCCCCGCAGAGGTCCTCGCCGACTTCCTCGTCGCGCTTGACGCCCGCGATCAGCCCGCCCTTTCGCTCGGTGGCCCCGAGCTGGTCCTCGACGCCGTTACGGCGCACGGGTGGCTGCGTGACGTCGACCAGCCCGGCACGGGAGCCATCGATCCGACCTTCGCCTCCCACATCCGCCTCGGCGAGGTGCCGCCCCTCATCCAGGACGCCGACCCTCGGGAGATGGTGGTTGAGGCGGACGAGGCGGTCCTGGCTGGATGGCAGGCGTGGGCTGAGCCGGTGTTCGGCGCGGGATACCTGTGGGCGGCTTCCTTCGGCCCCAGTGTGCCGCACGACCTCGTCGCCGCCTTCGCCTACTCCCTCAGCTCCAGCGCCCCCGTCCTGCGGCGGGTGCTGCCGGAAAGCACACGCGACCGGCTCCTGCGCGCTCCAGCCAGCTAGGGGTCCTGTCCGATGGGTCGGTGACGAGCTGAAGACCGGCCTCCGCCCGACTGACGGGACCGCCGGCGACGACGCCCAGCACGTTTCTGCCGAACGGGGGAACACATACCGGGTGCCGCCCTCAAGCGCATGGCCCCAGGCCAGCCAATCATGACAATCGCGGTCATGACATCGATGACGGAGACCTTCCACGAGGCCCTGCGAGAGGCGCTGGCCGGTCGGGACACGGTCAGCATCCGCAGCACCCTGATCGAGATGCTGCAACGAGACCCCTCCAAGACGGAGGTCTCAGCAGCCAACAAGGCGGCCCGAAGGATCGCCGAGGACGGTGACGCGGTCCTCATCTCCCTACTTCCAGACCAGGCCGGCGCCGACGCCTACGTGCCTACGGGCCGCGGGGCTAGGAGTCGAGCCTCGAACTACCTGACCGTGGACGAGAAGATCATCAAAGATTTGCCTTGCCGCGTCGAGCTCGCCACAGAGAAGTGGGACGCAATCATCGACGAAGGCATGCGGCTCACTCAGCAGAAGATCGAAAGCGACCCAGTGCTCTCGGCGTTCCTGCCTGGCTGGCAGGCCGAACCGCGCGCCGAGAAGAGGGCCCGCCTCGCGGCCAGCTGACCGCGTGACGCATGCGATGGAGCTTCGAAAAACCACCGGTACTCCATCGCCATACCGCCTCGTTGCGCCCGCACAGATCCGCGACCCACCGGACGCGCCTAATAAGGGCCATTCAACGCATCGAAGCCGGGCCTCCCGACGGGAAGCCCGGCTTCGATGCGTGTCCTGTCCTGGCGAAGCCCGTGCGCCACGGCTCGCGGCTGGCGGCTACCGGGACGCCGTACGCCTCGGTGTCAGATGGTGGCATCCATCACAGGAGCCGGTCGCATCCTCACGCTGGCCGCTGGCGACCGGCCCTCGTCAGAAGGCGTACGGGGCGAACGGACGAACCGGGTCTGCTACGAGGCGGAGCAGTCGGTCGAACTCGGTCCGGTCGTCCTCGTTCATAAGCTGAGCGGCGTTGCCGAGGTTCTTCTCGGTGAGCTGCTCCATGAATGGGGCGAGGAAGCGCTGCAGAGCCCGATCAGCAGGGAGGAACCCTCCGAGATTCCCGGTGCGCCTGCCGGTCCGGGGCGGCCGGCGCGGGCGATCTCGTCCACCCAGCCTGTGACTTGGGGGTGGTCAGTCAGAGCGCCCCGGTAGCGGGCGGGGATGCGGGCGTCGGCGAGCTCCAGCGCGGTGACGGGCTCCGACAGCGGCTCGTGCGCGGTGGCGTCGGGGCCGATTCCCCGCTGGGTCAGGATGGCGCCGAGGCGGTCGGCTATCCGGCCGACCTGGTGCGGGTCCCGGGTGAGGGTGGCGGTCACAGGTCACCTCCGTAGGCGGCGGCGACGTCGGCGGGGTTGGTCCACGGCCGGTGGGCGGCGGGTGCGGGCGCGGAGGCGTTCATGCCCTCGTGGACGAGGCTGGGCAGGGTGCTCGGGTGCAGGCCCTTGGCCCGGTGCCGTGCGAGACCCGCCCGTACGTGGACCGGGTCGATGCCCTCGTCGAGGAGCTTGCGTACCTGCCCGCCGAGATGGCTGAGGACGTCTCGGGGCGGTCGGTGGGTGCACGCGGCGGCGTACTCGCCGATGAGGTCCTTCGCCGAAACGGTCTGCGGCGGGGAGGCGCTCGCGCCCCCAACGGGGTAGTTCCTAGATCCCTGTTCCTAGGTCCTAGATCCGGATCGTGAGGGCTCACCGCGGGCTCCGTGAGTCCTCCCCGCACTTGCGGTGAGGGCTCACTGAATTGCGCCTGACCTGCGGATTCGCCATTCACGGCAGCCTCCGTGCTTTCTCCCTGCCCCTTCACGGAGGGCTCCGTGACTGTTCCGTGCACCTGCGTTGAGGGCTCACGCGTGACGCCGAGGTCGTGGTGGGGGCAGGCGGGGTTCCGGACGCCGCTGGGGCGGTTGATTTTCTGGTGCTTGGCGAAGGAGACGATGTGCAGGTACCGCTTGCCGTCGTCGCCCTCGTAACGGCAGATCAAGCCGGCGGCGTCGAGCTGGGTGAGATCGTCCTCGACCTCCACCGGGCCGTGCTCGCGGCGCAGCGACCACAGCTGGCCGGCGATGACGGCCGCCTGGTCACGGAACCGGCCCTGATCGTCGGCGAGGGTGAGCAGCCCGAAGAAGGTCCGCTCGGCGGACAGGGACACGGCCGCGAGGGACTCGGACGCGAACTCCTCGGGCTTGATCGTGCGGATACGGGCGATGCCGATCGACAACGGGGGGCAGGGAAGCCGGCGGGGCCGGGGTGCGTGGACAACACAGCCACACCCAGGGTCCAGAAGTCCAGTGTTAGTTCAAATCCCCGACACAACTTCTATCTGGCCGCATGACGGTAGACCCGAAATCCCGGTTGGCCAAATCAACCCGAAAATTCACCAGTGGTCGGCGCATCGCTCACAGCAGACAGGAATAGCGTTCCCAAGCGGCCCCCACGCAAGCTACAACACACCAATGCCGCCACGCCCCCTTGAAATCGGACCCGCCGGACAAGCCACCGCCCACGCCATCGAGCGCACCCGCACCGCGCGCGGTTACTCCCAGCGCCAGCTCGCAGCACGCGTCACCGCGCTCGGCCGGCCCATGACCTTCACCGCGCTCTCCCGCATCGAACGCACAGTCCGCCGCTGCGACATCGACGACCTCGTCGCCATCGCCGCCGCCCTCGGAACCCCAGCGCACGACCTCCTCGCCCGCCCTCACGCACTTCCGGGGCCGGTCGGAGCGGGCGCAACATAGCCGACGATCGCCGGTTAGCCAAACCGGGGATTCTCCGCATCATTGTCCTGTCGCCGAAACCGGCTGCCTGTTGTGGGGTCTCCCTCGGGAGTCCCCGGAAAGGTAAATTCTTCTGTTGTCCGATCCCGTGATATCTCCGGCTCTCCCCCGCCTCCATACGGCCCGGGAAGTCGCCGAAGCCTTGGGGTGTTCCGTCTGGTGGGTAAAGGAACGCGCCCGGCGCCGGCTCATTCCCTTCACGTACGTGGGCGGAGCCTATCGCTTTACCGCGGAACACGTCGGGGAAATCGTGCGGCTGCACGAGGAAATTCCTTCACGCCCCCGGCAGTGCCCTGTGCCGCCCGTCTCCGTATCCGCCCCCGTGCCCATCGCCCGCGAGCCCGGTGCCGCCTCGTCCGGACCCGCGCTCACCGCACGGCCACCGCGTCGGCTGCTCAAGCCCCAGTTCCAGTACGACATCACCGCCTAGACATCTGCCGCGAAAGAAGGGAGGGAACACTTGGGGTACGCGGAGAAGCGAAGCACCTACTGGCGGGGCCGGTACAAGCTCGCCGACGGAAAGTACGGCACCGTCTCCGATCCGACAGGCGCCGTGGTCAAGTTCGCCACCAAGCGGGAGGCTAAGCAGGCAGCCGATGCCGAGGAGGTCGCCGTCCGGCGCGGCGAGTGGCGGGACCCCGCAGCCGGCCAGGAGACCTTCGGCGAGTACGCCAGCCGCTGGTACGCCGACCAGGATCTCGCCGCGTCCACCATGCAGAACTACCGGCGCCACATAGAGGAGCACCTTCTCCCCACCTTCGCGGACAAGTCCCTCTCCGGCATCCTCCGCTCGGACGTGGAGCGTTGGGAGAAGGCGGAGAAGGCTGTGTACGCGCCCTCCAGCGTGAAGACCTGGCGCTCCACCCTCCACCTCATCCTCGAGGACGCGATCGACGAGGGCCTGATCACGTCCAACCCGGCCGCCCGGCGGCGCGGGCGCGGCAAGCGCGCTGGCCGCTCCCGCGACCGCGGCCCCGAGAAGGTCATCACCGACCCGCTCGGGGCCCTGCTGATCGCTGAGCGAGCGGCCCTGCTCTCGGGGCGGGACGACGAGTTCGTGGCCGTGACCCTCAAGACGTACACCGGCATGCGGTGGGGCGAGATCGTCGGCCTGGAGACCGAGTACGCGCGCCCCGGCACCGTCCGCGTCGAGTGGCAGCTGTACGAGCTCGACTCCGGCGAGCTGGTGCGCGTGCCGCCGAAGGACGACAGCTACCGCACCATCGATGCCACGGACTGGCTCTCCGCCCTGGTCGCCGACCACATCGCCCGCACGAAACCGACCCCGTGCCCCTGCCACGGCAAGACCTACGTCTTCCGGGGCCAGGGCACCGCCCGCACGGGCAGCCACACCGGCGCGAAGCTCGTCGACGTCGCCCGTCGTGCGGGCGTGTCCACCGGCACGGTCTCCAACGTGCTCAACCACCCTGAGCGCGTACGAGAGGAGACGCGCGTCCGCGTGGAACTCGCCGCCGCCGAACTCGGCTTCGTACGCAACGCGGCCCCCTCCCAGGAGCCCGCCCACTGGCGCCGCAACGGCTTCGCCACCTGGCTCTTCCAGCCGGCCGCCACTGGCTGGTACCCGAAGAAGGCGCCCCAGGAGCCGCGTCCCGTCCCACTGCTCGGTGAGCCCTGGCCCGGCGTCCCGGCCCGTGGCCGTGGTGCGAGCCAGCGGTCCGACGCCTGCTGGCTGCCCGTCGCCAAGGGCCTCACCCCGCACGGCCTGCGCCACACCCACCGCACCCTCATGGAGGACCTCGGCACGGAGAAGGTCCTCATGGACGAGCGCATGGGCCACCTCGACGGCTCCGTCTCAGCCCGCTACGCGCACGTGACCCCGGGCATGCGTAAGCGCCTCATGCTCGGTCTCACCGAGCAGTGGGAGACGGCCCTGGCCGCCCGCCGCGCGATGTGCCCTCGCTCGCCGGTACGCGTGCTCGACCGCCTCCTCACATCCGCCTGACACCCGCACCGTCTATACGGAGAACAGGTCGTCCTGGACGAAGTCGACGACGTTCCGCTGGGGATAGAAGAGCCCCAACAGCATGAACGTGCGCGGATGTGCCGCGATGTTGCCGACGAAGCAGTGGATCGCCCGATCGGGAGTGATCATGCGGTCGAACCAGCGCTCGCGCAGTTTGTCCAGGACGGCCTGCTCGCCGTAGGTGCGCCGGAATTTCCGGTAGGACTCGCCGGCCTCCCAGTCCTTGAGACCCATGTCGTGCCCCGTGCAGGCGTCGTCCGCGCAGCGGAAGCGATAGCGGAACTCGAACGGCACCCACTCCAAGCGCCGCAAATCTTGATCGAACAGGTCCAGCTGGTCCGCGAGGGCGGCCTTCGCAGCGGGCCACGGCTCCGCCTCCGTCAGCCGGAAGTCGATGATCTCCGCCGGTCGGAAGATGCCGAGCGAGGTCCCCTTGGCCTCCTGGTCGCGCTTGATAGCGCAGAGCGATCGCGCGACGAGCGGCTCGACGTACGAGTACCGCTGCTTCCAGCCGTCGGAAGACGGAACCTGCTCGATGACCTCCAGCGTGTCGAGATCGGGCCGCAGGCTCTCGGGGCGCCTGTCCCTGTGGTGAGGGCGGACGTCGACCTCGACGATCGAGTACTTCTTGAACTGCGCGCCCTGCTCCAACAGCCGGAACGGGACCGGGAAGAGCCGCACATGCTGCGGGCGCCCCTGGTCCAACCGGATGCCGGCCACACAGCTCGTCTCACGGTACTTCGACGACAGTTCCGGATACGTCTTGACCGTGATCATGATCCTGGCACGCTGCCGGTCATCGGCCATGCTGTCCCCCTCCCCTGAATCGCCCTGGTTCAGATGGGAAGGGAGCGCCCGTAGTCGGTCAAGACCGACGACACGGGGAGTGGCAGGGATCAGGCCAGCGGTCGCACGTCCACCGCGGCCCGCTTGCGGACCGTGTCCAGGACGACCTTGCGGTGGCAGCGCTCCTCGTCCTTCTCGAAGCACAGCACCGCCACACGAGAGTGTGCTGCGTGCTCAGCCAGGCGATCGAGATCCGTCTGTGCCTCGTCGGAGCGCAGGATGCTGCGGAACCGGGCGCGTCCCACGCTCACGCGGCCGTCCCAGAACGGGGCCCGGTTGTCCTTCGGGTTCCCCAACGCACGCAGGTGGGTGTACTCGATGCCGGCCTCGGCGAGCGCCTGCCCGAGGCGGGTCTTGCTGAAGCCGGGCTTGCGGCTGATCGGCGTGAGCCGTACGTCGGCAACCACCTGGATGTCGCTGTCCAGGAGGGAGGAGACGAAGGAGCCGATGTCGCGACCCTCATAACCCGCAGACCAGAGCCCGGGCGTCGGCTTCGCCTGTCGGAAGAGCTCCTCCAGCGATACGTCCAGGGCTTCCGCGATGTCGCCGACCGTGAAGAAACTCGGCTGGATCGCTCCCTCGCTCTCCAGCCGCCTCAGGGTGCTCGTGCCGACTCCTGCCTCCTTGGCAAGACGCTCCACCGACCATCCGCGCTCTTCGCGCAGGGACCGGATCCGCCGTGCGAGCGCTCGGGCCCGGGAGGCGTGGTCGGAGCTGTTCGCGGAGAGTCGAGCGGCCATGGGCGGTGATCCTAACGGGGTGCGAACCATGTCGTCCTGCCGTCCTGGGGAAGAAGCACGTTTCCGGTCGGTGAGAGGTGGGGATTCACGAGCGCACAGGAGGATCGGACGTCACGGCTGTGCCATCCACTCCCCACAGTGCACCTTCCTGGGAGACTCCGACCAAGATCGTCTCCCAGATTTCTCCCAAACGATCTACAAAGCCAGTCAGGGGCCTGATTCGATCTCTCGAATCAGGCCCCTGACCTGGTACTTCTCTGTCGGGGTGGCGGGATTTGAACCCACGACCTCTTCGTCCCGAACGAAGCGCGCTGCCAAGCTGCGCTACACCCCGAGTGTCGCTGCTGCTCGCGGCGACGACGTTTACTTTAGCCCACTGGCGGCCGGAGACGAAATCCGGTTTTCGGGCGGCGGGGGGTCGGGTCCGGGCGGAGGTGGTCGAGGCCTACCAGGAGGACGGCCAGGGCGTACGTGGACAGGCCCAGGAGGAGGGCGTTTCCCAGGGCGCTCGTGTAACCGTGCCGGGCGATGTCGAGGAAGGGGTAGAGGGGGCGGGTCGCCGCGCCGGTGGCGATGATCTCGCTGATGGCCAGGGAGAACGCCAGGTAGGCCAGGGGGTAGAGCAGCCAGGGGGCGGCTTGGCGGAGGCGCAGGCGGCCGGGGGCGGGCAGGAGGAGCCAGTCCAGGGCCGCGGCGAGCGGGGTGGCCGTGTGCAGGATGTGGCCCGCTCCCCCTGTCAGGGGGGAAGGGGGCGCCGCGTCGGCCAGGACCAGGTGGTGCACCAGGCCGGCGACCAGGACGTACAGCAGCGCGGCGCCGGTCAGGGCGGCCGGCAGGGGGCGGCGGGCGGTCCAGGCGCGGCGGGCCGCCAGGGTGAGGACCAGGGTCAGCAGGATGTTGGCCTGGACGGAGAAGTGGCCCAGGGCGTGAGGTGGGCCGCCCTGGAGGAGGGCGATCGTCACGCCGGTCGCGGCCACGAGGGCGGTCAGCAGGCGGAAGGCCGCCGCGAGCGGACGCCGTACCGGGGCTACGACGGCCGCGGCGGGCACGGGCGAGGACAGCGGCTTGGGCATGCCCGGTACGGCGGGCAGGTCCGGGATGTCCCTGGGTATGGGGGCGGTCATGCCCTCACGGTAGGAAAACCGGGCAAATGGGGCTATGCGGGTGGGCCGTATGGGTGGGCTGTGCGGGGCCGGGGTCGGGGCCGGGGTCGGCTGTGGGGGATTCCCGGCGGGCGTGCCCGGCCGCCGGCGCCCATCAAGCCCCGTGCCCACTGGCTCCGCCCGGCCGGACTGTCCCGGCCGGGCCGGTTGCCTCGGGTGGTCCAGGAATCCCTACTCGCGTCCCACCAGCGTCAGCAGCGTCGCCTCCGGCGGGCAGGCGAAGCGGACCGGGGTGTAGCGGTTCGTGCCGCAGCCGGCCGAGACGTGGAGGTAGGCCGTACGGTCCTGGGCCGTGTGGGTGGACAGGCCCTTCACCCGGTCGGTGTCCAGGTCGCAGTTGGTGACCAGGGCGCCGTAGAAGGGGATGCACAGCTGGCCGCCGTGGGTGTGGCCGGCGAGGACCAGCGGGTAGCCGTCCGCGGTGAAGGAGTCCAGGACGCGCAGGTAGGGGGCGTGGACCACGCCGATCGAGAAGTCCGCCGCCCCGGACGGGCCGCCCGCGACCTCCGCGTACCGGTCCCGCTTGATGTGCGGGTCGTCCAGGCCCGTCAGCTCGACCGACACGCCCTCGATCTTCAGGGTGCCGCGCGTGTTCGTCAGGTTGAGCCAGCCGGCCGCGTCGAAGCCGTCGCGGAGGTCCTCCCACGGGTTGTGGATCACTCCCTCGGCGGGCGGGTTGCCGTTCAGGCCGTGGCGCCCCTGGACCTTCTCGATCAGGTAGCGGGCGGGGTTGCGCAGCTTGGGGCCGTAGTAGTCGTTGGAGCCGAAGACGTACGCCCCGGGGAATTCCATCAGGGGGCCCAGCGCGTCCAGGACCTCCGGGACGCCCTCCGGGTCGGACAGGTTGTCCCCTGTGTTGATCACGAAGTCGGGGCGCAGGCCCGCCAGCGAGCGCAGCCAGCGCTGCTTCTTGCGCTGGCCGCCGACCATGTGGATGTCGGAGACCTGCAACACGCGCAAGGGGCGTATCCCGGACGGCAGGACGGGGACCGTCACTCGCCGGAGGCGGAAGGAACGGGCCTCGAAGCCGGCCGCGTACAACAGTCCGGCGGCGCCAACCGCCGTGATTCCCAGGGGTACTCCGTATCGCGCGCGCATGCGTCCATCGTGTCAGACCCCGGTGGTGCGGCGCGTCCCGGCCGCCGGTGTCGCAGCGGCGGACGTACGTGGTCACGCCACGGTTTCCGGCCAGCGCCGTGTCCCGTTAATCAGCGGGCGCCCCGCACCCGCCACCTGCGACAATCAATCGCATGACCACGCTCAAGTCGAAGCTGCAGGATGACCTCAACGCCGCGATCAAGGAGCGCGACGAGCTCCGCTCCTCGACGCTCCGGCTGACGCTCGCCGCGATCACCAAGGAGGAGGTCGCGGGGAAGGAGAAGCGCGAGCTCTCCGACGACGAGGTACAGAAGGTGATCACCCGCGAGGCGAAGAAGCGGCGTGAGGCCGCCGAGGCGTTCGCGCAGGGCGGTCGTCCCGAGCAGGCCGAGCGGGAGAAGGCGGAGGGCGAGGTCCTCGCCGCCTACCTGCCCAAGCAGCTGTCCGACGAGGAGCTGAACGCGATCGTCGCCCAGGCCGTCGAGGAGGCCAAGGCGGCCGGTGCCGAGGGGCCGCGGGCCATGGGAGCCGTGATGAAGATCGTGAACCCGAAGGTCGCGGGTCAGGCCGAGGGCGGCCGGGTCGCCGCCGCGGTCAAGAAGCTGCTCGCCGGCTGAGGAACCGCGCCCGGCGGCTGACGCCTGGCGCGGCTGACGGTCGACGGCCGTGCGGCGACCATGGACCTGGCTGGTGGCCGGGCCGTCACGCGGAACGGCGAGACGTGCCACACGCCGAAACGGCCGGCCCCTTCTTCCGCATGGATCCATGCGGGAGAAGGGGCCGGCCGTACGTCTGTCTCCCCGCTGCCGGCGTCGCACGGCAGCCGATCAGGCGGCCTCAGCCGCGCCGGCCCCCGTTGCCGCCGCCGTTGCCCTGGCCCTGGATGAAGTTCTCCGGGAGGGAAGGCGTCGGGAAGGTGCCGCCGCCGATCAGGCCGCCGAGGAAGCCCTCGTCGCCGCCGTCGTCACCGTTGTCCCCGTCGTTGCCCCTGTTCCCGTTCCCGTTCCCGTTGCCGCCGCCGTCGCGGTCTTCCTTGTCGTCCCGGTCGCGGTCGGTGTCGTCCGGGATGTCGACGAGGTTGAAGGACGGGGCGTCCTTGCCGGCCAGGGCGCCGGCCATGGCGTCCTTCCAGATCGGGCCCGGGACCTCGCCGCCGTAGACCAGGGGGTGGTAGACGCCGCCGATGGTGATGTTCTTCATCTCCACCTGCTGGGTGGCGCTGCCCACCCACACGGCACCCGACATGTTCGGCGTGTAGCCGGCGAACCAGGCGTTCTTGCGCTCGTCCGTCGTACCGGTCTTGCCGGCGCTCTCACGGTCGCTCAGGCCGGCCTGCCGGCCGGTGCCGGAGTCGACCACGCCGCGCAGGAGGGTGTTGATGCTGTCGGCGGTCCGCTCCGACATCGCCCGCGAGCAGGTCGACTTGGGCACCTGGAGCGAGCGCCGCTCGTTGCCGATCCTCTGGGCGATCGACTCGATGGCGACCGGCGTGCAGTACATGCCGCGGGAGGCGAAGGCGGCGTAGGCGCTCGCCATCGTCAGCGGGGACAGGCCGATCGAGCCGAGGGACAGCGAGGACGGGGTCTGCGGGACCTTGTCGCCGTTGCCCTGCCGGATGTGCAGCTTGTCGGTGAGGTTGACCACCGGGCACAGGCCGATGTCGGCGAGCAGCTGGACGAAGTAGGTGTTGACCGACTTGGCCATCGCCTCCTTCATCCGGTACGGGCCGACCTCCGACTCGTTCTCGTTGGTGAGCTTCTCCGGCTTGTTCGGGTCGTTGACCCACTGCTTGCCGTCACAGGCCGCGACCGGGCTCGGGTACTGCATCTCGTACGGCGACGAGTACTGCTGCGTCGGCGGGCGGCCCTGCTCCAGGGCGGCCGCCGCCACGAACGGCTTGAACGTCGAACCGGTCGGGAAGCCGAAGTTGGAGCCGCCCATGGCCGCGTCGACCGAGTAGTTGTACTCGGTCTCGTTCTTGCCGTAGCCGAGCGGCTTGGACTGGCCCATCGCGACGATCTTGCCGGTTCCGGGCTCGACCAGCGTGGCCGCCGCGGCGACCTCGTCCGATTGGTTGACGTGACCCCTGAGCGAGTCCTGGACCGCTTCCTGCGCCTGCGGGTCCAGCGTCGTACGGATGGTCAGGCCGCCCTGGTTCCAGAGCTTGGCGCGCTCCTCCCGGGACTTGCCGAAGACCGGGTCGCTGAGGAAGACCTTCTCCACGTACTTGCAGAAGAAGCCCGCGTCCTTCACCGCCGTGATGCAGCCGTTCGCGGGACGGCTGACCTTCAGGCCGAGCGGGGTCTTCTTGGCCGCCTCGGCCTCCGCCTGGGTGATGTCGCCGACCTCGGCCATGCGCTGGAGTACGACGTTGCGCCGCTTGGTGGCCTCCGCCTCGTCGTTCACCGGGTTGTAGCGGGTGGGCGACTGGACGATGCCGGCGAGCAGGGCCGACTCCTGGAGGTTCAGCTCCTTGGCGGACTTGGAGAAGTACCGCTGGGCGGCGGCCTCGACGCCGTAGGCCTGCTGGCCGAAGAAGGTGATGTTCAGGTAGTTCTCGAGGATCTTCTTCTTGCCGAGCTCCTCCTCGACCTGGATCGCGTACTTCAGTTCGCGGATCTTGCGGCCGAGGGTCTGCTGGGTGGCCTGGGCGACCTTCGTCGGGTCGTCGCCGGCCTCCTCGACGAAGACGTTCTTCACGTACTGCTGGGTGAGCGTGGACGCGCCCTCGGCGACGCCGCCGCTCTGCGCGTTCTTGTTCAGCGCGCGCAGTACGCCCTTCAGGTCGACCGCGCCGTGCTGGTAGAAGCGCGAGTCCTCGATCGCGACGATCGCCTTCTGCATGTACGGCGAGATGTCCTTCAGCGGGACCACCGTGCGGTCGCGGGAGTAGACCGTGGCGATCCGGCCGCCGTCGGCGTCGAGGATCGTGGTGCGCTGGCTCAGCGGCGGGGTCTTCAGGTTGGCCGGGAGCTCGTCGAAGCTCTCGACCGACCCTTTGGCGGCCAGCCCCAGCGCGCCCACCGCGGGCAGCGCGATGCCGGCCAGCACCGCTCCCGAGAGCACGCTGACACCGAGGAACCTGGCGGCCTGCTGTGTCGGTGACAGACCACCGCCCGAGCGCTTGTTTGGCATGAAAGCAGCCTACGTTCTTATTCGCCGGACACGCGTATATGCCTTGGCCTAAGCTGCTCTCAACTGTCACAGCAGTCAGGTCATGTATCAACACGTGCGCCGGTACCGAAACGTTCCGGGCGTGCTCGATTTTTACTGTGGCGCGGCTCGGGACGGGGCGCGCCGGGATGCGCCGGGGTGCGCTGGCGCACATGGCGCCGCGTGAGGGGACCGCGTCCGAATCCGCCTCATGTGTCATTCGGTGACCGTTGTGGCGCTATGGATATAACCCGAATGCCAGGATAGTCGCGCATGTCGCCAGGTCACTCCTGCGGGTGATCTGCCGCTTACCCATAGTCCGTTCGGACCATTCAAGATTGGGCCCAGAGGGGGTGTTGCGCTGTGCCCACCTTCCGTAACGTCCTCAACTGGCGGCGGTGAATATGCCGCTGCCGCCGTGGGGGAGCCTCGATTCGGGAGAGGACGGCGCCGGTATGGGCTGGGTGACCGACTGGAGTGCGCAGGCTGCCTGCCGCACTACCGATCCGGATGAACTGTTCGTTCAGGGAGCAGCGCAGAACAGGGCCAAGGCGGTGTGCACCGGGTGCCCGGTGCGGACCGAGTGCCTGGCCGACGCGCTGGACAATCGCGTCGAGTTCGGCGTCTGGGGAGGCATGACGGAACGGGAGCGCCGCGCACTGCTGCGCCGGCGGCCCACCGTCACCTCCTGGCGCCGGCTGCTGGAGACCGCGCGGACGGAGTACGAGCGAGGGGCCCGGGTCATGCCCCTCGACGAAGACGTGTGCGGGAGCTACGCGGCCGTGAGCTGAGGCCGGCCCGCTCCGCCTCACCCCTGCGTACCAGGCAGCTCCCGACGTCCCGTCGCGAGGCGGTCCCCGATGTCCCGCAGTCCCGCGAGGTCGTGCACATCGCCGGGGAGTGCTGCCACCTCGGTCACGGCCACCTCCGGGTGGCGCGCGGTGAAGCGGTCCCGCGTGCGCTGCTCACGGGCGAGCACCTGCATACGGTCCGCGTGCAGCCTCAGCAGACCCGCGGTGAGCCGGTCGACAGCGGCTTCCTGGTCGTCAGAGACTTCCTGGTCGTCAGAGGCTTCCTGACCGGCAGAGGTCTCCGCGCCCGCCTTGGTGCTCGCGTCCGTCTCCGGGGTCGCTTCCGGGTACGTGTCTGTGTCCGTGTCCGTTCCTGCGGCTGTGTCCGCGGCTGTCTCCGCCTTCCCGGTCCCTGAGGACCCGGTGGCCGCCCGCGCGGCCGTGGGGGAGCCGTCGCCGGGAGCGCCCGAGGCGGAGATGTCCTGGCTGAGAGAGTCTGAAGTGTCGTGCGTATCGGGAGAGTTACGAAAATCAGCTTTCCCGCTGTCCTGATCCACAATGCGGGACTCTTCAAGATTTTCTGCGGCGGCGAGAGCCCGCTCCGCGGACAGCCGGGCGGCACCGCTGCCGTGGACCCGGTTGAGGACCAGACCGGCGAGCGGCATGTCCTCGGCCGCCAGCCGCTCCACGAAGTACGCGGCCTCGCGCAACGCGTCCCGCTCCGGGGCCGCGACCACCAGGAACGCCGTGCCGGGCGCCTGGAGCAGCCGGTAGGTCGCGTCGGCACGCGTCCGGAACCCGCCGAAGGTTGTGTCCATCGCGGCCACGAACGTCTGTACGTCCTTCAGGAGCTGGCCGCCGAGCAGCTTGCCGAGCGTGCCGGTCATCATCGACATGCCGACGTTCAGGAACTTCATCCCGGCGCGCCCGCCCAGCTTCGCCGGGGCCGTCAGCAGCCGGATCAGCCGCCCGTCCAGGAAGGACCCCAGGCGCTTGGGCGCGTCCAGGAAGTCCAGCGCCGAGCGGGACGGCGGGGTGTCGACGACGATGAGGTCCCACTCGTCGCGCGCCCGCAGCTGGCCCAGCTTCTCCATCGCCATGTACTCCTGCGTGCCGGCGAAACCCGCGGAGAGCGACTGGTAGAAGGGGTTGTTCAGGATCGCGGCGGCCCGCTCGGGATCCGCGTGCGCCTCGACGATCTCGTCGAAGGTGCGCTTCATGTCGAGCATCATCGCGTGCAGCTCACCGCCCGCGGAGTCGTCGATGCCCTTCACCCGGCGCGGGGTGTTGTCCAGCGAGTCGATGCCCATGGACTGGGCGAGCCGCCGGGCCGGGTCGATGGTGAGCACGACCACCTTGCGGCCCCGCTCGGCCGCGCGCAGCCCGAGAGCCGCCGCGGTGGTGGTCTTGCCGACACCGCCCGAGCCGCAGCACACCACGATGCGTGTCTTCGGATCCTCCAGCAGCGGATCGAGCTCCAGCATCCGCGCCGGGGAGAGATGACGGGCGCTTTCCTGTCCCTGACTCCGGGACTGCCCCTGGCTCGGGGACTGTCCCTGACTCCGGGACTGCCCCTGGCTCGGGGACTGTCCCTGACTCCGGGACGGCGCCGCACCCCGTGGGGTCTGTGTCGTGGCCGGGTCCGGACTCATGCGATCCCCTGCTTCCGCAGCTCGGTGGCCAGTTCGTAGAGCCCCGCCAGGTCCATGCCCTCGGCGAGCAGCGGCAGTTCGTGCAGCGGCAGGCCGAGCTCGCCGAGCACGGCCCGCTGCTCCTGCTCCAGCGAGAACCGCTCCGCGTACTCCTCCGCCTGCGCCAGCAGCGGGTCCACCAGCCGCTCGGCGTGCCCGCCGCGCCGCGCCCCGCCGAGCCCGGCCGCCGACAGCGACTTCGCCAGCGCCGTACGCGGTGTGGTCCGTACGCGTTCCAGGCCGGCGGCGTCCAGCACCTCGGGCCGCACCATGTTCACCATGATCCGCCCCACCGGAAGCCGGGCGCCGCGCAGCTCGGCGATGCCGTCCGCGGTCTCCTGGACCGGCATCTCCTCCAGCAGCGTCACCAGATGCACCGCCGTCTCGGGCGACTTGAGCACGCGCATCACGGCCTGCGCCTGATTGTGTATCGGGCCGATCTTCGCCAGCCCGGCCACCTCGTCGTTGACGTTGAGGAAGCGGGTGATGCGGCCGGTCGGCGGCGCGTCCATCACGACGTAGTCGTAGGTGAACCGGCCGGACTTCTCCTTGCGCCGCACCGCCTCGCAGGCCTTGCCGGTGAGCAGGACGTCTCTCAGGCCCGGCGCGATGGTGGTGGCGAAGTCGATCGCGCCGAGCTTCTTCAGGGCCCGTCCGGCACCGCCGAGTTTGTAGAACATCTGGAGGTAGTCCAGAAGCGCCAGTTCGGCGTCGATGGCGAGGGCGTACACCTCCCCGCCCCCCGGAGCGACGGCGATCTTCCGCTCCTCATAGGGCAGCGCTTCGGTCTCGAAGAGCTGCGCGATGCCCTGGCGGCCCTCGACCTCGACGAGAAGCGCGCGCTTCCCCTCGGTGGCGAGGGCCAGCGCGAGGGCCGCGGCCACCGTGGTCTTGCCGGTACCGCCCTTGCCGCTGACGACCTGGAGCCTGCTCACGTCTTCGAGCGTAACCAGTCCGGCCGCGGTCCGAGCGAGAGGCTGTGGACAACGGGGGCCGCGGTCGGCCACCTGACCCGCGTCCGGCAGCGGCTAGAGTCGGCCGCATGACCAAGTGGGAATACGCAACCGTGCCTCTGCTCGTCCACGCCACGAAGCAGATTCTGGACACCTGGGGCGAGGACGGCTGGGAGCTCGTCCAGGTCGTCCCCGGGCCGAACAACCCCGAGCAGCTCGTGGCCTACCTGAAGCGGGAGAAGCAGGCGTGAGCGCGGTCGAGGCGAAGCTGGCCGAACTCGGCCTGTCGCTGCCGCAGGTCGTGCCGCCGCTCGCCGCGTACCAGCCGGCCGTGCGGTCCGGCCCGTACGTCTACACCGCCGGCCAGCTGCCCATGGTGGACGGCAAGCTTCCGGTGACCGGCAAGGTGGGCGGGGAGGTGACCCCGGAGGAGGCCAAGGAGCTGGCGCGCACCTGCGCGCTGAACGCCCTGGCCGCCGTGAAGTCCGTCGCCGGTGACCTCGACCGCGTCGCGCGCGTGGTGAAGGTCGTCGGCTTCGTGGCGTCCGCAGCCGACTTCACCGGCCAGCCGGGCGTCCTGAACGGCGCCAGCGAGCTTCTGGGCGAGGTCCTCGGCGACAAGGGCGTCCACGCCCGCAGCGCGGTCGGCGTGGCGGTGCTGCCGCTGGACGCGCCGGTGGAGGTCGAGATCCAGGTGGAGCTGACCGGCGAGTAGGACGTCCGGTACGTCATTGAATCGGCGGTTCCTTCGGGTGCGGTTCCTTCGGGTGCGGTGCGTCCGGGTGCGGTAAGTCCAGTCACGGTGCCTTGTTTCTCGGTATGCCCGGGATAGGACACCGTACGGCCGTGCCTCTTTGCCGGTTCGGCAAAGACCCTGGTCGGCGGTGTGACGGTCGTCCCAGGATCGGTGCCGGGACACGGCGGTTCCGACAACCCCCGGGTGCCGCCCCGCGCGTGCCAGGGCGGCCCCCCGGGACGCCGGCCGTCCGCACGGGCCCGGGTCGTCCGGTCACCCGCCGGCCCCGAGGACCCGTCGGCTCCAGGGGCCCGCCGGCCCCGACGACCCGGCGGCCGCCCACGGGCCGGCCGCCCGCACCCACCGGGAGGATCCATGCCGCACCCGCCCACCACTGGCCCCGTCCATCGCCTGGTGCCCGCACCGGCCGGCCGGATCCATCTGGTCGAGCAGGGGAGCGGTCCCCTGGTCCTGCTGGTCCACGGCTTCCCCGAGACCTGGTACTCCTGGCGCCGCCAGCTGCCCGCCCTGGCCGCCGCCGGATTCCGCGCCGCCGCGCTCGACGTGCGCGGTTACGGACGCTCCTCCCGGCCCGGGGCGGTCGACGCGTACCGGATGACGGAGCTGGTGGCGGACAACGCCGCCGTGGTGGAGGCCCTGGGAGAGCGGTCGGCGGTGATCGTCGGACACGACTGGGGCGCGCCGATCGCCGCCACCTCCGCACTGCTGCGGCCCGACGTGTTCCGCGCGGTGGGCCTGCTCAGCGTGCCGTACACCCCGCCGGGCGGCCCGAAGCCCAGCGAGACGTTCGCGGCCCTGGGCGGCCCGTCCGCCGAGCAGGAGTTCTACGTCTCGTACTTCCAGGAGCCCGGTCGCGCGGAGGCGGAGATCGAGCCCGACGTGCGCGGCTGGCTCGCCGGCCTCTACGCCGCCCTGTCGGCCGACACCATGCCGCCGCCCGGCGCCCCCGACCCGCACTTCGTCACCGCCGGCGGCAGGATGCGCGACCGGTTCCCCGCCGGGCGGCTGCCCTCCTGGCTCACCGAAGAGGACCTCGACGTCTACGCCGGGGAATTCGAACGCACCGGCCTGACCGGCGCCCTGAACCGGTACCGGAACATGGACCGCGACTGGGCCGACCTGGCCGGCCACCACGGCGCCGCCCTCACCCAGCCGTCCCTGTTCGCCGGCGGGACCCAGGACGCCTCCACCACCTGGCTCTCCGACGCCATCGAGGCGTTCCCCGTGACGCTGCCCGGGCTGTCCGCCGCGCATCTCCTCGACGGCTGCGGCCACTGGATCCAGCAGGAGCGTCCCGAGGAGACCAACCGCGTCCTGACCGACTGGCTGGCCGGCCTGCCCGCGTGAACCGCGAGCCACTCGAACATCCGCCCGTCAGCGGATAGCCTCCGGCCATGGCGAATGGTCAGGGGAATGGTCAGTGGTACCCACCGGAGTGGCCCGACCGGATCCGCGCGCTCGCGGCGGGCAGTCTCACCCCGGTCGTCCCCAGACGCGCGGCCACCGTCATGCTGCTCAAGGACACCGGCGCCGGTCCCGTCGTCCACCTGCTGCGCCGCCGCGCCTCCATGGCCTTCGCCGGGGGCGCGTACGCCTATCCGGGCGGCGGCGTCGACCCGCGCGACGGGGGCGCCGCCCCGCTGGAGGGAAGCCGGGAGCCCGGGGCAGACCGGGACATCGGCTGGGCGGGCCCCACGCGCGCGTGGTGGGCGGAGCGGCTCGGCGTCGACGAGACCGCCGCCCAGGCGATCGTCTGCGCCGCCGTGCGGGAGACGTACGAGGAGGTCGGCGTCCTCCTCGCCGGCCCCACCGCGGACTCCGTGGTCGGCGACACCACGGACCCGGACTGGGAGGCCGACCGCGCCGCGCTGGTCGCCCGCGACCTGTCCTTCGCGCAGTTCCTCCGGCGGCGGGGACTGGTGCTGCGCTCGGACCTCCTCGGCGCCTGGGCGCGCTGGATCACCCCCGAGTTCGAGGCCCGCCGCTACGACACGTGGTTCTTCGTGGCCGCGCTCCCGCGCGGACAGCGCACGCGCAACGCCTCCACGGAGGCCGACCGGGCGGTGTGGACGACGCCGGCCGACGCGGTGGCCGGATACGACAAGGGCGAGCTGCTGATGATGCCGCCGACCATCGCCACCCTGCGCCAGCTGACGGAGTACGGCTCGGCGGCCGGGGCGCTCGCCGCGGCACCCGGCCGTGATCTGACGCCCGTGCTGGCCGAGGCCCGCCTGGCGGACGGCGAGGTCGTCCTGACCTGGCCGGGCCACGACGAGTTCACCAAGCGCGTCCCCCTCGCCCAGCACACCACCGGGCCCGCCCCGGCCACCGGGCCCGCCCCGGCCACCGACGCCATCCCGACCACCGAGACCGGGGGAGCCCCCGCATGACGGACGCAAGCGCGCTGCCCGGTCGGCCCCGGGGCGGGGTCCTCTCGGGGCCCGCTACCGCACGGGCCGTCAACGTCCTGGCGCCCAACGCCTCGCCGATGACGCTGGACGGCACGAACACCTGGATCCTGTCCGAGCCGGACTCCGACCTGGCCGTCGTGGTCGATCCCGGCCCGCTCGACGACGGCCACCTGCGGCACGTCGTCGACACGGCCGAACGGGCGGGCAAGCGCGTCGCCCTGACCCTGCTGACCCACGGCCACCCGGACCACGCCGAGGGCGCCGCCCGCTTCGCCGAGCTGACCGGCACGCGCGTACGCGCCCTCGACCCGGCGCTGCGCCTGGGCGAGGAGGGCCTGGGCGCCGGGGACGTGATCACCGTCGGCGGCCTGGAGCTGAGGGTCGTACCGACCCCCGGCCACACCGCGGACTCCCTCTCCTTCCACCTCCCGGCCGACCGGGCCGTCCTGACCGGCGACACGGTCCTGGGGCGCGGTACGACGGTCGTGGCACACCCCGACGGGCGCCTGGGCGACTACCTGGACTCGCTGCGGCGCCTGCGGTCCCTCACGGTCGACGACGGGGTGCACACGGTGCTGCCCGGCCACGGGCCCGTCCTGGAGGACGCCCAGGGCGCCGTCGAGTACTACCTCGCCCACCGCGCCCACCGCCTCGCCCAGGTGGAGACGGCCGTCGAGGACGGCTACCGGACCCCGGCCGAGGTCGTCGCCCACGTGTACGCGGACGTCGACCGCTCCCTGTGGCCGGCGGCGGAGCTGTCGGTGCGGGCGCAGATGGAGTACCTGGAAGAGCACGGGCTCATCTAGGGTCCGTGCGGCCGCGCGGGCGGCGCGGCGGCGGTGTCAGCGCGAGCGCTTGGCGAGCCGCTCCACGTCCAGCAGGATCACCGCGCGGGCCTCCAGGCGCAGCCAGCCGCGCTGGGCGAAGTCCGCCAGGGCCTTGTTGACCGTCTCGCGGGAGGCGCCGACCAGCTGGGCCAGCTCCTCCTGCGTCAGGTCGTGCACGACGTGGATGCCCTCCTCGGACTGCACGCCGAAGCGGCGGGACAGGTCCAGCAGGGCGCGGGCGACGCGGCCGGGGACATCGGAGAAGACCAGGTCGGACATGGCGTCGTTGGTCTTGCGCAGGCGGCGGGCGACGGCCCGCAGCAGGGCCGCGGCCACCTCGGGACGGGCGTTCAGCCAGGGCTGGAGGTCACCGTGGCCGAGGCCCAGCAGCTTGACCTCCGTCAGCGCGGTGGCGGTCGCGGTGCGCGGGCCCGGGTCGAAGAGCGACAGCTCGCCGATCAGCTCACCGGGGCCGACGACGGCCAGCATGTTCTCGCGGCCGTCGGGGGACGTGCGGTGGAGCTTGACCTTGCCTTCCGTGACCACGTACAGGCGATCTCCGGGGTCGCCCTCGTGGAACAGCGAGTCACCGCGGGCGAGGGTCACCTCACTCATGGAGGCGCGGAGCTCCGCGGCCTGCTCGTCGTCGAGCGCCGCGAAGAGCGGGTTGCGCCGCAGAACGTCGTCCACGAGTTATCTCCTTGTCGACCTGCTCAGGGGATCTTGTTCCCCCGTGTACCAGGGGACCGTGGTGCCCATTTTGCCGGACGGTCCAAACAGTGTGATCTGTCACAAGGATGCCGCACACGTGTCCCGGGGTACGCGGCAGGGGTCCGATTGGACGCCGATCTTCGGGGTCCGGGGCGGATGTCGGTGCCGGGCCGTAGGCTGGCCGGGTGTCCAAAACGCCGGTGAGAGCGCAGGCCGAGGGGGCTGGACGGGTGGTTGCACGTCGCGATTCCGCTGTGGGCGAACAGAGCCCGGAGGGTGGCAGTAAAACGGCGAAAACAACAAAGCGGACGGCCGGGAAGAAGGCCGCCGCCGAGCGGGGCACGGCGCGGGCGTCCGCCGCCGGGAAGGCGGCCGAGGCCCCTGCCGGGAAGGCCGCCGAGAAGCCGGCGGCGGTCGCCGCCGGGAAGACGGCCGGGAAGCCGAAGCCCCAGACGGCCGGAAAGGCGGCGGCCAAGAAGGCCCCGGCGAAGAAGGCGGCGGCCAAGAAGGCCCCGGCCGGTAAGGCGGCCGCCAAGAAGACCCCGGCGAAGAAGGCGACCGCCGCGAAGGCCTCCCCCGGTCGGCCGGTCGTCGCGACGGCGGGGCCCGCCAGGAAGCCCGCCGTCGTCCCCGAGCGGACCACCGTCGACGTGGAGGGCACCGCCCCGGTGAAGACCGTCGCCGCCAAGGCGCCCCGGGGCGAGTCGCGCACCGCGCTGGTGCGCCGCGCCCGCCGGATCAACCGCGAGCTCGCCGAGGTCTACCCGTACGCCCACCCGGAGCTGGACTTCGACAGCCCCTTCCAGCTGCTGGTCGCCACGGTCCTGTCCGCGCAGACCACCGACCTCCGGGTCAACCAGACCACCCCGGCCCTCTTCGCGAAGTACCCCACCCCCGAGGACCTGGCCGCCGCCGTCCCCGAGGAGGTCGAGGAGATCCTCCGGCCCTGCGGGTTCTTCCGGGCGAAGACCCGGTCGGTCATCGGGCTGTCGAAGGCCCTGACGGAGGAGTTCGGCGGCGAGGTCCCCGGGCGGCTCGAAGACCTCGTCAAGCTGCCGGGCGTCGGCCGCAAGACGGCGTTCGTCGTCCTCGGCAACGCCTTCGGCCGCCCCGGCATCACCGTGGACACGCACTTCCAGCGGCTGGTGCGCCGCTGGAAGTGGACCGACGAGACCGACCCGGACAAGATCGAGGCCGCCGTCGGCACGCTATTCCCCAAGAGCGACTGGACGGACCTCTCGCACCACGTGATCTGGCACGGCCGCCGCATCTGCCACGCCCGCAAGCCCGCCTGCGGCGCCTGTCCCATAGCCCCGCTCTGCCCGGCGTACGGCGAGGGGGAGACCGATCCGGAGAAGGCGAGGAAACTGCTCAAGTACGAGAAGGGCGGCCTCCCCGGCCAGCGCCTGAAGCCCCCGCGGGCATATCTGGACGCGGGCGGCAGGCCGGCGCCGCCGCTGGGGGCCGGGTGACGGAACGATCTCCTCGGTACCGGGCGTTGAGCAGGGCAGGACGACGGGGGTGGCGATGACACGCGCGAGCGGGACCCAGGGCGTGACGCTGAGCACGGAGGGCCTGCCGGGCTGGCTGGATCCGGTGGTGCGGGCGGCGGAGACGGTCCAGCCCAGGCAGCTGAGCCGGTTCCTGCCGCCCGAGGACGGCGCCGGACGGCAGTCGGCCGTGCTGATCCTGTTCGGCGAGGGCGAGCGGGGCCCTCAGCTGCTGCTGATGGAGCGGGCGAGCTCGCTGCGCTCCCACGCGGGCCAGCCGTCCTTCCCCGGCGGCGCCCTCGACCCGCAGGACGGCGACCCGGAGGGCGACGGCCCGCTGCGGGCCGCCCTGCGGGAGGCCGAGGAGGAGACCGGACTCGATCCGTCCGGTGTCCAGCTCTTCGGGGTGCTGCCGAGGCTCTACATCCCGGTCAGCGGCTTCGTCGTCACGCCCGTACTGGCCTGGTGGCGGGAGCCCAGCCCGGTCGGCGTCGTCGACCCGAACGAGACGGCACGGGTCTTCACGGTCCCCGTGGCGGATCTCACCGACCCCGCCCACCGCGCGACCGCGGTCCACCCCTCCGGCCACAGCGGTCCGGCATTCCTGGTCGAATCGGCCCTGGTGTGGGGCTTCACGGCCGGGATCATCGACCGGCTGCTGCACTACGCGGGCTGGGAGCGGCCCTGGGACCGGGACCGGCGGGTCCCGCTCGACTGGCGGTCGTGACAGGGTGGCCCACGTGCTGTGTTTCCCCGGGAGGCGCCGTGTCCCGCCGCCGCTGCCGTCGCGCGGCGGGCCAGAGCCCGGTCCCGGGCGGTGTGAGCGGAAGACGACGAGGCGAGGCCGGAATCGGTGAACGTGCTGGACATCCTGTTGCTGATCGCCGCCGTCTGGTTCGCGATCGTCGGCTACCGCCAGGGCTTCGTCGTCGGCATCCTGTCGGTGATCGGCTTCCTCGGCGGCGGCCTCGTCGCCGTCTACGCGCTGCCCGTGGCCTGGGACGCGCTGACGGACAGCGCGGAGGTGAGCACGGCCGCCGCCGTCGTCGCGGTCGTCGTGGTGATCGTCTGCGCGTCCGTGGGCCAGGCCCTGACCACCCACCTCGGCAACCGGCTGCGCCGGTACATCACCTGGACCCCGGCCCGCGCCCTGGACGCCACCGGCGGCGCCCTCGTCAACGTCGTCGCGATGCTGCTGGTCGCCTGGCTGATCGGATCGGCGCTGGCGGGCACGACCCTGCCCACGGTCGGCAAGGAGGTCCGCGGCTCCAAGGTGCTGCACGGCGTCTCCCGGGCGCTGCCCGCGCAGGCCGACACCTGGTTCGCCGACTTCTCCTCCGTCCTCGCGCAGAACGGCTTCCCGCAGGTGTTCAGCCCGTTCGCCAACGAGCCGATCACCGACGTCCGGCCCCCGGACCCGGCCCTGGCGGGCAGCGCCGTCGCCACCCGCGCCCAGCGCTCCATCGTCAAGGTCACCGGCACCGCCACCGGCTGCGGCAAGGTCCTGGAGGGCACCGGCTTCGTCTTCGGCGAGCGGCGGGTGATGACCAACGCCCACGTCGTCGGCGGCGTCGACGAGCCCGTCGTCCAGATAGGCGGCGAGGGCCGAGGGTACGACGCGACGGTCGTCCTCTACGACTGGCGGCGGGACATCGCCGTCCTGGACGTGCCGGACCTCCGGGCGCCCGCGCTGCGGTTCGCCGAGGAGGACGCGGGCAGCGGCGACGACGCGATCGTGGCGGGCTTCCCCGAGAACGGGGCGTACGACGTGCGCGCCGCGCGCGTGCGCGGCCGCATCACGGCCAACGGCCCGGACATCTACCACCGCGACACCGTCCGCCGGGACGTGTACTCGCTGTACGCGACCGTCCGCCAGGGCAACTCCGGCGGCCCGCTGCTCACCACGGACGGCGAGGTCTACGGCGTGGTCTTCGCCAAGTCCCTCGACGACGCCGAGACGGGGTACGCGCTCACCGTGGACGAGATCCGGGAGGACATCGCCCGGGGCCGCACCGCCAACCAGCAGGTGGACAGCGACAGCTGCGCGCTCTAGGGCCTGTCGTCAAACTCTCGTCTGCCTCGCGACCCGCTCTTCCGGCGGACGACGGGAGTTTGACGACAGGCCTGGCGCGCGCCGGGTCAGTCGCGGGCGTGGCGCAGGCGCACCGAGACCCAGCGGGCCCGGCGGCGCAGGATGTGCGGAATGCCCACGCGGGGGTCCGCCTCCACCAGTTGTGAGGCGCCGCCTCGCTGGTGGGTGCTCACACCGCTCGCGGAGCGGGGGTCGCGTGCCGCGTCACTGTAGTCGTGCGTCCAGCCCATACCCGGACCTGTGCCCCCGCCCGAAGGTCCATAACCGCTCGGCGGGCCGCCAATTGGCCTATGCGCCGGGCAAGTGGTGGGCCATAGAACGGCTTTTCGGTTCCGGGTGTCGGAATGTTCGTTCGTCACCGGTCCGGTTCCGGATCCTTCAGCCAATTGACCAGTTCGGCGGAGAAGGCGACCGGATCCTCTTCGTGCGGGAAGTGCCCGAGGCCGTCGAACAGCCGCCACCGGTAGGGCGCTTCGACGTACTCGGCGGATCCGGCCGCGCTGCGCGCCCGCACCACGGGGTCGAGCGATCCGTGCAGATGCAGCGTCGGCACGCGCAGGGGCCGCTTCATACGCCGGTTGAACTGGATGCCGTCCGGGCGGGCCAGCGACCGCACCATCCACCGGTAAGGCTCGATGGAGCAGTGCGCCGTGGACGGGATGCACATGGCGCGGCGGTAGACCTCCACCGCCTCGTCGTCCACGCCGCGCGGGCCCGCCCAGTCCCGGATCAGCCGGCCCACCAGCGCGCCGTCGTCGGCGGTCAGCTGCCGTTCCGGGATCCAGGGACGCTGGAACCCCCAGATGTGGGACCCGGCCCGCGTCTGCCTGATGTCGGCGAGCATCGCCGAGCGCCAGCGGCGCGGGTGCGGCATGGAGGCCACCGCGAGCCGCCGCACCAGCTTGGGGCGCATGGCGGCCGCCGTCCACGCCAGGTAGCCGCCCAGGTCGTGACCGACCAGCGCGGCGTCCGGCTCACCGAGGGAGCGGACGACGCCGGTGATGTCGAGGGCGAGGCCCGCCGGGTCGTAGCCGCGCGGGGTGCGGTCGCTGCCGCCGACGCCGCGCAGGTCCATGGCGACCGCGCGGAAGCCCGCGTCGGCGAGCGCCACGAGCTGGTGGCGCCAGGTCCACCAGAACTGCGGGAAGCCGTGCAGCAGCAGCACCAGCGGCCCGTCGCCCAGCTCGGCGATGTGGAAGCGGGCGCCGTTGGCGGCGACGTCCCGGTGGATCACCTCGCGTCCGCCGGGCACGCCGAGGCGTACGACCGAGGCGGGTTGCGCCGGGGGGGATTGACCCGAGGGGAGGGAGGAGCCCGTCATGAGGACGAGCGTGCCACAGCCTCGATGGCTTCGGGACCGCGGTCCTGCGGCAGCTCCGGCCTCGGGTGCGGCTTGGCCTTCTGGAGCACGCCCGCGGTCTGCTTCACCGAGGCGGCGACCTTCTGCGGTCCGCGGCCCTTCTTGGCCTTCTTGGCGAAGGCCACGCCGATCAGCGCGAGGGCCGCGGCGACCAGCACGTTGGCCGCGAAGGACAGCAGGAAGCAGAGGGCGAGGTTCCAGTGGCTCCAGGTGCGGATGCCGTAGGCGAGGGCGAAGTTCAGCATCGGCAGCGAGAACAGCAGCACCGCGCCCGCCAGCGAGAAGGCCCCGCCGCTGGTCGCGCCCCGCTTGACGTCCTGCTTGAGCTGTGCCTTGGCCAGCGCGATCTCGTCGTGCACCAGCGCCGACAATTCCGTGGTCGCCGAGGCGAACAGCTGGCCGATGCTGCGTTCGGTGCCGACCGGGCTGCCGTCGGGTGCGCTCATCGCGGTCTCCCTCTCGTGCCTGCGGTTCCGTGGCGGCCGTCTTCTTCCCGACTGCGTACGGTCCCGTCTTTTGTACCGTCTCGTCAGATCATGCCGGACCGCCGCGCTCCTCGCCTGCCCCGCCCGCCACTTCGGCAACCCCGTGCCGCTCGGCGGTCTTCTCCTGGGCGATCCGCCGGTGCTCGGCGGCCTTCCGGTCGTAGATGGCGGCCATGCGCAGGTGGTAGGCCGGGTCGTCCTCCTCGTAGATGTCCGGGATGCCGCTGAGGTCCTCGTCGCGCTCCTCGGCCTCGATCAGCTTGCGGTACTTGGCGTTCCGTATCCGCAGCAGCACCGTCGCCAGGCAGGCCGCGATCAGGGAGCCGGTCAGGACGGCGGCCTTGACCTCACCGGTCATCGTCGCGTCGCCCTCGAAGGCGAGCTCGCCGATGAGCAGGGAGACCGTGAAGCCGATCCCGGCCAGGGTCGCCACCGCGAACACGTCGGCCCAGGCGAGCTCGTCGCTGAGCGAGGCCCGGGTGAAACGCGCCGTCAGCCAGGTGCCGCAGAAGATGCCGAGCGTCTTGCCGGCCACGAGTCCGAGGACCACCCCGAGCGTCTCCGGCCGGGTGAACACGTCGGCGAGCGCCCCGCCGGAGACGGACACGCCCGCGCTGAACAGGGCGAACAGCGGCACGGCCAGGCCCGCCGACAGGGGCCGCACGAGGTGCTCGATGTGCTCGCCCGGGGAGTGCTCCTCACCCTCGCGGCGGTGGCAGCGCAGCATCAGGCCCATGGCGACACCGGCGATGGTGGCGTGGACGCCGCTGTTGTACATCAGGCCCCAGATCACGGCCGCCAGCGGGACGTACACGTACCAGCCCCGTACGCCCGCGCGCAGCAGCAGCCAGAAGACGGCGAGGCCGGCGGCGGCACCGCCGAGCGCGGCGAAGTTCAGCGACTCGGTGAAGAAGACCGCGATGATCAGGATGGCGAACAGGTCGTCGACGACGGCGAGGGTGAGCAGGAAGGCCCGCAGGGCGCTCGGCAGCGAGGTGCCGATGACGGCGAGGACGGCCAGCGCGAAGGCGATGTCGGTGGCGGTGGGCACCGCCCAGCCCGCCAGGGAGCCGCCCCCGGCGACGTTGGTGAGGGTGTAGACGAGCGCCGGTACGGCCATGCCGCACAGGGCCGCCACGACCGGCAGGGCGGCGGCCTTGGGGTCCTTGAGGTCACCGGCGACGAGTTCGCGCTTGAGCTCGATCCCGGCGACGAAGAAGAAGACGGCGAGGAGTCCGTCCGCCGCCCAGTGGGCGACCGACAGGTTCAGGCCGAGGGCGCCGGGGCCGAAGTGGAAGTGGCTGACGCTTTCGTAGCTGTCGTGCAGCGCGGGTATGTTCGCCCAGACCAGGGCCGCGATGGCGGCGGCCAGCAGCAGCACCCCGCCGACGGTCTCGGTGCGCAGCGCGTCGGTGACGAAGGTCCGCTCCGGCAGCGAGAGACGGCCGAAGAGCTTGCGGGCGGTACGGGGCGCGGTCACGGGGAGACCTCCGGATGTGGACAGCACGGAACACGTGCCGACCAGACTTCCCGGCGCACCATGAGGATCTTGTTGTGTCTTTTACGCGTTCCTTAGCTTACCTAATGTGCGAGGAGCGGGCCGGATGACCGTCGTGCCGGGGGACGTCCCGGTGCGCGAAGGGGCACCCGGCGCGCACTGCGCCGGGTGCCCCTTCGGCGGCCGTTCAGTCCCGGCCGGGCGCCGGTCAGTCCTCGCTCGGGGCCTTCGGCAGCTTGGCCTGGATGAGGTCCATGACGGCGGAGTCGGTGAGCGTGGTGACGTCACCGAGCTGCCGGTTCTCCGCCACGTCCCGCAGCAGACGGCGCATGATCTTGCCGGAGCGGGTCTTGGGCAGCTCCGCCACCGGCAGGATCCGCTTGGGCTTGGCGATCGGGCCGAGCGTGGCGCCGACGTGACCCCGCAGCTCCGCGATCAGGTCCTCGGTCTCCGCCGTCGTGCCGCGCAGGATCACGAACGCCACGATGGCCTGCCCGGTCGTCTCGTCCGCCGCGCCCACCACGGCCGCCTCGGCGACCGCCGGGTGGGAGACCAGCGCCGACTCGACCTCGGTGGTGGAGATGTTGTGGCCGGAGACGAGCATCACGTCGTCGACGCGCCCGAGCAGCCAGATGTCGCCGTCGTCGTCCTTCTTGGCGCCGTCGCCGGCGAAGTACCTGCCCTCGAAGCGCGACCAGTAGGTGTCGATGAACCGCTGGTCGTCGCCCCAGATGGTGCGCAGCATGGAGGGCCACGGCTCGGTGAGGACGAGGTAGCCGCCCCCGCCGTTGGGCACCTCGTTCGCCTCGTCGTCGACGACGGTGGCGCAGATGCCGGGCAGCGGGCGCTGGGCGGAGCCCGGCTTGGCCTCGGTGACGCCCGGCAGCGGCGAGATCATCATGGCGCCGGTCTCGGTCTGCCACCAGGTGTCGACGACCGGGGTGCGGTCCGCGCCGATGTTCTTGCGGTACCAGACCCACGCCTCGGGGTTGATCGGCTCGCCGACCGAGCCGAGGACCCGCAGGGAGGACAGGTCGAACTTGGCGGGGATGTCGTCGCCCCACTTCATGAAGGTGCGGATCGCGGTCGGGGCGGTGTAGAGGATCGTCACCCCGTACTTCTGCACGATCTCCCAGAAGCGGCCCTGGTGCGGGGTGTCGGGCGTGCCCTCGTACATGACCTGCGTCGCGCCGTTGGCCAGCGGGCCGTAGACGATGTACGAGTGGCCGGTGACCCAGCCGACGTCCGCGGTGCACCAGTACACGTCGGTCTCGGGCTTGAGGTCGAAGACCGCCCAGTGGGTGTAGGCCGCCTGGGTGAGGTAGCCGCCGGAGGTGTGCAGGATGCCCTTCGGCTTCCCCGTGGTGCCGGAGGTGTAGAGGATGAACAGCGGGTGCTCGGCCTCGAACGCCTCCGGGGTGTGCTCGGCGGACTGCCGGCCGACGACCTCGTGCCACCACAGGTCGCGGGAGTCGTTCCAGGCGACGTCCTGGCCGGTGCGGCGGACCACGAGGACGTGCTCGACGTTGCCCGCCCGCTCGGCGGCCTCGTCGACGGCCGGCTTCAGGGCGGACGGCTTGCCGCGCCGGTAGCCGCCGTCGGCGGTGATGACGACCCGGGCGTCGGCGTCCTGGATGCGGGTGGCGAGGGCGTCGGAGGAGAAGCCGCCGAAGACCACCGAGTGGGCGGCGCCGATCCGGGCGCACGCCAGCATCGCGATCGCGGTCTCCGGGATCATCGGCATGTAGATCGCGACCCGGTCGCCCTTGCGGACACCGAGCTCCAGCAGGGCGTTGGCCGCCTGGGAGACCTCGTCCTTGAGCTGGGCGTAGGTGAGGGCGCGGCTGTCGCCGGGCTCGCCCTCGAAGTGGATTGCGACGCGGTCGCCGTGACCGGCCTCCACGTGCCGGTCCACGCAGTTGTACGCGACGTTGAGGGTGCCGTCCTTGAACCACTTGGCGAACGGCGGGTTCGACCAGTCGAGCGTCTCGGACGGCTCCTTGGCCCAGCTCAGCCGGCGGGCCTGCTCGGCCCAGAAGCCGAGCCTGTCAGCCTTGGCCTGTTCATACGCCTCTGCCGTGACGTTGGCGTTCGCGGCCAGGTCGGCGGGGGGCGCGAACCTGCGGTTCTCACGCAGCAGGTTGGCCAGGCTTTCGTTGCTCACGACATCTCCCTTTCTCAGGGTGTGCGCTGTGTCCCAGGCCACAGCTCATCAGACACGAGGGGCCGGTGACAAGGGCCGACGGGTTATTGGTTTAGACCTCTGGGCGCCGACGCCGGCCTCTGCGGCGGTGGCCCCGGCGGTCCGCGGTCATCCCTACCCACGGATGCCGGGCGGCGGGAGTTCAGGCCGGACGGGCCGCTCGCGTCCGGCGGGCGCCGCCGCACCGGCAGGCCGGTGCGCGGCCCGCGCCGGGGCGGACCGCGCACCGGTTCTCCTCGGAAGCGTCAGGCGGGCTGGCCGGCCTCCTCCCGTACGAGGGTGAACACCCCGTCGCCCTCCTCGGCGGAGAGCAGATACGCCTGGGCCTCGCCGACGTGGAAGTACATGCCGTGCAGCTCCAGTTCACCCGCCTGGAGGGCCCGGCTCACCGAGTCGTGGGCGCGCAGGTGCTCCAACTGCTGCACCACGTTGGTCAGGCACAGCTGCTCGACCGCGTCGGCGGGCTCGCGTCCGGCCAGCCGGACGGGGGAGCCGCCGGTGCCGGCCATGCGGTCCAGGCTCGGCAGCCCGTGCCGCAGCCACCGCTTGAGGGGGGTTCGCGCACCGCCCGGCTCCGAGCTGATCAGCGCCTGCATGGCGCCGCACCCGGAGTGCCCGCACACCGTGATGGACCGCACCTTCAGCACGTCCACCGCGTACTCGATCGCGGCGGACACCGAGTCGTCGCCGCTCTCCTCGCCGGGCAGCGGCACGAGGTTGCCCACGTTGCGCACCACGAACAGGTCGCCCGGGCCGCTGGAGGTGATCATCGAGGTGACCAGCCGGGAGTCGGCGCAGGTCAGGAAGAGCTGCGAGGGCCGCTGACCCTCCCGGGCCAGCCTGGCCAGCTCCCCGCGCACCAGCGGGGCCGTGTTGCGCTGGAACGCGCTGATGCCGCGGGCCAGTTCGTGCCCGGTCGGCTCACCGGTCCCGCCCGCCGCACCGCCGGACTCGGGCGCGGCCGGCGGGCGTTCGTGGCACTGGTGGTTGCGCCAGGGCGTCCAGGGGCTGCAACGGCAGTCCCCCGAGTCGGCGGGCGCGGAGATGCGGGTGCCGGGGCGGCGGCTGGTGATGTCGACGCTGCCGCCCTGCGCGGTGTGCGTCTTCTGCCAGTCCTGGAGCGTCTCGTAGGCCGCGTGGTCCATGAACGAGCCGTCCAGCTCGACCACGACGTCGGTGCCGTGCGGCACCAGATGCAGGGCCCGGCTGAGCCGTGGCACCGCGAGGAACGTCAGCTGCCCCCGTACCTGTACGTGGTGGACTCCCTCCCTCTCCTCGTGCGTGATCCGCGTGCGGGTCAGGCGGTGCAGGGCGACGGCGACGGCGACGGCGACCCCGAGGGCGACGCCCCCCAGGACGTTGAAGCCGATGACGCCGAGGGTGGTGACGACGTACACCAGCACCTCGCGGTGGCGGGTCACCGTGCGGATGTGGTTCAGGGACACCATCTGGATGCCGACCGACATGACCAGGGCGGCGAGCGAGGCGAGCGGGATGAGCTCCAGGGCCGGGGCCGTCAGCAGCGCGGCGATCACCACGAGACCGCCGTGCAGCATCGTGGAGTTCCGGCTCACGGCGCCCGCGTTCACGTTGGCCGTGCTGCGTACGGCCACGCCCGCGATGGGCAGGCCGCCGAGCGCGCCGGAGGCGATGTTGGCGGCGCCCTGGCCGAGCAGCTCCCGGTCCAGGTCGGACCGTGCGACGCGGCCGGACAGGTCCGGCCGGGCGGCGACCAGCTTGTCCACGGCGACCGCGCCGAGCAGCGACTGCACGCTGCACACGAGCGTGATGGTCAGGACGGCGGCCGCCAGGCCCAGCACCGGGCCGTCGGGCAAGGTGGCCAGGGCGTGGTTGCTCCAGGACGGCAGGTCGACCTTGGGCAGCCGGAGCCCGGCGAGCGCCGCGACCGCGGTGGCCCCGGCGACGGCGACGAGCGCGGCCGGGGCCTTGCGCAGGATCCGCCCGGCCCGGCCGGGCAGCCGGGGCCACAGCATCAGCAGGGCCAGGGTCAGCGCGCTCACGGACACCGAGGCCGGACGCAGGTCGGCCAACTGGCCGGGCAGGGCGCGCAGATTGTCCGGGACGGAACTCTGGGGGGTGCCGCCGAGGACGATGTGCAGCTGGGCGACGGCGATGGTGACGCCGATGCCGGCGAGCATGCCGTGCACGATGGCGGGGCTGACGGCGAGCGCGGTGCGCGCCACGCGCAGACAGCCGAGGCCCAGCTGGGCGATTCCGGCGAACACGGTGATGGCGCAGGTCGCGCGCCAGCCGTACTGGTGGATGAGGTCGGCGGTGACCACCGTGAGTCCGGCGGCGGGGCCGCTGACCTGGAGCGGGCAGCCGCCCAGCCGTCCGACGACGATCCCGCCCACCGCGGCGGCGACGAGGCCGGCCTGGAGGGGGGCGCCGGTGGCGAGGGCGATGCCCAGGGACAGGGGGAGGGCGATCAGGAAGACCGCGATGGAGGCCGACACGTCGGCGCCCGCGACGCGGAAGCGGCGGGGCCGGTGCGGCGGACTGGGGGGTTGGTGAAGGTGCTGGCTCGGAGCCGAGTCGTCGGTGCGGGTGGGGACGCAGGCTGACATGTTTCCCGTCTCCTCCGGGGCTACGCGGTCGCGGTACAGGGGGGCCCTCGCACGGGGCGGGGGTGGCGCGGCCGTGGGTCACGGCGTCTAGCGGCGGGATGAGACAACGCTCAGTAAACAGATCGTAATGGGGAGTAAAGGGCAGGCATAGATTGTCCATGCAAACGGCGTAATAACCCACTCTGACGAGTGAAACAGCCCTTTAGTCGGCTTGTCGTATTAACTCCTTCTCGCCTCCGTGCGACCTTGGCCAACGCCGACGGCACCGCCCGGCACGGCGATCGCCCCCCATCAGCGTTGGCCCGAGAGAAGGAAAGAAGGTGGGCGGAACATGGCCGCCACCCACAGAATCGGCGCGGGAGCCGCGCTCGCCGCGGTCTGCGCCGCGGCACTCGCCGGCTGCGGAACCGGCACCGGAGCGTCCCGGCAAGGGGCGCACGGCCCCCGCGAGGCGACGTCCGTCCCCGCCCCCGGGAGGGCGGTAGGACTGATCGGCGACGGCTCCACCGCCTACACCGGGGCGCAGCCGCGTCTGCCCCGGCCCGAGCGCCTCAAGCCCGGCCGGAAGCCGCCGCAGTTCGTGGTGTTCTCCTGGGACGGCGCGGGGGAGGACGGCCAGAAGCTGTTCTCCCGCTTCCGCCAGGTCGCCAAGGACAACGACGCGACGATGACGTACTTCCTCAGCGGGGTGTACCTGCTGCCGGAGGACAAGCGCGAGCTGTACCGGCCGCCACGGCACTCCCCGGGCCGTTCCGACATCGGCTTCAACGACGCGCGGGGGATCGCCGACACCGTGGAACAGCTGCGCCTGGCGTGGCTGGAGGGCAATGAGATCGGCACCCACTTCAACGGCCACTTCTGCGGTGCCGCGGGCGGGGTCGGCGACTGGTCGGTGGAGGACTGGAAGGACGAGATCGCCCAGGCGAAACGTTTCGTCAAGACCTGGAAGACCAACGCCGGGATGACGTCGGCGGCCCCGCTGCCCTTCGACTACGACAAGGAGCTGATCGGCGCCCGCACGCCCTGTCTGGAGGGCCGGGAGAACTTCCTGAAGGCCGCCCGCGAACTGGGCTTCCGATACGACAGCAGCGGCGTCAACGACCAGGTCTGGCCGGAGAAGAAGCAGGGGCTGTGGGACCTGTCGATGCAACTCGTCCCGTTCCCCGGGCACTCCTTCGAGCAGCTCACCATGGACTACAACTTCATGGTCAACCAGTCGGGCACCACCACCCAGGGCGACCCGTCGCAGCACGAGCGCTGGGGCGACGAGATGCGCGACGGCCTCCTCCAGGGCTTCTACCGGGCCTACGACGGCAACCGCGCGCCGCTGATCATCGGCAACCACTTCGAGTCCTGGAACGGCGGCACCTACATGCGCGCCGTCCAGGAGGTCGTCGAGCACGTGTGCACCAAGGAGGAGGTGCGCTGCGTCTCCTTCCGGCAGCTCGTGGACTGGCTGGACGCCCAGGACCCCGGGACCCTGCGCAAACTGCGCACCCTGAAGGTCGGCGAGGCCCCCAAGGGAGGCTGGGCGTCCTTCCTGTCCGCCGCGCCCGCCCCGGCCCCGAGGGGCGTGCCCGGGGCGCCGACCGTCAGGCCGTAGCCGCGGCCACCACGCCCTCGCCGAGCACGAACCCGGGGTCCACCTGGCCCGCCAGGTCGGCCCCGGTGCGCTCGTTGCCCCAGGAGCGGGCGTTCTTCAGGTGGAAGTGCACCATCTGGCGGGTGTAGCGCTCCCAGTCCCGCAGCTCGTACGTCGCGTCGACGGCCGCCTGGAGGGTGCGCAGGGCCTGGCGGTTGGCCTCCTCCAGGGTGCCGAACCGGGGTGGTCGGCCCTTCTCCAGGGCGCGCACCCAGTCCGAGTGCCCGACCGTCACGAGCAGGTCGTCCCCGACCTCCGCGCGCAGGAAGTCGAGGTCGTCCGGGCCGTGCACCTTGTTGCCGACGACCTTCAGGGCGACGCCGTAGTCGGCGGCGTACTCCTTGTACTGGCGGTAGACGGAGACCCCCCGGCGGGTCGGTTCCGCGACGAGGAAGGTGAGGTCGAAGCGGGTGAACATGCCGGAGGCGAACGAGTCCGAGCCCGCCGTCATGTCGACGACGACGTACTCGTCACGGCCGTCGACCAGATGGTTCAGGCACAGCTCGACCGCTCCCGTCTTGGAGTGGTAGCAGGCGACTCCCAGGTCGTCGTCCGTGAAGGGACCGGTGACCATCAGGCGGACCGTGCCGCCCTCCAGCTCCACCGGACGGGCGCAGGCCTCGTACACCGGGTTGTCCTCGCGCACCCGCAGCAGCCGCGAGCCCTCGCCGGGCGGTGTCGTCTTGATCATCGTTTCGGCGGAGGCGATCCGCGGGTTGCTGCCGCGCAGGTAGTCCTTGATCAGCGGCAGGTGCCCGCCCATCGCGGGCAGGGCGGCGGCCTCCGCCTCGTCGAGGCCGAGAGCGGTCCCCAGGTGCTGGTTGATGTCGGCGTCGATCGCGACGACGGGTGCGCCGATGGCGGCGAGATGGCGGATGAACAGGGAGGACAGCGTCGTCTTGCCGCTGCCGCCCTTCCCGACGAAAGCAATTTTCATGTTCACCAACGGTAGCGGCGCGACAGCGGTCCGTCGCGCACGGACGTGAAGAAGACCACTCCTTCGTGGGGTGGGGGGCCGGTGTGCGTAGGGTCGTACTCATGAGTACGACAGGCGCGTCCGCCGATCCGCTCGCGGCCCTGGGCTCGCTGCCCGGAGTGGCCGATTCCGTGGAGTCCGTGCGCAAGGCCGTGGACCGGGTCTACGGGCACCGGGTCATGCGGCGCCGCAGCAACGAGATCACGTCCGAGGCGGCGCTGCGCGGCGCCCGGGGTTCGGCGGCGCTGTCCGGCGCGGACTGGGCCCTGGAGGAGGTGCGCCGGCGTACCGACTTCAGCGGCGACGACGAGGCGCGCACCATGGGGGCGGCCCTGCGGCTGACCGCCGAAGCGGGGCAACTGCTGTCCATCTGGCGGCAGTCGCCGCTGCGGGTGCTGGCCCGGCTGCATCTGGTGGCCGCAGCGGAGCACACCGAGCGGGTGGGGCGCCCGCGCCAGGCGGGCGAGGCGGTCGACGAGCCGCTGCCGGACCTGCCGCTGCCGAGCCCGGCCGAGGTGTCCGCCCGCCTGGACGGTCTGTCCGAGCTGATCATCGCCGGAGGTTCGGCGCCCGCGCTGGTGACGGCCGCCGTCGTGCACGGCGAGATCCTCGCGTTGCGCCCGTTCGTCTCCCACAACGGCCTGGTGGCGCGCACGGCCGAACGCATCGTCCTGGTCGGCAGCGGCCTCGACCCCAAGTCCGTCTGCCCGGCGGAGGTGGGCCACGCCGAGCTGGGCCGGACGGCCTATCTCGCGGCGTTCGAGGGGTATCTCTCCGGCACCCCCGAGGGCATGGCCGCCTGGATCGCGCACTGCGGCAAGGCCGTGGGGCTGGGGGCGCGCGAGTCGACGGCGGTGTGCGAGGCGCTGCAACGCGGGGCCGCGTGAGAAGGCGTTTCCGGCGAAATCCCGGCGGTGGGGGGCGTGACCCGGGGGGAGTGTGACGCGGCAGAGGCGTGACCCGGGGGAAGCGCGACGGGGGAGAAGCGTGACGCGGGAGAAGCGTGGCGCGAAAGAGGCGTGACCTGAGAGAAGGGTGACGCGAAAGAGGCGTGACCTGAGAGAAGAGCGGCCCGGGTGAACGGTGAGAAAAGCGATGCGGAATGTGTGAGGGGCGTAAATGCCTGACACCGGAGCGGAATCGCGGATTCGCCGGGAAAAGGCCCCCGGGCGGGGGCCTCGCAGGGTTGCGGCGGTACGAGTGCTCGTACCGCCGCTGGCATGACCACCGGGTTACCAGGCGTCCTCGTATGTCGCCCATCAGGTCGGGTACTTTGCCCGTCACCTGGTGCGGCTGGCCCGTAATCGACGGGTCGACGTCGCGTGGGTGCCCGGTGTTCATGCTCGGTCCGTGGGGCCATTCTGCGTTTCTTAAGGTGATCCTTTCGGATGTCCTTGGTCTCGCGGGCCGTGAGTCCTTTGTACTCCAGAACGGGAGTGAAGCGGAAGTCCTGGCCGCACTTTTTACTTTTACGTTCAAACGGGCGTAAAGGAGCCGCCCTCCGACGGAGCCCGGCGGGGTCCGGCCGGGCAGCGCGGGGCGGGGCTCTGTGGGGCGGGGCGTGCCGGGGTGTGCTGGCGTGTGCCGGTCAGGCCGCCGCGGACCGGCGCCGGGACGCGTACCAGACGAGACCCGCGGTGGCGGCCGCGGCTCCTATCGCCGCGGCGGCCACGAGCGCCGGACGCGGCGGGACGGAGAGCCCGGGGATGCGCTGCTTGAGCCGGACGGGCCGGTGGAAGTCGAGAATCGGCCACTCGCGCGCGAGGGCCTCCCGGCGCAGCGCGCGGTCCGGGTTCACGGCGTGCGGATGGCCGACGGACTCCAGCATCGGCAGGTCGGTCACCGAGTCGCTGTAGGCGTAGCAGCGGGAGAGGTCGTACCCCTCGGAGGCGGCCAGCTCCCGGACGGCCTCCGCCTTCGTGGGGCCGTAGGCGTAGTACTCCACCTCCCCGGTGAAGCAGCCGTCGTCGCCGACGACCATGCGGGTGGCCACCACCCGGTCCGCCCCGAGCAGTTCCCCGATCGGTTCGACGACCTCCGCGCCCGACGTGGAGACGATCACGACGTCACGGCCGGCGGTGTGGTGCTCCTCGATCAGGGAGGCGGCCTCGTCGTAGATGATCGGGTCGATCAGGTCGTGCAGCGTCTCGGCGACGAGTTCCTTGACCTGCTGGACGTTCCAGCCGCGGCACAGTGCGGACAGGTACTGGCGCATGCGCTCCATCTGGTCGTGGTCGGCGCCGCCCGCGAGGAAGACGAACTGGGCGTACGCGGTGCGCAGGACCGCCCTGCGGTTGATCAGCCCGCCTTGGTAGAACGACTTGCTGAACGTGAGCGTGCTGGACTTCGCAATGACCGTCTTGTCCAGATCGAAGAAGGCCGCCGTGCGGGGCAAGGAGTGGTTTTCCACGACCCCGAGCATAGGCGCAGCCCATTCGGCGTAAGGTGGGGCGCGTGGGTTTGCCTGAGAGAGCTCTCGGGTACACCATGGAAGTCACGGATCGTTCGCGACCGTGCTAACCCGGTCCGACTCCTCCCCCCCCCGAGTCGGCCGTGGAGACGACCCCCGCTCTCCCCCCCGGCGGGGGTCGTCGCATGTCCGGGCGGGTTTTTCTCCTTCGCGCCTGAGCGCGTGCCCCGGCGGAGCGCCGAGCGGCGCCGCTCGATACCTCCCCCCGATTGTTCACGGTGCGTAGTCATCGGACTCCTCTGCGGAAGACGTCCGTGTGAAGGCGGACCATCACCGGTATGGGGGGCGGCGATATTCACAAGCGTCGGGTTGTCCACAGTTTTCAACCAAGATCCACATGATTTCCAGGATCGCCGCACGGTGATTCCGGCGTGCCAACGGCCGCATCGAGTTCCGGGCCGGATCTGTTTGCCCGGCGCGCCCGGCCGGTTTCCGCCGGCCGTTCCCGTGGAGGCCGCTCGGCGGTTCTTCGCACCCAGGCGAGCGCGGGGCCGCAGGGACCCCGTGAGAGATGCCGCGGCACACGCGGCGAAGGGGGGACCGACCGTGGCCGGAACCGTCACACACGACCCGCCGCCCACCGCCGGAGGGCGGCAGGGCGGGCCGTTGATCGTCACCGAGGACACCGAACTCCTCGACGACCTGCTGCGCCTGTGCGCGGCCGCCGGAGCCACCCCCGAGGTGCACCACTCGGTGCCCGGACGCCGGGACGGATGGGAGGCGGCACCGCTGGTCCTGGTGGGCGACGACGCCGCGCGGCGGGTGCGCGGGGTCGCGCGCCGACGCGGTGTCGTGCTGGTCGGCCGCGACCCGGACGACTCCGGTGTCTGGCGGCGGGCCGTCGAGATCGGCGCCGACCATGTGCTGGTACTGCCCGACGGCGAACAGTGGCTGGTCGACCGCATCGCCGACGTCGCCGAGGGCGTCGGACGGCCCGCGCTCACCGTCGGCGTCATCGGCGGCCGGGGCGGCGCCGGGGCGTCCACCCTCGCCTGCGCGCTCGCGGTCACCTCCGCCCGTGCGGGGCTGCGCACCCTGCTGGTCGACGCCGATCCGCTGGGCGGCGGCCTCGACGTCCTGCTCGGCGGGGAGACGGCCGGCGGACTGCGCTGGCCGGCGTTCGCCGCCTCGCGCGGGCGGGTCGGCGGCGGCGCCCTGGAGGAGTCCCTGCCCCAGCTGCACGGGCTGAGGGTGCTCAGCTGGGACCGGGGCGGCGACTGCGTCGCCGTGCCGCCGCAGGCCGTACGTGCGGTGCTGGCCGCGGCCCGGCGCCGGGGCGGCGCGGTCGTCGTCGACCTGCCGCGCCGCGTCGACGACGGGGTCGCCGAGGTCCTCGCCCAGCTCGACCTCGGGCTTCTCGTGGTCCCCGCGGAACTGCGCGCGATCGCCGCGGCCGGGCGGGTGGCCGCCGCCGTCGGCATGGTCCTGGGCGACCTGCGGGTCGCCGTGCGCGGTCCGTACGCGCCCGGCCTCGACGACCGGGAGGTGGCCCGCCTGCTCGCGCTGCCGCTGGCCGGCGAGGTGCCGGTGGAGTCCGGCCTGCTCCGCGCGGACCCGGGGGGACAGCCCCCCGGCTCCACCGGCCGCGGCCCGCTGGCGCGGTTCTGCCGGGAGTTCTGGGAGCGGGCGCTGAGGGAGGCGGGGACCGTATGAGGCGCGCGGGAACGGCGGCGAGGGGTGTGATCCCGGCGTCTTCGGGAGTGAGGGGAGCCGGGCCGGCGGCCGTGGGGCCCTTGGGCGGCGAGCCGCCGGACGTGGTGGACGTGGGGGCGGCCGGTGCGCCACCGGGGCCTCTGGACGCTGTTCCGGGGCTCTTGGAGGGGGTGCGGCAGTGGCTCGCCGAGCGCGGGGCGGAGCCGACTCCCGCGCGGGTCGCGCAGGCCCTGCGGGAGCACGGGCGGGTGCTGGGGGACGCCGAAGTCCTCCGGGCCGCCGAGCGGCTGCGCTCGGAGCTGGTGGGGAGCGGGCCGCTGGAGCCGCTCCTGGCCGACCCCTCGGTCTCCGACGTCCTGGTGTCCGCTCCCGACCGGGTCTGGGTCGACCGGGGCGGCGGACTGGAGCTGACGTCCGTGTCGTTCGCGGACGCCGGGGCGGTACGGCGGCTCGCGCAGCGCCTGGCCGCGGTGGCCGGACGCCGCCTGGACGACGCCCGGCCGTGGGTGGACGCCAGGCTGCCCGACGGGACCCGGCTGCACGCCGTGCTGCCCCCCGTCGCCGTCGGCTGCACCTGCCTGTCGCTGCGGGTGGTCCGCCCCCGCGCCTTCACCCTCGACGAGCTGATGGCGGCGGGCACGGTGCCGCCGGGCGGGGACCGGGTGCTGCGGGCGCTCGTGCGGGCCCGGCTGTCGTTCCTGGTGAGCGGCGGGACGGGCAGCGGCAAGACGACGCTGCTGAGCGCGCTGCTGGGGCTGGCCGGACCCGGCGAGCGGATCGTGCTGGCCGAGGACTCGGCGGAGCTGCGGCCCGACCATCCCCACGTCGTGCGCCTGGAGACCCGGCCCGCCAACCAGGAGGGCGCGGGCCTGGTGACGCTGGAGGACCTGGTGCGGCAGGCGCTGCGGATGCGCCCGGACCGGCTGGTCGTCGGCGAGGTGCGCGGCGCCGAGGTGGTCCATCTGCTCGCCGCCCTGAACACCGGCCACGAGGGCGGCTGCGGCACGGTGCACGCCAACGCCGCCGCGGACGTACCGGCCCGGCTGGAGGCGCTCGGGACGGCCGCGGGGCTCGACCGGGCGGCCCTGCACAGCCAGGTGGCGGCGGCCCTGTCGGTGGTGCTGCACCTGGTGCGGGACCGGTCCGGGCGGCGCCGTATCGCCGAGGTGCGCGTGCTGGAACGGGACGCGGCGGGTCTGGTGCGGACGGTACCGGCACTGCGCTGGGGCGCGGAGGGCTTCGCGTACGAGCGGGGGTGGGAGCGGTTGCGGGAGTCGCTGCGGATGGGGTGTGGCCGGGGCGGTGACGACAGGCGCGGGCGCGTGGACGGCGGTGACGGGTGTCCCGCGAGGGAGTGCGCGGGGAGGTGCGCGGATGACCGGGATGGGTGAGGCGCAGACGGGGGCGTCGGTCGCCTGCCTGGGGGCGGCGGTGTGGCTCGCCCTTGGCTGGCAGGCCGGGAACCGGCGGGCGCGGCTGCTGCTCGCGGGCGGCGGAGCGGGCGGGAGCGGACCGCCGGCGGCGGCTCACCGGGTGGCGGCCGGGCTGCGGCGGGTCCGGGGGCGGCTGCGGGCCGAGTGGTGGGCGGTGGCGGCCGGGCTGGTGCTGGGGGTCCTGGGCGGCTCGGTGCTGCCCGCCGTCGCGGGGGCGGCCGGTGTGCCGGTGCTGCGGCGGATGCGGCGGGCCGCGGGGGAGCGGCGCGCGCGGGAGCGCCGGGCGGACGCGGTGATCGCGCTGTGCTCGGCGATCGCCGGGGAGGTCCGGGCCGGGCGGCAGCCGGGCGAGGCCCTGCTGTGCGCGGCGCGCGAGGGCGAAGGGCTCGGTGACGGGCAGGCGACGGTGCTGGCGGCGGCGCGGTTCGGCGGAGATGTGCCGGGCGCGCTCGCGGCGGCGGCGCGTGAACCGGGCGCCGACGGGCTGCTGGGCCTCGCCGCGTGCTGGCGGGTGGCCGTCGACCGGGGCGCCGGACTCGCGGCCGGGCTCGACCGGCTGGAAGGGGCGCTGCGCGCCGAACGCGACCAGCGCGCGGACCTGCGGGCCCAGGTGGCGGGCGCCCGCGCCACGGCCGTGATGCTCGCCGGTCTCCCGGCGCTGGGCCTTCTCCTCGGCACCGCGCTCGGCGCCGACCCGCTGCACGTACTGCTGCACACGGGCGCGGGGCTGGGCTGCCTGCTGGCCGGGGCGGCGCTGGAGGGCCTGGGGACGTGGTGGGCCGTGCGGATCGTGCGGGGAGCGGAGGAGACGGCGTGAACGGGGACGTTGTCCACAGGCTGGGGGTGGTCCCGGGGGCGGTGCTGGTGCTCGCCTGGGCGGCGCGGTGGGCGGTCGCCGTCCGGCGCGAGCGCCGGGCGCGGCGGCGGATCGCGGGGCTGCTGCCCGGCGAACCGCCCGGTGCCGGGCGGCGGGCCGACCTGACCGGTGCCGCGTGGACGTGGCTGCCGCTGATCGGCACGGCAGGGGCCGGATGGCTGCTGATCGGGGGCGTGCCCGGCGCCGCGGTGGGGACGGCCGCCGCGGCCGTGCTGGGGCGCCTGCGGGCCCGGCAGTCGGCCGCCGCGGCGACCGCGCGGGCCGCCGGTGCCGCGGAGGCATCCCGGCAGCTCCCCTTGGCGGCCGATCTCCTGGCCGCGTGCATCGCGGCGGGCGCCGGTCCGGTCGTCGCCGCCCGGGCCGTGGGTGAGGCGCTGGGCGGGCCGGTCGGGGACGCACTGGCACGGGGCGCGGCCGAGGTACGCCTCGGCGGTGAACCGGGGGAGGCGTGGCGGCGGCTCGCCGCGCTCCCGGGGGCCGGATCCCTGGCCCGGCTGCTGGAACGGGCCGATGTGTCCGGGCTCCCCGCGGCCGGTCCGGTGGGACGGCTCGCCGCGGACGCCCGCGCCGACCGGGCGCGCGCCGCGACGGCCCGGGCCCGGCGGGCCGCCGTCATGGTCACCGCTCCGGTGGGGCTGTGCTTCCTGCCCGCGTTCATCGCGATCGGCGTCCTGCCGGTGGTCATCGGGCTCGCGGGCGGGGCGCTGGGAGGGGGCGGCCGATGACCGGGACGTAGCAGAAACGACAGAAACCGCAGAAGCGACAGAGGCAGCAGAAATAGCAGAAGCGCGACAGAAACAACGGAAAACAGCAGAAGCGATAGAAACAGCAGAAACAGCAGAAGCGACAGGAACGACGGAAACGACAGAGGCATCAGCAACGAGACGGCGGCGGTGCACAGCGCAGTCGCCGTGGCGAGCAGTAGCCGACCAAGCTGACCTTCACGGGGGTTGAGATGTATCGATTCGTACGGACGTGGATGCGCGCCCTGGTGGCGCGGCGGGCCCGCGCGGCGCGCCGGGACGCGGGGATGGTCACCTCGGAGTACGCCATGGGGATCGTCGCGGCGGTGGCCTTCGCCGTGATCCTCCACAAGGTGCTGACGAGCGGTCCGGTCGTGGCCGAGCTCCAGAACATCGTGAAGCAGGCGCTCGATGCGCGGATGTGAGCGGGGACTGCGCCGGGGAGGCGACGGGGGGTTCGTGACCGCGGAGACGGCCGTGGTGCTGCCGGTGCTCGTGATGTTCGCGATGGCTCTGGTGTGGGGGCTGATGGTCATGGCCGCGCAGATCCAGTGCGTGGACGCGGCCCGGACCGGTGCCCGCGCCGCGGCCCGGCAGGACCCGGACGGGGCCGTCGTCGCCGTGGCCCGCGAAGCCGCGCCGCGCGGCGCGACGGTCACCGTCAGTAAGGAGTCCCACCGGGTCCGCGTGGTCATCGCGGCGAAGCCGCTGGGCGGCCTGCCCTTCGAGCTGCGCGAGGAGGCCGTGGCGTCGGTGGAGTCGGCGGCCGGGGCAGGCGCAGGGGCAGAGGCCGGAACGGGGGCCGGGCCGTGAGGGGCGGGCTCGGCGGGTTCGTGAACGGCGGGTTGGTCACGGGCAGCCGGTCGCGGGGCGCCGCGCCAGGAGCGCGAGCGGTCGCCGCTCATCGGTTCGTCCGGGCAGGCCGGTCGGACCGTGGCTCGGCCACCGTCTGGAGTCTCGCGGTGCTGGCCGCGCTGTGCGTGGTGTTCGGCGCCGTACTGGCCCTGGGGCAGGCCGTGGTGGCCCGGCACCGCGCGGCGGGTGGCGCCGACCTCGCGGCGCTCGCCGCGGCCGACCACTGGTCGCGGGGCGAAGCGGCCGCGTGCGCCCGGGCGGAGCGGGTGGCCCGGGCCCACTCCGTCCGGCTGGTGCGGTGCGCCGTCACCGGACAGGTGTCGGACGTGACCGCGGCATCGGGCCGCGGGCCGTTCGCGGCGCAGGTCCGGGCGCGGGCGGGCCCCGCGGTCGAGGGGCCGGAGCCGCCGACGGGATCGGTCGGGGCGCCGCGCCCGAGGGACCGGAGCGGCCCGGGGGACGGGTGGAAACCGTGACAGGGGCGCCGTCCCGGCGTCACCGCGGCGGCCCCGGCCCACCCCCCGGCGACGCCACTACGGCTTCCGCGCGGAACCGGCCGACCGCCCCGCCACCCGGCCGCTGCCCGCCTCCGGAGCACCACCTGGAGCATTACTGGGCCCTTCCCCCGGAGCGCCACCCGGAGCACCGCCCAGACCTTCCCCTGGACCGCCCCCCGAGCCACTCCCCGTCCCACCCCCGGCCTCGCCGCTCCGCGCCGCTCCCCGCAGCAGTTCCGTGAGCAGGCGCACCGCGCCCCTCTTGTGCAGCGGGTCGTTGCCGTTGCCGCACTTGGGGGACTGGATGCAGGACGGGCAGCCGGCGTCGCACTCGCAGGAGGCGATGGCCTCGCGGGTGGCGGTGAGCCAGGCGCGGGCCGTGTGGAAGGCGCGCTCGGCGAAGCCCGCGCCGCCCGGATGGCCGTCGTACACGAAGACCGTCGGCAGGAGCGTGTCCGGGTGCAGCGGCACGGACACGCCGCCGATGTCCCAGCGGTCGCAGGTGGCGAACAGGGGCAGCATGCCGATCGACGCGTGCTCGGCCGCGTGGAGGGCCCCGCCGAGGATCTCCGGGTTGACGCGCGCGGCGTCCAGCTGGTCCTCGGTGACCGTCCACCACACGGCACGTGTGCGCAGCGTGCGGGGCGGCAGGTCGAGTTTCGTCTCGCCCAGCACCTCGCCGGTGATCAACCGCCGGCGAAGGAAGGAGACCACCTGGTTGGTGACCTCGACGGAGCCGTAGCACAGGCGCCCGTCCCCCCATGGGACCTCGACGTCCGTCTCCAGCACGGAGATCGACGTCGTGTCGCGGGCGACCGTCGAGTACGGCGGGCTGGCCGGCTCGACCAGGGCGACCGCGTCCTCCAGGTCGAGGGAGCGGACCAGATACGTACGGCCCTGGTGCAGGTGGACCGCGCCCTCGTGCACGGCGGTGTGCGCGGAGCCCGCGTCGACCGTGCCGAGCAGCCGCCCCGTCCCGGCCTCGACGACCTGCACCGGCCTGCCGCCCTCGCCCCGGATGTCGGTCAGGTCGGCGGCCCGCTCCCGGCGGGTCCAGTGCCACGCCTTGGTCCGGCGGCGCAGCAGCTTCGCCGCCTCCAGCTGGGGAAGCAGTTCCCCGCAGGACGGGCCGAACAGCTCCAGGTCCTCCTCCGTCAGCGGCAGCTCCGCCGCCGCCGCGCACAGGTGCGGCGCGAGGACGTAGGGGTTGTCCGGGTCGAGCACCGTGGACTCCACGGGCTGGGCGAACAGCGCCTCGGGATGGTGGACCAGGAAGGTGTCCAGGGGATCGTCGCGGGCCACCAGGACGGCCAGCGCTCCCTGCCCGGACCGGCCCGCGCGGCCCGCCTGCTGCCACAGCGACGCCCGCGTGCCCGGATAGCCGGCGATCACCACGGCGTCCAGCCCGGCGATGTCCACGCCGAGCTCCAGGGCGTTGGTCGCCGCCAGCCCGAGCAGTTCGCCGGAATGGAGGGCGCGCTCCAGGGCGCGGCGCTCCTCGGGAAGGTAGCCGCCGCGATACGCCGCGACCCGCCGCGTCAGCGACCGGTCGACCTCGGCCAGGCGCTCCTGGGCGATCACCGAGATCAGTTCGGCGCCGCGCCGGGAGCGGACGAAGGCGACCGAGCGGACGCCCTGCACGGTGAGGTCGGTGAGCAGGTCGGCCGCCTCCGCGGTGGCCGTGCGGCGCACGGGCGCGCCCTTCTCGCCCTCCAGTTCGGTCAGCGGCGGCTCCCACAGGGCGAACACCAGTTCACCGCGCGGGGAGGCGTCGTCGGCGACCTCGGCCACCGGGACCCCGGTGAGCCTGCGGGCGGCGACGGCGGGCTCGGCCGCGGTCGCGGAGGCCAGCAGGAACACCGGCGAGGAGCCGTAGCGGGCGCACAGCCGGCGCAGGCGCCGCAGTACCTGGGCGACGTGGGAGCCGAACACCCCGCGGTAGGTGTGGCACTCGTCGATGACGACGAATCTCAGCGACTTCAGGAAGGAGGACCAGCGGGGGTGCGACGGCAGGATGCCGCGGTGCAGCATGTCCGGGTTGGTCAGGACGTAGGTGGCGTACTGGCGGATCCACTCCCGTTCCTCGAACGGGGTGTCGCCGTCGTACACCGCGGAGCGCACCGACGCGCCGAGGGGTTGTGAAAGTTCCTTCACCGATCGGCACTGGTCCGCCGCGAGCGCTTTCGTCGGCGCCAGGTACAGCGCGGTGGCCCCCCGGCCGTTCGGGGCCCGCGCACCGTCCAGGAGCGTCGACAGCACCGGGACCAGGTACGCCAGGGACTTGCCGGAGGCCGTGCCGGTGGCGACCACCACCGACTCGCCGTCCAGGGCGTGCTCGGCCGCCCGCGCCTGGTGCTCCCACGGGTGCTCGATGCCCGCGGCCCGCAAGGCCGCGATCACCTCGGGCCGGATCCGGTCCGGCCAGACGGCATGGCGGCCCGCGCGCGGGGGCAAGTGCTCCGTATGAGTGATGCGCGCAGCCCGGCTCGGTCCCGCGGCGAGCCGGCCCAGGACCGTGCCCGGAGCCAGTCGGGAGACGGGTTCCGCCGGGGGTCGATCGGATCGGGGATTCTCGGCCATCGGCACCGAGTGTGTCACTGACGTGACGGACAATGGGAGCAAGGCGTCGTGCACGCCTGCCGGTAAGTGATTGAATGCCATCGCGGCTGGCGAACCGTCCCGGGGGCTCCAAGCCGAGGTGTCCCGAGGGGCGACCGCTCGATAGCAAGGTGCTGGAGGATCCGTGGACCTGTCCCTGTCGACCCGTACCGTCGGCGATCGCACGGTCGTCGAGGTCGGTGGCGAAATCGATGTATACACCGCGCCCAAGCTGCGCGAGCAGCTGGTCGAGCTGGTGAACGACGGCAATTTCCACCTTGTCGTCGACATGGAGGGCGTGGACTTCCTCGACTCCACCGGACTCGGCGTGCTGGTCGGCGGCCTGAAGCGGGTGCGTGCCCACGAGGGCTCGCTGCGCCTGGTCTGCAACCAGGAGCGCATTCTCAAGATCTTCCGCATCACCGGCCTCACCAAGGTGTTCCCGATCCACACCTCGGTGGAGGAAGCGGTGGCGGCCACCGACTGACCACCGCGCCGGGCCGCGCGCCCGGCCGGAAGAGTTGGACCCAGGGGGCCGGGCTTTCGGCGGCCCGGCCCCTCGACAGCACGTCCGTAGTCGCGAGGGGGATGCATGGCCACCGTCGAACTCCGCTTCAGCGCGCTGCCCGAGCATGTCCGGACCGCCCGGCTGGTGGCGGCCGCGGTGGCACGCAGGGCAGGAGTCGACGAGGCGGTTCTCGACGAGGTCAGGCTCGCCGTCGGCGAAGCGTGCAGCCGGGCCGTCGGACTGCACCGCAACGGCGGCATCACGGCACCGGTGAAGGTGTCGCTGATCGAGGACGAGAAGCAGTTCTCCATCGAGGTCGGCGACGAGGCGCCGCACGCGGCCCCCGGCGGCCTGTCCGCCACGGCGGCGGGCGACGACGTCGAGACCGAGGAGGACGAGATGGGCCTCGCGGTCATCAGCGGGCTCGTCGACGACGTCGAGGTCAAGGCCGGGCAGGACGGCGGGCTGATCCGCATGACCTGGCCCACCACGCCGCCGCCCGTGCCGGTCCCCTGACCCTCCCGGCCGCCCCGGACGCCCGGCCGCCCCGGCACGACGCCACCGCCGACCCGCCTGACCCGCTCACCCGAAAGGGCCCTACGGAGTAGGGCCCTTCGTCGTGTGCGGAGTGTGTGCGGAGCGTGTGCGGAAGTCGCGGTCCGCGCATACAGTGGTCCCGAGCGCGCATTCCGTGAACGCATTCACGACGGCATTCGCGATCAATAGCGGCGCGCGGAACAAATGGATCACGGTTGAATGCTTTCGAGGCATTACCGAGGAGCATGGAAGGCCAATTCCCATTACCGTGCCCTGTTTGAATCGGGTTCCGGTACCTACAATCCGTCCACATCTTGAGCTCAGCCCAAGCGTCAAGGAGGACGAATGGCGGGGCTTTCTACCTCATACGAGTTGGGCGACCCCTCGACGTTCGCGGCCGCGGTCCTGACCGACGGCAACCGGGTCCTGGTGGCGGTCATCGCCGCGGTCGCGCTCGCAGCGCTGGTGGTCGCGGGTCTGCTGGTGCGCCAGGTGCTCGCGGCCGGCGAGGGCACCGACGGCATGAAGAAGATCGCGGCAGCCGTGCAGGAGGGCGCGAACGCCTATCTGGCCCGGCAGTTGCGCACACTCGGCGTATTCGCCGTCGTGGTGTTCTTCCTGCTCATGCTGCTGCCCGCCGACGACTGGAATCAGCGGGCCGGCCGGTCGCTGTTCTTCCTGATCGGCGCCGCCTTCTCGGCGGCCACCGGCTATATCGGCATGTGGCTCGCGGTACGCAGCAATGTGCGTGTGGCCGCGGCGGCGCGGGAAGCGACACCGGCACCGGGCGAGCCGGAAAAGGATCTCACTCTCGTCTCGCACAAGGCGATGAAGATCGCTTTTCGCACGGGCGGTGTCGTCGGCATGTTCACCGTGGGCCTCGGCCTGCTGGGCGCCTCCTGCGTGGTGCTGGTGTACGCGGCCGACGCGCCGAAGGTGCTGGAGGGCTTCGGCCTCGGCGCGGCGCTGATCGCGATGTTCATGCGCGTCGGCGGCGGCATCTTCACCAAGGCCGCCGACGTCGGCGCCGACCTGGTCGGCAAGGTCGAGCAGGGCATCCCGGAGGACGATCCGCGCAACGCCGCGACCATCGCCGACAACGTGGGCGACAACGTCGGGGACTGCGCGGGCATGGCGGCCGACCTCTTCGAGTCGTACGCCGTGACCCTGGTCGCCGCGCTGATCCTCGGCAAAGTGGCCTTCGGCGACGCGGGGCTCGGCTTCCCGCTGCTCGTGCCCGCGATCGGCGTGCTCACCGCCATGATCGGCATTTTCGCGGTGGCACCGCGCCGGGCCGACCGCAGCGGCATGAGCGCGATCAACCGGGGCTTCTTCATCTCCGCGGTGATCTCGCTGCTGCTGGTGGCGGTGGCGGTCTACCTCTACCTCCCCGGGACGTACGCCGACCTCAAGGGCGTCACCGACGCCGCGATCCAGGGCAAGAGCGGCGATCCGCGGATCCTGGCCCTGGTCGCCGTGGCGATCGGCATCGTGCTCGCCGCGCTCATCCAGCAGCTGACCGGCTACTTCACCGAGACCAGCCGGCGCCCCGTCCGGGACATCGGCAAGACCTCGCTGACCGGACCCGCCACCGTCGTCCTCGCCGGTATCTCCGTCGGACTCGAATCGGCCGTCTACACCGCCCTGTTGATCGGCCTCGGCGTGTACGGGGCGTTCCTGCTCGGCGGTACGTCGATCATGCTGGCGCTGTTCGCGGTGGCGCTGGCCGGCACCGGCCTGCTCACCACGGTCGGCGTGATCGTCGCCATGGACACCTTCGGGCCGGTCTCCGACAACGCGCAGGGCATCGCCGAGATGTCCGGCGACGTCCAGGGCGCGGGCGCCCAGGTGCTCACCGACCTGGACGCCGTGGGCAACACCACCAAGGCGATCACCAAGGGCATCGCCATCGCCACCGCGGTGCTCGCCGCGTCGGCGCTGTTCGGGTCGTACCGCGACGCCATCACCACCGGCGCGCGCGACGTGGGCGAACAGCTCAGCGGGCCGGGGGCGCCGATGAGCCTGATGATGGACATCTCCCAGCCCGGCAACCTCGTCGGTCTCGTCGCGGGCGCGGCGGTCGTCTTCCTCTTCTCGGGGCTGGCGATCAACGCCGTGTCGCGGTCGGCGGGTTCGGTCGTCTTCGAGGTGCGGCGGCAGTTCCGCGAGAAGCCCGGGATCATGGATTACAGCGAGAAACCGGAGTACGGCAAGGTCGTCGACATCTGCACCAAGGACGCCCTGCGCGAACTCGCCACGCCCGGACTGCTCGCCGTGATGGCGCCCATCTTCATCGGGTTCACCCTCGGCGTCGGCCCGCTCGGGGCGTATCTCGCGGGCGCGATCGGCGCGGGCACGCTGATGGCGGTGTTCCTCGCCAACTCCGGCGGCGCCTGGGACAACGCCAAGAAGCTCGTCGAGGACGGCCACCACGGCGGCAAGGGCAGCGAGGCCCACGCGGCCACCGTCATCGGCGACACGGTCGGCGACCCCTTCAAGGACACCGCGGGCCCCGCGATCAACCCGCTGCTGAAGGTGATGAACCTGGTGGCGCTGCTCATCGCGCCCGCGGTGATCCGGTTCTCCTACGGTGCGGACAAGAGCACCGGTGTGCGGGTGCTGATCGCGGTGCTGGCGCTCGCCGTCATCGTCGGGGCGGTGTACGCCTCCAAGCGGCGCGGCATCGCCGTGAGTGACGAGGACAACGCCGGTCCCAAGCCCAAGTCGGCCGACCCGGCGGTCGTTTCCTAGCAACCGACACCGACAACGACACCGGCACCGGTTACCGGCACCGGTTACCGGCAGGCCGGACGGGCGCCGGCTCAAAGAGCGGGCGTGCGGCGCGCGGTGACGCACCGTACGCCCGCTCCGCGCGTCATGGGGGCGTGTGCCGTGAGCCTTCTCTCTCTTGGTGCAAATGGCTGCAATAACGGTCATCACGGAAGTTCGTCACGCGGGTGTCGCCCATCTGGCGTGTATGTTCCGGGGCCGAGAGCCATGGAAGGGACCAATCCGGTGAACAAGAAGCTCGCGGCCGCACTGTCCGGCGGTGCGGTACTGGTACTGGCGCTGACGGGGTGCGGCAACGGCGACGACAACGACAAGCTGGACTCCTGGGCGAAGCAGGTCTGCGACGCGGTGCAGCCGCAGGCGAAGAAGATCGAGTCCGCCAACGCCGCCATCCAGAAGGAGACCTCCGACAACAGCACGCCGGAGGAGGTCCAAACGACCGACTCCAAGGCCTTCCAGGACATGTCCGACGCCTACAAGGCGATGGGCGCCGCGGTCAGGAAGGCCGGCGCGCCGGACGTCGAGGACGGCGAGAAGAAGCAGAAGGACGCGGTCCGGGAGCTCGACAGCCTCTCCTCCGCCTACGCCTCCCTCAGGAAGCAGGTCGACGCCCTCGACACCAAGGACCAGGCGAAGTTCGCCGACGGCCTCAAGGACATCGCCGCCGAGCTGAACAAGCTGAGCAAGACCGGCAGCAACGCGCTGAAGGCCCTGGAGGAGGGCGACGTCGGCCAGGCGATGGCCAAGCAGGCCAGCTGCCAGTCCGCCTCGGCCTCGGCCTCGCCCACGGCGAGCTGACGGTACGACGCCAGCCGGCCGGCACGCGCGCGTGCCGCACGCCGCGGAGCTCGCCAACGCCGTCGCACGCGCGCGTGCCGCACGCGCACGGCCGGGCCGCCTCCCCGCGCGCGTGCCGTGGCAACGGCCCGGCACGCGGGGACGCTCCCGCACGGCGGCGAGCGCGCCGGGGCGTACGCCCTCCCCCGGACGGCGTACGCCCCGGCGCCCCGTCCGCCCGACGCCCCGGCGCGGCGGCGCGAGCGGCACCCGCGCCTCCTGCCGGGACGCGTGAGCGCTGCCGCCGCCCCGGACGGCGTGAGTGACGCCGTCGCCTCCCGCCCGGCGCGTGCGCTGTCGGTGCGGGCGGACACAATGGGGTCGTGAGTAACGCCAGCCTCTCCCCCCTGCCTTCCTCCGACCGTCCCGACGTCGCCGCCCGGCTCCGGGAGGCGCTGCTCGCGGCCGCCTTCACCGCCGACGGCCTGCTGGAGCTGCTCGGCGCCCCCGCCTACGCGGCGCTGTCGCGCAGCGAGACCGTGCCCGCGCTCCGGGCGACCCGCGGCGACACGCCGCTGGAGATGCTCGTACGCCTGTTCCTGCTCCAGCAGCCGGTGCCGTACGCGCGCGCCGCGGAGGTGCTGCCCGCCGAGGCCTGCCTGGAGAGCGGGTGGCTGGTGGGGACCGGCGAGGACGAGGTGGCCGCGACGGTGGACGTCCGGCCGTACGGCGGGCCCGGCGGGGAGGACTGGTTCATCGTCTCCGACCTGGGATGCGCGGTCGGCGGCGCCGGCGGCATCGGCAACCGCGCCGAAGGGGTCGTCCTGGGCGTCGGCGGCGCCTCCATGACGCTCGCCGGCATCACCGTCCGCACCCCCGTCACCTCCGCGCTCGACCTCGGCACCGGCTCCGGGATCCAGGCACTGCACGCCGCCCGGCACGCCACCCGCGTGACGGCCACCGACGTCAACCCGCGTGCCCTGCACATCACCGCCCTCACCCTCGCCCTGTCCGGCGTCCCGGCCGCCGATCTGCGCGAGGGCTCGCTGTTCGCGCCGCTCACCGAGGGGGAGACGTACGACCTGATCGTGTCGAACCCGCCGTTCGTGATCTCGCCCGGCGCCCGGCTCACCTACCGCGACGGCGGCATGGCCGGGGACGATCTGTGCCGGACGCTCGTCCAGCAGGCGGGCGACCGCCTGAACCAGGGCGGATTCGCGCACTTCCTCGCCAACTGGGAGCACGTGGAAGGGGAGGACTGGACCGACCGGCTGCGCTCGTGGGTGCCGCGCGGCTGCGACGCGTGGATCGTGCAGCGCGAGACGCAGGACGTCACGCAGTACGCCGAGCTGTGGCTCCGGGACGCGGGCGACCACCGCGGTGACGCGGCCGCGTACCAGGCGCGCTACGACGCGTGGCTCGACGAGTTCGAGGCGCGCAAGGTCAAGGCCGTGGGCTTCGGCTGGATCACGCTGCGCAGGACCGGGGCCGCCGAGCCCTCGGTCACCGTGGAGGAGTGGCCGCACCCGGTGGAACAGCCGCTCGGCGAGACCGTGCGCGCCCACTTCGAGCGGCTCGACTACCTGCGCGCCCGTGATGACGCCGCCCTGCTGGAGGCGGCCTTCACCCTGGCGGACGAGATCGTCCAGGAACAGGTGGGCCTGCCCGGCGCGGAGGACCCGGAGCACGTCGTCCTGCGCCAGAACCGCGGCATGCGCCGGGCCACCAAGGTCGACACGGTCGCCGCGGGCTTCGCGGGGGTCTGCGACGGCACGATGAGCGCCGGCCGCATCCTCGACGCCATCGCCCAGCTGCTCGGCGAGGACCCGGTGCTGCTGCGCGACCGCACCCCCGCTCAGATCCGGCGGCTCGTGGAGCAGGGATTCCTGGAGCCGGCCGGCTGACCCGCCCCCGGCGGAAGCCGCGACGCCGGGCGGGAAGGCGGAAGACCGGACGGGAACGCGGAAGACCGGACGGGAACGGGGAAGACAGGGAGAGAAGACGAGAGGCGCGGTCGTGGCCGGCTCGACCGCCCGGGGCTCCGGCCCGGCGACAGGATCGCGCCGTTTCCGTCATCTCGCTCACCCGTCGCCCGCCACGGCCGGCCGGCCGCTCGCCGGGAGCCCGCGGCCCCGCCGGTTCCGTGTTCACCTCCGGTTCGCCTCTGCGCCGCCCGCGCGTGTCAGCCTCCCCGGGCTGGGCACTCGCGGACGGCGGAGAAGGGCACGGGGAATCATGGAGAGCGGGCCGGCGGTCTTCGCGGGAGTGGTGTTCGCCCTGTTCGGAGCCGGGCTGCTGGCATGGACGGCGGTCTGCGTACGACAGCGCCGTCCCGTCGCCCAGGATGTGAGCCCGGTCGCATCGGCGGCCCTGACCGCTCTGGCCGGGACGGCGTGCCTGGCTCTCGGCGCGTGGTGCCTGACGCGCGTGTGAGCGGCGCGTTCGAGCGGTGAGAACCAGCCGCCGCCGGTGACCGGCGGATCGCACTCCGGATACGGCGGCCAGGACGGTGGGCGGTCCGGGCGGCAGGAATAGTGGTAGTCGGGTTACCGTTCGAGTGGCCGTTGCGGGCTTTTCCCGTTTGACACGGGGGCGGCATGTACCGTCACACTCCGCAGCGTCACCAGAGCCACGAAGCACGACCCGACCCCGGGAACCAGGCCGGGGAGGCCCCAGCGTCGACCGGAGAGAAGAGCGAAGTTGTCCCCGACCAGCGAGACCGCGAAGGGCGGCCGCCGACTCGTCATCGTCGAGTCGCCTGCCAAGGCGAAGACGATCAAGAGCTACCTCGGCCCCGGTTACACCGTCGAGGCGAGCGTCGGGCACATTCGCGATCTCCCCAACGGCGCTGCGGAGGTGCCCGAGAAGTACACCGGCGAGGTGCGCCGCCTCGGTGTGGACGTGGAACACGACTTCCAGCCCATCTATGTCGTCAACGCCGATAAGAAGGCCCAGGTCAAGAAGCTCAAGGACCTGCTGAAGGAGTCCGACGAGCTCTTCCTCGCCACCGATGAGGACCGCGAGGGGGAGGCCATCGCCTGGCACCTCCAGGAGGTCCTCAAGCCGAAGGTCCCGGTCAAGCGGATGGTGTTCCACGAGATCACCAAGGCCGCGATCCAGGCCGCGGTGGCCAACCCGCGCCAGCTCAACCAGAAGCTCGTCGACGCCCAGGAGACCCGCCGCATCCTCGACCGCCTCTACGGCTACGAGGTCTCGCCGGTGCTGTGGAAGAAGGTCATGCCGCGCCTGTCGGCCGGCCGTGTGCAGTCCGTGGCGACCCGGCTCGTCGTCGAGCGGGAGCGCGAGCGCATCGCCTTCCGCTCCGCCGAGTACTGGGACCTGACCGGCACCTTCGCCACCGGCCGCGCGGGTGACCCCTCCGACCCGTCGTCGCTGGTCGCCCGGCTCCAGTCGGTCGACGGCCGGCGCGTCGCGCAGGGCCGCGACTTCGATTCGCTGGGACAGCTCAAGGGCGCGCACACCCTCCACCTCGACGAGGCGAACGCCCGCGCGCTTGCCGCCGCCCTGGAGAACACGCGGTTCTCCGTGCGCTCCGTCGAGTCCAAGCCGTACCGCCGCTCGCCGTACGCGCCGTTCCGTACGACGACGCTCCAGCAGGAGGCGAGCCGCAAGCTCGGCTTCGGCGCGAAGGCGACGATGCAGATCGCGCAGAAGCTGTACGAGAACGGCTACATCACGTACATGCGTACGGACTCCACGACGCTGAGCGACACGGCCATCGCCGCCGCCCGCGCCCAGGTCACGCAGCTGTACGGCGCCGACTACCTGCCGGACAAGCCGCGCACGTACGCCGGCAAGGTCAAGAACGCGCAGGAGGCGCACGAGGCGATCCGGCCCTCGGGCGACCGCTTCCGCACGCCCGCCGAGACCGGGCTGACCGGCGACCAGTTCAAGCTGTACGAGCTGATCTGGAAGCGGACCGTCGCCTCCCAGATGAAGGACGCGACGGGCAACTCCGTCACGGTGAAGATCGGCGGCACGGCCGCCGACGGCCGGGACGTCGAGTTCAGCGCGTCCGGCAAGACCATCACCTTCCACGGCTTCCTCAAGGCGTACGTCGAGGGCGCCGACGACCCGAACGCCGAGCTCGACGACCGCGAGCGCCGCCTGCCGCAGGTCGCCGAGGGCGACCGGCTCGCCGCCGAGGAGATCTCGGTCGACGGCCACGCCACCAAGCCGCCGGCCCGCTACACCGAGGCCTCGCTGGTCAAGGAGCTGGAGGAACGGGAGATCGGCCGCCCGTCGACGTACGCGTCGATCATCGGCACGATCCTCGACCGCGGCTACGTCTTCAAGAAGGGCACGGCGCTCGTGCCGTCCTTCCTGTCGTTCGCCGTGGTCAACCTGCTGGAGAAGCACTTCGGCCGGCTCGTCGACTACGACTTCACCGCCAAGATGGAGGACGACCTCGACCGCATCGCCCGCGGCGAGGCGCAGGCCGTGCCGTGGCTGAAGCGGTTCTACTTCGGCGAGGGCACCAGCAACGGTGACGCGGCCGACGCCGGCAACGGCGACGGCGACCACCTCGGCGGCCTGAAGGAGCTCGTCACCGACCTGGGCGCGATCGACGCGCGCGAGGTCTCGTCGTTCCCCGTGGGCAACGACATCGTGCTGCGCGTCGGCCGCTACGGGCCGTACATCGAGCGCGGCGAGAAGGACACCGACCAGCACCAGCGCGCCGACATCCCCGCCGACCTGGCGCCGGACGAGCTGTCCGTCGAGCTGGCGGAGGAGTTGCTGGCCAAGCCGAGCGGTGACTACGAGCTGGGCACCGACCCGGAGACCGGTCACACCATCGTCGCCAAGGACGGCCGCTACGGCCCGTACGTCACGGAGATCCTCCCCGAGGGCACCCCGAAGACGGGCAAGAACGCGGTCAAGCCGCGCACGGCCTCCCTCTTCAAGTCGATGTCCCTGGACACGGTGACGCTGGAGGACGCCCTCAAGCTCATGTCGCTGCCGCGGGTCGTCGGCACCGACGCCGACGGCCAGGAGATCACCGCGCAGAACGGCCGCTACGGCCCGTACCTGAAGAAGGGCACCGACTCGCGCTCCCTGCAGTCCGAGGACCAGCTCTTCACGATCACGCTGGAAGAGGCGCAGGCGATCTACGCCCAGCCCAAGCAGCGCGGTCGCGCCGCGGCCAAGCCGCCGCTGAAGGAGCTGGGCGAGGACCCGGTCAGCGGCAAGCCGGTCGTGGTCAAGGACGGCCGCTTCGGCCCGTACGTCACCGACGGCGAGACCAACGCGACCCTGCGCTCCGGCGACAGCGTCGAGACGATCACCCCGGAGCGCGGCTTCGAGCTGCTCGCCGAGAAGCGCGCCAAGGCGCCCGCCAAGAAGACGGCGAAGAAGACGGCCGCCAAGAAGGCCCCGGCCAAGAAGGCGACGACGGCGAAGACGGCCGCGAAGAAGACCACGGCGAAGAAGACGGCCACGAAGGCGACGGCCGCCAAGAAGACCACGGCGAAGTCCGCGGCGAAGACCACCGCCAAGAAGGCGACCGCTTCCCGGGCGGCCTCCGCGGCGGCGGAGGACTGAGCCGCCCCGCTCCGCTCCGGTCCGGCCCGCCCTCCTGAGCGGGCCTCCGGGCACGGTGACGTTCGCGAAACGAACGCCCCGGCATCGATTCGGTGTCGGGGCGCGCGTACGTTCGGGCGGGAGCGCCGGAGTGTCCGCCGGTCCCGATAGGCTGAACGCATGACGCGAGCCGAGCAGCCAACGGCCCCTCACCCGGACCCCGACGACGCCCTGGTCGCGGACTCCCGCGAGCGTGCCGTCCGCGCCCTGTTGCGCCGGCCGCGGCTGCGGCGGTTGTGGAGCGCGCAACTGGTGGGCGGTGTCGGAGACGCGCTCGCCCTGTTCGTACTGGTCGTCCTCGCCGTCCAGGCGGCGACCGGCGCCGGTTCCTTCGGCGGCGGCTACCGGGGCGTGGCGTTCGCAGTGGCGACCGTTTTCGGCGTGCGCATCCTGGCGACGCTGCTCTTCGGCGCCGTCCTCCTCGGCCCGCTGACGTCGCTCACCTCACCGGACGGTCCGCTGGACCGGCGCTGGACCATGGTCGGCGCGGACGGCCTGCGGGCCGCGCTGCTGATCGTCGCGCCGCTGTGGATCGACTGGACACCGGACGACGCCCTCGCCGTCCTCCTGGTGACCGTCTTCGTCTCCGGCGTCGCCGAGCGGTTCTGGACGGTGTGCCGGGAGAGCGCGGCGCCCGCGCTGCTGCCCGCGCCGCCCCCGGAGGGCGCGACGGTACGTCCGCTGCCGGACCACCTGGGCGCCCTGCGCCGCCTGTCCCTGCGTACGTCCTTCGTGGCGATCCCCCTCGCGGCGGCGGCCCTCGTCGTCGCGGGGCTGCTGAACAACCTGCTGGGCGCCGGCGTCGGCTGGTTCGCCGCGCACCAGGCGGCCCTCGCCTCCTACGTCGCGGCCGGGATGTTCGCCGCCTCCCTGTCCGTGCTGTCCTTCCTGGACCTGCCCGCCACCCGCACCCCCCGCGCGCGGTCGCCGCTGGAGGGCCTGCGCCGCCCGAGGACGGCCGCGGGCGCCGACAAGGGCCGTACGGGTGCCATCCCGCTGCTGGTGCTCGCCTGCGCGGCGGTCGCCGGGGCGGTGGCCGCCGCGGTCGCGGTGGCGGTGCTGCACGCCAAGGACCTGGGCGGCGGACCGGTGCTGTACGGGCTGGCCGTGGGCGCGCTGACCGGCGGTGTCGTCGTCGGCATCCGGACGGCCCCCGCCCTGCTGCCGTCCCTCTCGCGCCGCCGGCTGCTGTCCCTGGCGGTCGCCTTCGCCGGCGTCGCCCTGCTGGCCGCCGGGCTCGTCCCCGACGGCACCACCGTGCTGCTGATCCTGGCGCTGGCCGGAGCCGGCGCGGGCGTGGCCGCCAACACCGGGCACACCCTGCTCGACCAGGAGGTCGAGGACCACCGCCGGGCCCGGACGACCGGGCACCTGCACGCGGTGGTCCGCGTCTGCGTGGCGCTCGGCGCGGTGATCGCCCCCGTGGTCGCCGCGGGGATCGGGCCGCACCGCCTGGAGAACGGCAGGTTCGTCTTCGCGCACGGCGGCGCCGCGTTCACGCTGATGCTGGTCGGCGCGCTGCTGCTGCCGGTGGCCGCGCTGGTGCTGGCCAAGGGCGACGACCGCTCCGGGGTGCCGCTGCGGCACGACCTGAGGGACGCGCTGCTGGGCGGCGACGACCCGGTGCAGGCGCCCACGCGGACCGGTTTCTTCATCGCCCTGGAGGGCGGCGACGGGGCCGGGAAGTCCACGCAGGCCGAGGCGCTCGCCGAGTGGATCAGGGCCAAGGGCCACGAGGTCGTGCTCACGCGTGAGCCGGGCGCGACGCCGGTCGGCAAGCGGCTGCGGTCCATCCTGCTGGACGTGTCCAGCGCCGGGCTGTCGCACCGCGCCGAGGCCCTGCTCTACGCGGCCGACCGCGCCGAGCACGTCGACACCGTGGTCCGGCCCGCGCTGGAACGCGGCGCGGTGGTGATCACCGACCGCTACATCGACTCCTCCGTGGCCTACCAGGGCGCCGGCCGCGACCTGTCGCCGACCGAGATCGCCCGGATCAACCGCTGGGCGACCGACGGGCTGGTCCCGCACCTCACCGTGCTGCTGGACGTCGCCCCGGAGGCCGCCCGCGAGCGGTTCACCGAGGCGCCGGACCGGCTGGAGTCGGAGCCGGCCGAGTTCCACGCGCGCGTACGGGCCGGTTTCCTCGCCCTGGCCGCGTCCGACCCCGGGCGCTACCTGGTGGTGGACGCGGGCCAGCAGCCCGAAGCCGTCACGACCGTGATCCGGCACCGGCTCGACCAGGTCCTGCCGCTGTCCGAGGCCGAGATCAAGGCCCGGGAGGAGGCCCGCCGCAAGGCCGAGGAAGAAGCCCGCCGCAAGGCGGAGGAAGAGGCCGCGCGCAAGGCCGAGGAGGAGCGCCTGGAGCGCGAGCGCCAGGAGCAGCTCGCGCGGCTGCGCGCCGAGGAGGAGGAGCGCAAGCGGCGCGAGCTGGAGGAGGCCCAGCGCCGCGAGGCCGAGCGGCAGGCCGAGGAGGCCCGGCGACGGGCCGAGGAAGCCCGCCGGCGCGCCGAGGAGGAGCGGGCGCGGCTCCTGGCGGAGGAGCAGGCGCGCGCCGAGGAGGAGGCCCGGCGCCGGGCCGAGGAGGAACGCCGCCGCAAGGAGGCCGAGGAGGAGGCCCGGCTGCGCGCCGAGGCCGAGGCGCGGCGCCTGGAGAAGCAGCGCAAGGCCGAGGAGGCCCTGCTCCGCGCCGAGGAGGCCCGCCGGGCGGCCGAACAGGCGGCGGCAGCGGCCGCGGCGGGCCCGCGGCCCGTCGCCCCGGACCCTGGCGCGGCGGCCGGGAACGTGGCTCCGGGGGCCTCCCCGCGGCCCGGGTCCCCCGACGCACCCGGCGCGGCGACCGTGCCGACGCCGGTGGTGACGCCGGCGAACGCCTCCGGGGGGCCGCCGGAGGATACGGCGGTACCGCGCCCGGTACGGGACGAGCGGGACCAGCCGGACCCGCGCGGCGGGCAGGACTGGCCCGGCGGGCAGGACCGGCAGGACGCGTGGGAGCAGGACGCGCGGGCCGCTCACGGGGAGCGGTGGGGCGCCGGAGAGCCCTCCGGCGCGCCGGACTCCCCCGTGACCGGGTCTCCCGTGCCGGAGTCCGAGGTGACGGCCGAGCTGCCGAAGCCGCCGGTTCCGCCGGGCGCGGCGGACGAGACGGCGGTGCTGCCGCAGGTGGCGCCGGGTGCCGCGGACGACACCGCGGTGCTGCCGCAGGTGTCGCCGGGCGCCGCCGACGAGACGGCGGTGCTGCCGCAGGTGTCGCCCGGTGCCGCCGACGAGACGGCCGCCCAGCCGCCCGTGCCGGGGGAGAACCCCGCGGACCGGGTGCCGCCGGGCTACTTCCGGGACGAGCGTCCCGACGCCCGGCCGGACGGTTCCGAGGGCCGTACGCGGGAGCTGCCCCAGGTCGACGCCGGCCAGGCACCCCGCAGGAAGCGCCCCGACTGGGCCGAGGAGACGCCCCTGGACGATCTGCCGACCCTGGCGGACGAGCTGCTGGGACCCCGTGACGACGAGCACGGGGACACCGGCGGCGACGGCCGGGGAAGGGGCCGGGGCCGGGGACGCTGAGCGGGAGCGGCCGCGGTCGTACCGCCAGACCGGACGGAGCCGGTTGAGGACCCCGGCGGCGCTTCCCGTCGCGGGAGCGCCGCCGGGCGCCGGCCGCCCCTCCCGGGCGGCCCCGGTTGTCAGTGGTCGGCCGCACAATGGATGACGCCGCGAGGAGCGCGTGCGACGAGCGCGACGCGCAGTGTGAGGGAAGGACGGCGTGACCCATGAGCGTGTGGGACGACCTCGTCGGGCAGGAGAAGGTGAGCGAGCACCTCACCGCCGCTGCCCGGGACGCCGATGCCCTGGTCACGGCAGCGGCGGCCGACACCCCCCCTCCCGAGGCGTCGAAGATGACGCACGCCTGGCTGTTCACGGGGCCGCCGGGCGCGGGCCGGACACAGGTGGCGCGCGCCTTCGCCGCCGCGTTGCAGTGCGTGAGTCCCGACCGCGCGCTGGGCGGCGTCCCCGGCTGCGGCTTCTGCGACGGCTGTCACACCGCCCTGATCGGCACCCACGCCGACGTCACCACGATCGCCGCCGTCGGCACGCAGATCCTCGCCCGGGACATGCGGGACACCGTCCGCAAGTCCTTCACCTCGCCCGCGAACGGCCGCTGGCAGGTCATCCTCGTCGAGGACGCCGAGCGGCTGAACGAGCAGTCGGCCAACGCGGTCCTGAAGGCCGTGGAGGAACCGGCTCCCCGCACGGTGTGGCTGCTGTGCGCCCCCTCCATCGAGGACGTGCTGCCCACGATCCGCTCCCGCTGCCGCCACCTGAACCTGCGGACGCCGTCGGTCGAGGCCGTCGCCGACATGCTCGTACGCCGCGAGGGCGTCGAGCCGGAGGTCGCCGCCGCCGCGGCCCGCGCCACCCAGGGCCACATCGGCCGGGCCCGCCGCCTGGCCACCGACCCGGCCGCCCGGGAGCGCCGGGCCGCCGTGCTCAAGCTGCCGCTGCGCGTCGAGGACGTCGGCGGTGCGCTGAAGGCAGCCCAGCAGCTGGTCGACGCCGCGACGGAGGACGCCAAGCAGCTCGCCGAGGAGACGGACGCCAGGGAGACCGAGGAGCTGAAGGCGGCACTCGGCGCCGCCCAGGGCGGGCGGCTGCCGCGCGGCACGGCGGGCGTGGTGAAAGACCTGGAGGACATGCAGAAGCGCCGCAGGACCCGCACCCAGCGCGACAGCCTCGACCTCGCGCTGTCCGAGCTCACCGGGTTCTACCGCGACGTACTCGCCCTCCAGCTCGGCTCCCGGGTGGCGATCGCCAACACCGACGCCGAGGACGCCCTGGAGCGCCTCGCGCGCGGCAGTAGCCCGGAGGCCACCCTGCGCCGTATCGAGGCGATCGCGGCCTGCCGGGACGCCCTCGACCGCAACGTGGCACCGCTGCTCGCGGTGGAGGCGATGACCATGGCGCTCAGAGCGGGCTGAGGCCGCCTCCCGCGGACGGCGTGTCCGCCGCGGTCCCCGCCGGTGAAGGCCGGACTCCTGTCGGCGTAACTCGTCCGGGCCACGGCGAGCACACAGCGCGTGCGGAGCGTCGCGCACCGTTACGCTCGCTGGATGCACACAAGGCGCTCTCTCCGCAGGACCCGTACCGGAACCGCGGCCACTCGCATCGCCAGCCTCCTCGCCGCCCTGCTCGTCACCGCCTGCTCCTCCCAGAGCCCGTCGAGCTCCGCCGGGCCGGCGGCCGAGACGACGCGGACGGCGGCCCCGGCGCTGGCCGCGCTTCCCCGCTCCACTCCCTCCGTCCTGGCGCCGTACTACGGGCAGAAGCTGCGGTGGCGCGACTGCGGCGTCCCCGGCTTCCAGTGCGCCACGATGAGGGCACCGCTCGACTACGCCAAGCCGTCCGAGGGAGACGTCCGGCTCGCCGTCGCCCGCAAGAAGGCCACCGGCCCGGGCGAGCGGCTCGGTTCCCTGCTGGTCAACCCGGGCGGACCGGGCGGCTCGGCCGTCGGATACCTCCAGCAGTACGCGGGCATCGGCTACCCGGCGCAGGTCCGCGCCCGCTACGACATGGTGGCGGTCGACCCGCGCGGTGTCGCCCGCAGCGAGCCCGTGGAGTGCCTCGACGGGCCGAAGATGGACGCGTACACGCAGACGGACGTCACGCCGGACGACGCCAAGGAGACCGACGGCCTCGTCGACGCCTATAAGAGGTTCGCCGAGGGCTGCCGCGCGGACGCGCCGAAGCTGCTGAGCCATGTCTCGACCGTCGAGGCGGCCCGGGACATGGACATCCTCCGGGCGGTGCTGGGGGACCGGAAGCTGACCTACGTGGGAGCGTCGTACGGGACGCTCCTCGGGGCGACGTACGCCGGGCTGTTCCCGGACCGGGCGGGACGGCTGGTGCTGGACGGTGCCATGGACCCGTCGCTGCCCGCCCGGCGGCTGAACCAGGAGCAGACGGCGGGCTTCGAGACGGCGTTCCGGTCGTTCGCCGAGGACTGCGTACGGCGGGCCGACTGCCCGCTCGGCGGCCAGGGCACCACACCCGCGCGGGCCGGGCGGAACCTGAAGGCGTTCTTCGACCGGCTCGACACCCGCCCGGTCCCCGCCGACGACACCGCGGGCCGCGGGCTCACCGAGTCCCTGGCCACCACCGGCGTGATCACGGCCATGTACGACGAGGGCGCCTGGCAGCAATTGCGCGAGGCACTCACCTCCGCGATGAAGCGGAACGACGGCGCCGCACTGCTGACCCTGTCCGACAGCTACTACGAACGCGACCCAGGCGGCCGCTACAGCAACCTCATGTCCGCCAACGCCGCCGTGAACTGCCTGGACCTCCCCGCCGCCTTCGCCTCCCCCGAGGAGGTGCGCAAGGCCCTGCCCGCCTTCGAGAAGGCGTCGCCCGTCTTCGGTGAGAGCCTCGCCTGGGCGTCCCTGAACTGCGCGTACTGGCCGGTGAAGCCCACGGGCGAACCGCACCGCATCCAGGCGCAGGGCGCGCCCCCGATCCTCGTGGTCGGCACGACCCGCGACCCGGCGACCCCGTACCGCTGGGCCCGCTCCCTGGCCGGCCAGCTGTCCTCCGGGCATCTGCTCACCTACGACGGCGACGGCCACACCGCCTACGGCCGCGGCAGCTCCTGCATCGACTCCGCGATCAACGCCTACCTCCTGCGCGGCACGGCACCGGCGGACGGCAAGCGCTGCTCGTAACCGCCCCACCGGCTCGCGACCGGCCCCGGAACATCCGGCTCCGGGGCCGGTGCGAAGCACTCCCGGAAACTGTGTAGACTTACCGTCGTTGCTGATCGCACCATGGTGCGGACGGCGTGCCGCTTTAGCTCAGATGGCCAGAGCAACGCACTCGTAATGCGTAGGTCTCGGGTTCGAATCCCGAAAGCGGCTCTGAAGAACCCCAGGTCATGTATCCCTTGACCTGGGGTTTTCGCGTTCACCGGATACGGCGACGGCGGTGGCGGGCGCGTGCCGCTCGGCCAACGCCGTTCCAGGTCCGCCACGGCCTCCGCCCGGAGACCGTGGCGGGTGGCGGATGTGCCGGGAGGGCGGGCAGACCCCGTGGGCGTCAGCCGCCCACCGGCCATGAGGTCACGGACTGCCAGGGGCCGCAGTCGCTGGTGTCCGTGGTGCCCCGGCACACGGCCACCGAGCCGGTGTAGGTGGGGAGGTAGAAGAGGCGCGTCTCGACGGGGGCCGTACCGGTGCCGCACTGGCTGACGTGCTTGCGCGGTTGGGCCGGAGCGAGGTCGTACATCCAGCGGAACCACACGGAGTAGCACTCGGTGCCGCTGTTGGCGAGGGTGCCGCGGATCACCAGATCGGGGAAGCCGGTGCTGCCCCTCTCGGTCCAGCGGTCGCCCGACGCGGTGGCCGTGCCGTGGGAGACCGACCAGGGGACGGTCGCCTGCGGGGCTTGCGGGGCCCGGGCGGTCTGGGCGGCGGCGGGCGACGAGGGTTCGGCGGCGGCCTGCGGGGCCAGGCCGGTGACGGAGACGGCCGCGAGCAGGGCGGCGGACGCGCCGGTGGCCAGGGCACGGGCGCGGTCGGCCCCGCGGGTACGGAGAGGAGACCGGACGGGCACAGTGATCGCTCCTTCGGTGGGAGAGGGGGCTGGTTGCGCTGGGCGGAGGGCCGGCCGTCGGCCGTCAGCCGGTCAGCGCGGGCTGGGGCGCCAGGGAGGGCGCTCGGCGGATGCCGAACTCGCGCCGCAGCGCCGACAGGGCGGCCAGGTGGCCGCACATGCCGTGCACTCCCGGGCCGGGCGGGGTGGAGGCGGAGCACAGATAGACACCGGGCAGCGGGGTCCGGTACGGATCGGCCCGCGCGACCGGCCGGGCCAGGCTCTGGGAGAGCGTCATGGCCCCGGCTCCGATGTCCCCGCCCACGTAGTTGGGGTTGTACTCCTCGTAACCGGCGGCGGTGACGCTCCGGTGCGCCACGATGGTGTCGGTGAACCCGGGCGCGTACCGTTCGACGCGCCGCCGGATCAGGTCGTACGGGTCGTCCGTACTGCCGTGGGGCACATGCGCGTACGCCCACACCGGGCGCCTGCCCCGGTGGGCCCGGCCGGGGTCGGCGGCCGCGGGGTCCACGAGCAGGACGAAGGGCTCGCCGGTGGCCACGCCCTGGGCGGTGAGGGTCTCCTGCCGGAACATCTCGGCCTGGGTGCCGCCGAGGTGGACCGTGGACGCCAGGGCGGTCGCCGGGTCGCGCCAGGGGATGGGCTCGGACACCAGGAAGTCGACCTTGGCGGCGCCCGGCCCGTGGCGGAACCGTTCCAGCCGGGCACGGTAGCGGGCGGGCAGCCGGTCGCCGGCGATCCGGACGAGCCCCCGGGGAGCGACGTCCAGGAGCACCGCCCGCGCGGGCGGCAGCTCCCCGAGATCCGTCACCGGCCGCCCGAGGTGGAACGCCCCGCCGTGGGCGGTGATGTCGGCCGCGAGGGCCTCCGCGATCCGGCCGCTGCCGCCGCGTGGCAGCGGCCATCCGGCGCGGTGCGCCAGATGCCCGAGGAGCAGCGCGACGGCCGCCCCGGGCAGGGTGGGCAGCCGTCCCACGACATGCGCGGCGACCCCGGTGAGCAAGGCCCGGGCGGGTTCCGCGGCGAACCGGCGGGCGGCCAGGGCGGTGCCGTGGCCGAGGACCCGGGTGGCGAGCCGCGGCGCGGCGGCCCCCGCGCGGGGCAGCGCCCGGGGGCCGGACAGGACGAGGTCCACGACCGCTTCGCTGCGGTCGAGCAGCGGGCCCATCAGGGCCCGCCAGCGCGGCCCGTCGGGGCCGAGCCCCCGGCAGGTGCGGTCGAGGTCGCGGTGGGCCAGGACGGTGGGGGCGCCGTCCAGCGGATGACCGTACGCGGCCTCGGCGTGCACGAGTTCCACCCCCCTGGCGGCCAGGGCGAACCGGGTGAAGAAGGGGGAGGCCGCGGCCAGCGGGTGCACGGCGGAGCAGATGTCGTGCACGATGTCGCGGTCGAAGAGGGACTCGGTGCGCAGCCCGCCGCCGATGGTGTCGCGCGCTTCGTACAGTTCCACCTTCAGGCCGGCGCGGGCCAGGGTGACGCCGGCGGCGAGCCCGTTGGGGCCGGTGCCGACGATGACGGCGTCCGGTGTCATGCGGCGCTCTCCCGCTCCGCGCGCACCGCTTGCAGCTCGGTGAGCCGGCGGTACAGACCGTTGGTCTCGTGGAGATCGGTGTGCGTGCCGGTGGCCTGCACCGTCCCCCGGTCCAGTACGACGATCCTCCGCGCCCGGGTGATGGTGGAGAAGCGGTGCGCGATGGCGACCACCGCGCAGTCGCGGGAGATCGCGGCGATGCTGTCGCGCAGCGCCGCCTCCGACTCGCTGTCGAGGCCGGCGGTGGCCTCGTCCAGGAGCAGGATCCTGGGCCGCTGAAGCAGCGCGCGGGCGATGGCCAGGCGCTGGCGCTCGCCGCCGGAGAGGCCGCTGCCGCGTTCGCCGAGTTCGGTGTCGAGCCCGTCCGGCAGGGCGGCGATCACGTCGGTGAGATGGGCCATGCGCAGCGCCTCGGCGATCTCGCGCTCCCCGGCGTCCGGGGCCGCGTAGGTGAGGTTCTCGCGGATGGTGCCGCGCAGCAGGGTGTGGTCCTGGTCGACGTAGCCGACGAGGGAGCGCAGCCGGTCGAGTGGCATGCCGGCGATGTCCGTGCCGCCGATGCGGATCGACCCGGACGACGGTTCGTAGAGCCGCTCGACGAGTTGGAACAGGGTGCTCTTGCCCGCGCCCGAGGGCCCGACGAGAGCGGTGAGCCCGCGTTCGGGGACGGTGAACGACACCTTCTCCAGGACGGGGGGAGCGTCGGCGGCGTAGGAGAACGAGACCTCGTCGAAGGAGAGGCCGTATCCCCCGGACGCCGCCCCGTCGCGGGAACCGCCCGGCCGGTCCTCCTCCTGCTCGACCGCGCCGAGTTCGGCGATGCGGTCCAGGGACGCCCTGCCCTGCTGGAACTGCGCGATCGACATGAACAGCATCACCAGCGGCGACACCAGGTAGAAGAGGTACATCATGAACGAGGTCAGATCGGCGGGCGCCATGTCGCCGGTGGCCACGCGGGCCATGCCCCAGGCGATGACGACCGTCAGCGCGATCTGCGTCCCGACGTTCATGGCCGGGGTGAGCGCCGCGGACAGCGCCGACACCTGGATGCCGGAGCGCCGGGCCCGCCCGGCGAGCGCGGAGATCCGCTCGGTCTCGCGCTCCTCGGCGCGCGAGGCCTTCACCGTCGGCAGCGCGCCCAGCACCCGCATCAGAGCGGAACCGAAGGCGCTGGTGTCCTCCCGGTTGGTCACCGACAGCCGGCGGACCTGACGGGCGAGCAGCAGCGAGACGGCGCTGGCCGCACCGAGGCAGCCGAGCGTGGTGGCGAGCAGCGGCGGATCGAGCCAGGCCATCATGGCTATCCCGCCCACGACCATGAAGGCGCTGGTGACGATCTGGGCGAGGGCCTGGGTCATGCAGATCCGGGCCACCGAGGTGTCGGTCACCATGCGGCTGAACACGTCCCCCTGGTCCCAGCGGTGGTACGACGGGAGCCGGGAACGCAGCAGCCGGGCGGTCAGGGTGTGCCGGATGTCGTAGACGATGTTCTCCCCGGCGCGCCCGATGGCGTACGCGTGCAGCGCGGCCAGCGCGGCGTCGGCGGCGAACAGCGCGGCGGCCAGCAGCACCGGGCCGGTGAGCGAGCGGTCGGCCGCGACGGCCTCGATCAGCTCGCCGATGACCACGGGCTGGGCCAGCGTCGCCGCCGCCCCGACGACGCCGAGGACGATGCCGCCCAGCAGCAGGGGGCGGTGCCCGCGCGCGGTCTGCCAGACGTTCACGGGGCGGCCTTGACGTAGGTGGAGACGAACATGGGGGACTGCTCGGTGTAGGGGGAGTCCTCGCCGTGCCAGCCCGCCGTCCGGCTCTCCGGCTCCAAGCCCGCCTCACGGGCGTACGCGTCGACCTCGTCCGGGTGGGTCAGCCGGGACAGTTCGGTGCCGACACGGGTGGTGCCGTCCGCCTCGTACCAGATGTGGGAGCAGTGCCACAGGCCGCCTTCGGGCAGCAGCGTGGAGTGCGTCTGGAGCCCGGTGCCGGGCTGCGGATACGGGGTGAAGTAGGTGGCGCGGCTGCGCCCTTCGTGGAGGGCGAGGATGGCGGGCTTGTTGTGGGTCTCCACGACCAGGCGCCCGCCGGGGATCAGCAGGTCGGCGGCGCGCCGGACGGCCTGCCGCTGTTCCTCCGGGCTGAGCAGCATCGACAGGGTGCCGCAGACGCAGTAGACGAGACCCGCGGTGCGGCCGGAGGTGTAGGTGCGGATGTCCGCGTGCACCGGCTCGACGGAGGTTTCCCCGCCGAGCGCGTCGCGCAGCCTGGCGAGCATCTCGGGCGAGGAGTCGACGCCGGTGACCGGGCCGACGTACGCGGACAGCGGCAGCGCGATCCGCCCGGTGCCGACTCCGAACTCGACCGTGCCCGCCGAGGGGGCGGGGTGCAGCGCGGCCAGCCGTTTCGCGGTGGCCGCGGCCGATTCGTCCTGGGGGAAGAGACGGTCGTACCAGCCGTCGAACTGCCGCCCGTAGCCGATGTCCTCCACCGTGCCGCTCGCGGCCTGTGCGGTGCCGGTGCTCCCTGTGCTCACTGACGCTCCCTCTTCTTCCTCTTCGGTCCCGCTTCGGTTCCGCACCGGCCTCGGGCGGCGGGCTCCTGCCGGAGGCGGCGGGGGTTGACGGCTTCGGGCGGTCCGCGGACGGCTACCGCCGCCTGAGCACGCCGTAGGCGATGGCCCCGGCGATCGCGACTCCGATGGCGATGACGAAATAGGCGGCCATGGTCAGGTCCTCGCTTCGGTCTTGGCGCCTGCCGCCGGAACGGCCGGCGCGTGCGGGTCGAGAGGGGTGTACGGGGAGACGAAGACCATCTCGGGATCAGGGCCCTTGTCGTACCCCGTGGCCCGGACCAGCGCGAACTGGAATCCCTTGACGGTCCGGGCCGCGTCGCCCCGGCTGTTGATGGTGACGCGCAGATGCTCGGTGAGCGTGCGGTACGCGGAGGTGCGGGTGACCACCGCGAAGCCCTTGTCGATGACGTGCAGGATCTCGCTGCAGATGTCGAAGACGGCCTTCTCGGGGCGGCGGGTCGGGAACCAGACGATCTGCCAGGGCTTGCGCCCTTCGATCACGTCGACGCCCTGCCACGGCGAGGTGGTGCCGTCCGCGCCGAGTGTGCGGTAGACGAAGTGGTAGTCGTGCATGGCCGGCGTCGGCGCGAAGAACCGCCAGTTCGGCAGTACCGAGAAGGTGTCCTTCAGCTGGAGCCGGTTGAACATCGGGTGGGGGTGCTGGGTGGCGAGGGTGCCGAGCAGCATCGCGGCTCCGGCGAGCCGCCAGGCGGCGCCTTCGCCCGTCAGCAGGTGCCTCGCGACGGCGCGCGGTCCCCGCGGGGTGGTGGTCATGCCGCCTCCTTCCCGGCGGAGGGACCGGCGGCCGGGCCGGCCGCGGAGCCGGCGGCCGGGGCGCCCCGGCCGTGGGCGGTACCGGCGCCGGGGAGGCCGTCGAAGAACGCGATGACGCGGTCGGCGACCTGGTGGGCGAAGCGGCTCTGGGTGAGCACGGTGTCGTGGCCCGCGCCCTCGATGACCACGGTGGCGGTCCGGCCGCCCTGGTGGGCGTCGGCCAGTTCCTTGTGCATCAGCAGCTGCTCGGGGTCGCGGTCGACCGTCTGCTGCGCGGAGACGACCAGGCCGTGCGCGCCCTCGATCCGCTCCAGTTCACCGGAGAAGGACCGGAAGTCGGCCTCCACGGCGTCCCATTCGCGGCGCCCGGCCTCCCACATCCGTACGTCGGCGTACTGGGCGAAGGCCTTCTTGCGGTACGCGACGGGCAGCGCCTCGACCCACTCGGGACGAGCCATGAGGACGCCCGTGCCCAGGCGCAGGAACCAGGCCATCTGGGTGAGCGAGCCGCGCAGCTTCTCGGCGGTGTCGCTCTGCTGCGTGGAGCGGTTGAGCTCGCCGGGGTGGGAGGAGTCGAGGTAGACGACGCCGTGGACGCGGTCGCCCAGGCGAAGGGCGGCCCGCCGGGCGATCTCCCCGCCCAGCGAGTGGCCGACGAGGATCACCTCGCGGTGCGCGGCGACGGCACCGTTCACCAGGTCGACGAGGTCGTCGACGGATTCCGACAGCCGGAACGGGGCGCCGCTGCGGTAGCGGCTTCCGGCGTATCCGGCGCGGGCGTACGTGACGACCCCGTACTCGGTCTCCTTGGCCAGCCGTTCGGTGATCCAGGCGAAGTGCTCGCTGGTGGACACCATGCCCGCGGCGAACACCATGACCGGCCGCTCGCCGTCGCCGTTGGACAGCACCTCGTACTGGAGCTCGTTGCCATGGCGGGTCGTCAGGAAGCGTGAGGTGTGCCAGCCCTCGGTGGTGCGCAGCCGCCGCTGGACGGCAGTGCCGGCGCCGGCCGCCACCATGGCCGCGAGCAGTGCCAGCGCCGTGGGCAGGGCGCGGTCGTCGCGCCCCGCGACGGCGGGGTGGCTCCTGGGCGCCGAGGTGTAGGCGACCGTCGGATGCATCGAGGTGAAGGCCGTCACGAACCGGCCGAGGCCCATGAAGTAGCCGTTGGCCAGGTGGAAGGCGGCGGCGCTCGCGATGAACGGGCGGGCCAGCAGCCCGCCGCGCGCGTAGGCCAGCGGGAAGAGGCATTCCAGCGCCAGCACCCCGTGGGTGAGCAGCCGGGCCGCCTTGGGATGCTCCTGGGTCCACCGGTACATGCCCTCGTGGCCGTAGGTCCTGGTGCGCATCACTCCGCCGAGGGCGGAGGCGTCGCGCCACGGCTCACCGAGGAGCTTGACCCAGCCCGAGATCAGATACGAGAGATTGGCCTGGAGGGCGACGTACCACAGCAGGGCGTCCTTGGCCTGGGGGGACGGCACCAGCCGTGCCGCGCCGGTGGCGGTCTGCACCAGTATCGCCACCTGGTCGGAGCCGTCGGTGCCGTAGCGGTGGCGGGGGTAGAGCAGGGCCGAGGTGGCCCCCAGGAAAAGGCTTCCGGCGCCGCGCAGGCGGGAATCGCCGGGGAGCAGCATGCCCGCGGCCACGGCGGCGCGGGCGATGTGCAGGGCGGTCGTGGTCCCGGGGCCGCTGACGGTGTTCAGCAGCCTGCGGACCAGCGGGGTCGATTCCGCCTGGACGTCTTTGACGATGTCCCAGTCGTTGAGCCCTCCCTTACGCATCTGTCTGCGCTGTGAGAGGTATTCGAGGGACGACGTCAGACTGGTGACGGCGGCGAGCCGTTCCGACATGCCCAGGGCGCGGTCCCGGCTCACCGGAGCCGGCCCGAACACCGCGGAGGCGATCCTTCTGGCGAATTTCATAGGCGTCTCTTTCACAGCGCTCCGGACAGAGAGCTAGGCTCATCAAGGGTCTGCCGGGCCAGAACGCACCTCTGGCCCGGCAGACGTGATGAATCTGCCCCTTCATGCCTCAGCCGTCAGGGGCGGAGAGCATCAGCCGGCCTGGCGGCCGAGCTCGTACGCGCCGATGATGGCGGAGGAGATCGCCACGCCGCCCAGGAAGGCGCCGGGCGTAGCCAGCACGGGGCTGGCCTCGGGGAAGATGACACCTTCCTCGGGGAGTTCCATTTCATTGACGGCGCGAATGACGTCGTTCACGTCCAGGTCCTTTCGCATTCCGGGATCGGACGCGTCCCGGGGATGTATGAGGGTGTGCGGCTGGTGCCGTGGGTCAGCCCACCGCGCGGCCCAGGGCGTAGGCGCCGCCGACCAGGGTCGCGCCGCCCACGAAGGCGCCCACGGCCTTGGCGCCGCCGATGGCGGCGAGGGCGGCCGCCGGGGTGGCGAGGACCGGGAGCTGGTCGGTGTGGGCGTCGGCGGCCTCGATCGGGCCGAGGTCCAGGCTGTTGACGAACGAGACGATCTCGGTCATGACATTCCTCTTCCGTGACTGGTTTTTCCGTGGTTTTCCGTGGTTGAACAGCCGCCCCCGGCATTCCGCGCGGAAATGCGGAGCGGTCGTGCTGCCGCCGTGCCTGATGATCAGCGAGCCGGGAACGGGCGCGGCCGGTCCTGCGACAGGGCGGTGACGATGAGGGGTCGTCCGCTTTCCCCCGTCGTGGACCATGCGTCCGGTCCGGCGTGCCGACCGTGCCAAATGGACGGTCATCGCAGCACAAGAAGCCGTTTCAGGCATGGAAATCCCCGTCCCCCTGTGGCGCTGTCCGGTCTGCTCTGCCATCGGTCGGTCATTCCGATGTGATCTCGGGCGGCGTGCAGGAAGGATGTAACACCATCTCAGCATCCGATATATGACCTGCATCACACTGAAAATTGGACGATCATATTCCGTGGAATGACAGATGTCATGGTCCGCCATGACATCTGTCATGAGAACCCATGACAGTTCTCATCACCGCGGGGCTTCGTGTTCGGCGACGATGTCTTCCATGACAGCCGGAATTCAGTCGAATGTGATTGAGGTCACAGACGTATGGCGCCGGTACGGACCCCCCGGGCCGCGCGGTTTCGATGCGGTGCGGGGCGTCCAACTGACCGTGGGTGAGGGGCAGTTGTTCGCGCTGCTGGGGACCAACGGAGCCGGCAAGACCTCCACGGTGGAGCTCATCGAAGGGCTCGCCAGCCCCGCCAGGGGCACCATTCGGCTCTTCGGCGGACTCGACCCCGTACGGGACCGCAAACGGGTGCGCACCCGCACCGGCGTGATGCTCCAGCACGGCGGCTTCCCCGCCGACCTGACCGTGGCGGAAACCGTCCGCATGTGGGCCTCGTGCACCACGGAACCCAGGCCGCTCGACGAGGCCGTGTCCATGGTGGGCCTGTCCGGGCGCAAGGACGTCGCGGTCAAGAACCTCTCCGGAGGCGAGAAGCGGCGCCTCGACCTCGCCCTGGCCACCCTCGGCCGGCCGGATCTGCTCTTCCTGGACGAGCCCACCACCGGCATGGACCCGGAGGGCCGGCACGACACCTGGGAGATCATCAAGTCACTGCGGTCCGAGGGCACCACGATCCTGCTCACCACGCACTACCTCGAAGAGGCCGAGCAGCTCGCCGACCGGCTGGCGATCATGCATCGGGGGCGGATCGCCGCCAGCGGAACCGTCTCGGAAATCGTCGACGCCTATCCCTCCACCCTCCGATTCCGGCTCCCGCCCGGCCTGACCCCGCACGACCTGCCGCCCGCCGCCGAACTGCGGGCCGGCCTGCGGGTCACCGCCGGCGGCCGGGTCGAGCTGTCCACCAGGGACCTCCAGCACACCACCACCGAAGTCCTCGTCTGGGCCCGCTCCCGGGGGGCGACCCTGCACCAGCTCGACGCCAGTTCCGCCTCCCTGGAGGAGGCGTTCCTGCGGATCGCCAGGGAGCAGGACGAGAGTCCGGACGAAGGCCACGACGAAGGCCAGGCCGAAGGTACGGAGCGGACCTCGGGCCCGTCGCGGGCACCGGACCCGTCGGGGATGTCGGCGGCACGGCGGACCGCGGAGCCGGCGGCCCAGCACGCGGAGGAGACCGTATGAGCACCCGGGCGGCCCATCTCACCGCGCTCTCCAGGGCCGAACTCACTCTCTTCCTGCGCAGCAAGAGCAATCTCTTCAACGTCCTGGTCGTCCCGGTCCTGATCGTCATGGGGTCCACCACGATCATGGAACGGTTCGAGCTCGGCGACGCCGGTCTCGCCCTGGGCCAGGTGATGATCTCCACCACGGCGGGCATCGTCCTGATCATGGCCCTGTACGCGCCCCTCATCGGCGTCTATGTGCTGCGCCGCGAGGAACACGTCCTCAAACGGCTGCGCACCGGTGAGGTCGAGGACCTGATCGTCCTCGCGGGGCCGGCCGTCCCCATGGCCCTGGCCGCCGTCTTCCAGTTCGCCCTGATCGCCACCGCCGTGTCGGTGATCGCGGGGCTCGGCATCCCCGCCGCCCCCCATCTGGTCGTCCTCGGCATCGTGCTCGGAACGCTGCTCACCACGGCCGCGGCGGCCGTCAGCACCGCCGCCGCCCGGACCGCGGAGAGCGCCCAGGGCGTCAGCACCATCGGCTTCCTGCTCCTGCTGCTCACCTCCGGCACCCTCATCCCGCTGGAGGTGCTGCCCGACGCCCTCGGCGACGTGCTGCGCTTCTTCCCGCTGACCCCGGTCATCGAACTGGTGCGGACCGGCTGGACCGGTCAGGACGCCGGGGTGATTGACTCATTGGCCAGGATCCTGACGCTGCTCGCCTGGACCACCGTCGCCGCATGGGGGGCGCTGCGCCGGTTCCGCTGGGAACCGCGTGTCTGACGGCCCCGACCGGGCGGACGGCGACGCACGGCTCGGCACAGCGCGTTCGCACCGAGGGAGTACGGGGAGTGGCCGTGTCGGAGACGGCGCAGTACCGGACGGACGTCGACAGGGCGACGCAGCAGACGCGCTGGATGCTGTGCTCCATGCCGTGGCTGCTGCTCGCCTCCCTGCTGTGGCCGCTGCTCAGTCATTTCGATGCCACCCGGACGCCCGCCGCCGTCGGCTGGTGGACCGCGGTTCTCTCCGCTCTCCAGGGCATCGGCGCCACGACGGCCGTCGCCTGTACCGTCGGCCGGGCCGCCCGGCCCAGGGCGCTCGTGGCCGCCGTGTCCGTGCTGACCCTCGTCGAACTGGTCCTGTTCTCCCAGGCGTACCGCACCGGAGGGTTCGACGGCACCCGCATCCTGGTCATCGCCTCGATCGTGGTGGCCATCCCGCCGGCCTTCGCCCTCGCGCCGGTGCTCCGTTCCGCGCCCTACGCGGGGGCAGCCCTCGCCGAGACCGCGGCGTGCGGCGCCGTCGTCCTCTCGCTCGAACGCGACGCCGCGCCCGCCGCGCTGCTCCTCACCGCCATCACCTGGCTGGTCATCGGGGCGCTCATGCGCTCCTCGCTGTGGTTCCTGGCCGTGCTGTGGCAGCTCAACGCCGCCCGGGAGGTGCAGGCCCGCCTCGTCGTCGCCGAGGAACGCCTGCGCTTCGCCCGCGACCTCCACGACGTGATCGGCCGCACTCTCTCGGTGGTCGCCCTCAAGGCCGAACTCGCCGAGCGCCTGGCGCAGAACGCGACGGCCCGGGCGGAGCTCGCGGAGGTGCAGAGCCTCACCCGCGGACTGCACAAGGAGATCAGGGACGTCATCAAGGGGTACCGCACGGCGGACCTGTCCACCGAACTCCAGGGCGCCCGCTCGGTCCTGGAGGCGGCGGGGATCACCTGCCGGATCCACGGCGACGACGACTCCGCCCTGAGCGAGGAGATCCAGACCGCGCTCGCCTGGGTGGTCCGCGAAGGCGTCACCAACGTGCTGCGCCACTCCCACGCGAGCCACTGCGCCATCCGCCTGGCCCGCGCCGACGACGGCGCCACCGAGCTGACCATCACCAACGACGGCATCGGCCAGCCGGCCTCCGAGGGCAGCGGCAGCGGACTGGCCGGCCTCGTCGAGCGCCTGGCCCCGCTCGGCGGGACCCTCCGGCACGGCCCCCGCGCCAGGAACACCTACCGTCTGAGCGTGCGCATACCCAAGGGAGCCCACCGATGATCCGTGTCCTGCTCGCCGACGACGAGCACCTCATCCGCGGTGCCCTCGCCGCTCTGCTCGCCTTCGAAGACGACCTGGACGTCGTCGCCGAGGCCGCCACCGGAAACGAGGCCGTCGCCATGGCACTCCACCACAAGCCCGATGTCGCCGTCCTCGACCTCCAGATGCCGGAGAAGGACGGAATCGCGGTGGTCCGGGAACTCGCCCGTGACCTGCCGGACTGCAAGTCGCTGATCGTCACCAGCCACGGACTGCCCGGTCACCTCAAACGCGCGCTCGCCCACGGCGTCAAGGGCTTCGTGGCCAAGACCGTCTCGGCGCAGGAACTCGCCACCATCATCCGCACCGTGCACGCCGGCCACCGTTACATCGACCCCATCCTGGCGGCGGAGGCCATCAGCGCCGGCGAGTCCCCGCTGAGCTCCCGCGAGGCCGACATCCTCTCCCTCGCCGCCGACGGCGCCCCGATCGAGGAGATCGCCGAACGGGCGGCCCTTGCCCCCGGGACGGTACGCAACTATCTGTCGTCCGCGACCTCGAAACTCGGGGTGGAGAACCGCCACGCCGCCGCTCATCTGGCGCAGCAGCGCGGCTGGATCTGAGTCCCGGCGCGGGCGGGGCCGTATCCGGGTCAGCCCGTCGCCGCGATCGTGGTGGTGGCCGCCGTGGTGGACGCGACCACCATCATCACCGTCCGCATGGACCGGATCGCCTCCCGGAGGCTGTCGCCTACCCGGTGCCCTTCGGCGATCTCCGCCATCCGCGGCTTCACCCGTTCCGCGAGCTCCTTGCGTGACAGGCCCGGGAAGGCGATCCGGTGCAGCTCGGCCGCGTCCAGCAGCGCCACCAGACCCGTGGTGCGGTCGTCCGGCCGCTCGCCCTCCAGCACGACCGCCGTGAGCCGCTCACGCAGCTCCCGTTCCACCGCTCCGTCCGCCTCCGGGTAACGCCGCACCGGGAACAGTCCCAGGACCCGGTGCTTCTCCTCGCGCACCAGGCCGCGGTCGAGAAGGCTCCGGACCGTCGCCTCCACGGCCTTTACCTGGTCCTTCGTCAGCCAGTCCTGTGCCTTGCGCCTCGTCTTGCCCCCACCCGCGCGAGGGGAGGGACCGGCCCATTCGACGATCTTCTCAAGCCGTTCGTCCAGCAGGGGGGTGCCGGTCGGGGAAGGGTCCGCGACTTCCAGGAGGCCGTCCTCGACCGTGACACGGCCGGCCAGGACCAGTTCGAGGAGCGTGCCGCTCGCCACTCCCCAGCCCGCGGACAGCCGGTCCTTCGCCTCGCCGGACGCGTCGTCCAGCGACAGCAGCATGATTTCTTCACCCAGCGTGACGCTCATGGCATCCATCAATGGCTCTCCGCCTCGTCGACAGGTCATAGGTAAAGACTCGGATCCGTCCGTCCCAGTTCCCGGCGGTGCGATCCCGTCCGGTCTCGTAGGACTTGTCGGGGTTTCCGGTCAACGGCGCGCGTCCTCCGCGGAGCCCCGCCGTGAACGGCTAGGGTCAAACGAGACCGCGGCATCGCGCGAGCGCTGTTTCCGGCAGGGAGAGGTGAGGGCATGGGGGCGCCGGGGATCGCGGTGGCCGTGGTGACCATGGGGAACCGGCCCGCCGAAGTGGACGCCCTGCTGGAGTCGGTGGCCGCGCAGGACGTGCCGCCCGCGCGGATCGTGATCGTCGGCAACGGCTGTCCGCTGCCCGAGTTCGCCCGGCGGCTCTCGCTGCCCGGGCAGGTCACCACCATCGAGGTCGACGAGAACCTCGGCTGTCCCGGCGGGCGGAACGTGGCCCTGGCGCGGCTTCGGGAGTACGGCGACACCGACGTGGTCGTGGAACTGGACGACGACGGGCTGCTCGTCGGCGCCGACGTCCTGCGCCGCGTGCGGGATCTGTTCGCCGCCGACGACCGGCTCGGCATCGTCGGATTCCGGATCGCCGACGAGCACGGGCAGACGCAGCAGCGGCACGTGCCCCGGGTCGGCTCGGCGGACCCGATGCGGGGCGGTTACGTCACCGGGTTCCTCGGCGGCGGGCACGCGCTGCGGATGGCGATGCTCGACGAGGTGGGCGACTGGCCGGCCGAGTTCTTCTTCGCCCATGAGGAGACCGACCTGGCCTGGCGCGCCGCCGACGCGGGGTGGCGGATCCTGTACGCGCCCGAGCTGCTGCTGCGGCACCCGAAGACCTCGCCGGCCCGGCACGCCGTCTACTTCCGGGTCAACGCCCGCAACCGGGTCTGGCTGGCCCGCCGCCGGCTGCCGCTGCCGCTCGTGCCCGTGCACCTGGGGGTGTGGCTGCTGCTGACCCTCGTACGGAACCGGTCGCGCGCCGGGCTGCGCGCCTGGTTCGGCGGGTTCGCGGAAGGCGTCCGGCAGCCCGCGGGGGAGCGGCGGCCCATGCGCTGGCGGACGGTGTGGCGGCTCACCCGGCTGGGCCGGCCGCCCGTCATCTGACCCCGGCCGTCGTCCGTCGCGGTCCCCGGATCGTCCGCCGTCCCCGCGGCCGCCGGCCGTGCGCGCGGTCCGTCGTTCGCGTGCACCCGGTCGTCCGCCCGGCGGCGGGCGCGGTGGCGGCATGGGCGAGGGCCCCGGTCGTTCACCTCTGACGACCGGGGCCCCCGCACGGCGCCGGATCCGGCCGCGGCGGCGACACTCCCCCGAGCAACGCGTCTACGCGCGCACCCCCGGGCCAGATCCGATGTAGTGATCCCATCAGGACTTGCCAACGGATGGCTAACATGTGGCCAACACTCCTCCGCTTCGCCACTTGTTGGGGCGGACGCGGACGAGCGGTGACGGAAGACGGCCGTACGGTAGCGGACCCCGGGCCGCGCCGGGCCGTCGGTGAGGAAGGTGGCGGAATACCGCCGGGAGCGGGGGGCTTCGTCCCCAAGCGCTCCGGCGACGGCGTGCGGAAAGGCAGTGGGCGGTGTGAAGCGGTGCGGGCTGCGGTTCGGGCTGCTGGGGCCGCCGGTCCTGTACGACGGCCCGCCGGACGGCGCGGACGCGTGGCGCGGGGGCCCGGCGCCGGGGGCCGCGGCCGGTGATGTCACCGGCCCCGCTCCCCGCGTCCGGGCCGTCGGGAGCCCCAAACTGCGTGTGCTGCTGGCCGCGCTGCTGCTCGAGGCGGGCCGGACCGTGACCGCCGAGTCCCTCAAGGAGGCGCTGTGGGGCGGTGCCCCGCCCCCGTCGGCGCGGGCGTCGCTGCACAACCACGTGGCCCGGCTGCGGCGGCTGCTCGACGATCCCGGGAGACTGCGCACGGTGCCGTCCGGGTACGCGCTGCGGGTCGGCGAGGGCGAGTTGGACGTCCATGTCTTCGAGGCCGGTGCCGCCGAGGTACGGTCCGCGCACGCCGCTCGGGCGTGGGATCGGGTCCTGCGCGCCAGTACGGCCGCGCTGGCGCTGTGGCGGGGGGCGCCGCTCGCCGGGCTGCCGGCCGAGGTGGGCGGATTCGCGTTCGCGCAACGCCTGGAGGAGGCCCGGCTGCTGCTCCTGGAACGGCGGTACGACGCCGCGCTGGCCCTCGGCGGCGCGCTCCTCGCGGACGCCGTACCGGAGCTGACCGCGCTGGTCGCCGAGCATCCGCTGCGGGAGGCGTACCAGCGGCAGCTCATGCTGGCCCTGCACCGCACCGGCCGCCAGGCCGAGGCGCTGGCCGTCCACCGCGATCTGCGGGCCCGCCTCGTCGAGGAACTCGGCATCGAGCCCGGACCGGCGGTGCGGAAGGCGCACGTGGAGGTGTTGCGGGGAGCCGCCGGCCGGGTACCCGAGGCGTCCCGTGTGGCGTCGGCGCCGCCCGCGCCCTCCGTGACCCGCGTGCCTCCCGCGACGCCCCCGCCGCCCGTGGCACCCGCGGCGCCCATTCCCTCCGCGTCCTCCCAGTCGCGGGACGCCGCCCCCGGTGACGGCCCCGGGGGCCACCGGCACCGGCCCTGCCCGCACCGGCCGCGACCCGCCCAGCTCCCCCCGCCGCCCGCCCACTTCACGGGCCGCGCGGACGTGCTCGACGGTCTGCGCCGTGCTCTCGTTCCCGGCGCGCGTCCGGCTGTCGCCGTCGTCAGCGGCATGGCCGGTGTGGGCAAGAGCGCGCTGGCCGTGCAGGCCGCCCACGCGGTGAAGGAGCGTTTCCCCGACGGCCAGTTGTACATCGACCTCCAGGGCGCGACCCCGGGCATGACCCCGCTGACCGCCGGGCAGGCCCTCACCGCACTGCTCCGTGATCTCGGAGCCGAGCCGGGCGGCATCCCCGAACACCCGCACGCCGCCGCGGCGTTGCTGCGCTCCCTGCTCGCGCCGACCCGTACGCTCCTGGTCCTGGACGACGCCGCGAACGCCGCGCAGGTACGGCCGCTGCTCCCGGCGGGCCCGTGCTGCGCGGTGATCGTCACCAGCCGGTCGCCGCTCACCGCCCTCGACGGAGCCCACCGCTTCCCGCTGGCGCCCCTGTCCGGGGAGGAGAGCGCGGCCCTGCTGCGCGCGGTCTCCCGGCGCGGCGGCCGGGAGGCGGACCCCGGACACCGGGAGGGAAGCGGTCACGGTCACCGGGACGGGGGCGGCCGAGGAGCGGGCGGCGGCCCCGGCGGCCTCACCGCCGACCATCCTCTCGTCGAGCTGACCGGCCGCCTTCCGCTGGCGCTGCGCGCCGTGGCCGCCCGGCTCGCCGCCCGCAGCGCCCTGACCCCGGACGTGCTGGCCGGCCGGCTGGCGGACGCCGAAGGCAGGCTGAACCACCTGGAGTACGACGATCTGAGCGTGCGCGCGTCCCTCGCCGTCGCGCACGACGCGCTCACCGCCTCCGACCGCGAGCCCGACCGGGACGCGGCCCGGGTGCTGCGCCGCATCGGAGCCCTCCACCTGCCCGCGTACGGCGCCCCGCTGCTGGCCCGCCTCACCGGCACCGACGAGCGCCGTGCCGAGGCCGCCCTGGACCGGCTGGTCGACGTGGCGCTGCTGGAGGAGACCGCGTACGGCCGCTACGCGCCCCACGATCTGGTCCGCGCCTTCGCCCGCGAACTCGCCGGGCCCGACGACGGCACGGACGCCACCGAGACCGCCCTGCGCTGGTACGCCGCCGTGGCCGAGCGCACCCTCACCGTCCTCCTCGGCCCCGGACCCGACCTGGACGACCGCCGTCGCCCGACCGCGGCGCAGCCGCCCGAGCACACCGCCCAGGTCGCCACCGTCCCCCCGTTCGCCTCGGCCGCGGCGGCCCTGGCCTGGTGGGACGGGGAACTGGGCAACGTGGTGGTGCTGGCCGAGCGGTGCGCCGGGGAGACCGGGCCGGCGAGGGCCGCCGACGGCGCCGACCGCCACGCCGCCTGGATCTCCGTCCTCGCCCGGCTGCTCTTCCCCTGCCTCCGGCGCGGCGGCCGGATCGCCGAGATGGAGGTGCTGGGGCGGGCCGCGCTGGGCGCGGCGCGGCGCCTGGGCGACGAGGCCGCCGAGGCGTACGCGCTGGGCGACCTCGCGGGCCTGCGCTTCCTGACCGGACGGCACACCGACGCCCTGGCCCTGAACGGCGAGGCGCTGGGGATCTGGCGGCGGCTCGGCAGGGCCGTCCGGGTCCACCGGTGCCTGGGCGACCGCGGTTTGCTGCTGGCAGGGCTCGGCCGGTACGCCGAGGCGGAGCGGGCCCTGCGCCGGAGCCTGGCCCGCGCACGGCGGCTCGACGACCCGTACGGCGAGGCCGTCGCCCGCGGCCGTCTCGGCGACCTCTACCAGCACACCGACCCGCGTGCGGCGATCGAGCAGCACCGCCGCTCACTCGCCCTCGGCGACGCGACCGGCAACGTGATCGTGCGGCACACCGCCCACTGCGGCATCGGCTACGCCCACCTCGCGCTCGGCCAGCCGGCGGCGGCCGCGGCGCACTTCTGGCGGAGCCTGTACATCCTCGGCGCCCACGGCGACTGGCACGGCGAGTCCCGCTCCCGCCTCGGTCTGGTCCGCGCCCTGCGCCGGCTGGACCGAAAGGACCACGCGGACCGCGCCTGCGCGGAGCTGCTGCGCCGCGCCGAGGCCCGCGCCGACCGCCACACCGAGGGTCTCGCCCGCCACCAGCTCGGGTTCCTGCTGCGGGAGCGGGGGCGCGCGGCCGAGGCGTACGAGCAGTGGCGGTCGGCCCTCGCCGCGCTGGACGGGACGGACGCGGCGGCGGTCGTGGGGGAGCTGAGGGAGCTCCTGCGCGACGGGCCGGAGACGACCTGATCACTTGGCGTCGGCATAGCACTCCACCACCGCCGTCGTGAACGGGAACCGCACCGGGGTGTCCCCGAACGTCAGCCGCCCGGCGAGGTCCGCCGCCTCCCGTATCGCCGCCACGACCGCGTCCGCCTCCTCCCGCGGGCAGTGCACGATCACCTCGTCGTGCTGGAAGAACACCAGCTCGGCCGCCAGGTCCGCGCAGGCGCGCCGCAGCGCGGCGAGGAGCAGCAGGGCCCAGTCGGCGGCGCTGCCCTGGACGACGAAGTTGCGGGCGAAGCGGCCCCGGGCGCGCGCGTCGGTGGAGGCGTAGCCGGGCACCCACGCCCGCTCGTCGGACTCCGCCCCGGCGAGCGGGATGCCGGCCTCCCCGGCCTCGTCGTCCTCCGGCCGGGCCGCCGGCGGGCAGGTCCGCCCGAGCCAGGTCCGCACCAGGCGTCCCTCCTCACCGGCGCGGGCGGCCTCGTCGACGTACGCCACCGCCTTCGGGAAGCGGCGTCTGAGCGCGGCCAGGTTCTTCAGTCCGTCACCGGAGGTCTGGCCGTAGACCGCGCCGAGCACCGCCAGCTTGGCCTGGGCGCGGTCGCCGGAGAAGGCGCGGTCGGACACCGCCTGGTAGAGGTCGGTCTCCCGGCCGGCCACCTCCATCAGCCCCGGGTCGCGGGAGACCGCCGCCAGCACGCGCGGCTCCATCTGGTCGGCGTCGGCGACCACCAGCCGCCAGCCCGGGTCGGCGACGACGGCCCGCCGGATCACCTTGGGGATCTGGAGCGCGCCCCCGCCGTTGGTCACCCAGCGCCCGGTGACCGTCCCGCCGGCCAGGAACTCGGGGCGGAAGCGCCCCTCGCGCACCCAGTCCTGGAGCCAGGACCAGCCGTGCGCCACCCAGATCCGGTAGAGCCTCTTGTACTCCAGCAGCGGCTGCACGGCCGGGTGGTCGACGGACTCGATCTCCCACCGCCGGGTCGACCTGACCTTGATGCCGGCCCGGGCGAACGCCCTGACCACGTCGGCCGGCAGGTCGGGCCGCACCCGGTGCCCGAACGCCGCGGACACCTCCTCCGCCAGCTCGGCCAGGCGGCGCGGCTCGCCCCCGCCCGCGTACCGCTCGCCGAGCAGGCCGTGCAACACCTCGCGGTGCACGTCGGCCCGCCACGGCAGGCCCGCGCGGTTCATCTCGGCGGCCACCAGCATCCCCGCCGACTCGGCCGCCGTCAGCAGCCGCATTCGGTCGGGGTGCGCGGCGCGGTCGTGCCGCCGCTGCTGCTCGGCGTAGACGGCGAGCAGGTCGGCCAGCGGCAGACGGACGCCCCGCGGCTCGAAGAGCGAGGACTGCGCGCCCGGCTCGGCGGACCGCTGGGGCGGATCGGGCGGTACGGGGCCGCCGCGCAGCCGGGCCAGGGCGGCGGCGGCCGACCGGGGTTCGCCGTACCGGCCCTCGTGGCCGAGCAGGAGCGTCTCGGCGTCCTCGATGTCGTAGCACCGCTCCACCCGCACCCCCGCGGCGAGCAGAGACGGATAGACCTCGGCGGTGGACCGCCACACCCACCGCGTGACGTCCGGGCGGCTCCGCACGGCCCCGGCGAGGTCGGCCTCCCGCCGCACCGGCCCGGCGGGCAGCCCGTCGGGGCCGAGGGGCGCGACCTCCACGCCGCCCCCCTCGGCCACCGCGAGCGCCCACCGGTCGGCCATGCCGCGAGTGTGGCAGGCGGGTCTGACAACGGCCCGCGGCGGCCGCCCGCCCCGCCGCCGGGACCGGAGGCGGCGCCGGGCCGCGACTCCCGCTCGGGTGCCCGCCTGTGTCACCCGCGCGGACGTCGCCCTACGACTCCTGCTCGGACGTCTCCAGGAACTCCGCCAGGACCTCGGTGACGTACTCCTCGGTCTTCGCCTTGCCGATGCCGAGCCCGCTCAGAACGCCCTCGCCGTTCTCGTGCTCCAGCAGGGCGAGCAGCAGATGCTCGGTGCCGACGTAGTTGTGGCCGAGGCGGAGGGCCTCGCGGAAGGTGAGTTCCAGGACCTTCTTGGCCGCCGGGCCGTACGGAATCAGCTCCGGTACGTCCGCGGCGGCCGGCGGGAGCGCCGCCGTCGCGGCCTCGCGGACCGTCTCCAGGGGCACGCCCTGCGCGGCGATCGCCTTCGCGGCGAGGCCCTCGGGCTCGGCGAGCAGTCCGAGGACGAGGTGCTCGGGCGCCCCCTCGGTGCCGCCCGCGGCCTTGGCCGCGTTGTGGGCGGCGACCACGGCGTTGCGCGCGCGGGGCGTGAACCGGCTGAAGCCCTGGCTCTCGTCGAGGTCCGCGGACTCCTTCGGCACGAAGCGCTTCTGCGCCGCCTGCCGGGTCACGCCCATGCTCTTGCCGATGTCCGTCCAGGAGGCGCCCGAGCGCCGGGCCTGGTCCACGAAGTGGCCGATCAGGTGGTCGGCCACCTCGCCGAGGTGCTCCCCGGCGATCACCGCGTCCTGGAGCTGCTCCAAGGGCTCGGCGTGGACCTTCTTGATCGCTTCGATGAGGTCGTCGAGACGCACGGACGACTTGATGGTCGTGTTCTTCGCCATGTGTCAACCGTAGGTTGACACCCTTCTGTCGTCAACCCTTGGTTGACAGTCGAGAGTCGTGTGCCGGGCCTCCCGTCGCGCGGCCGTGCCCCGGTTCCGGGAGCGAGGTGCCCCCGGTGCCGTGACACCATCGCCGGGTGAGCACGCCCAGTACCGTCGACCGCGCCCTGCGCACCGCCCTGTACGACACCACCGACGCCACCCTCGACACCGCCGCCTCCCTGCTCGCGGCCGACCCGGACGCGGACGCCGAACTGGACGGCCGGGGGCGGGAGTTCGTGGCCACGGCCTGGCGGCGCGGCTGGCAGCCCGCCGACGTCGTACGGATCGTGCGGCGCGAGCTGGACGACGTACACGTGCGCCTGGCCGCCGCGCTGATCCGGGCGCAGGCTCCGCACGACCGCCCGCGCGGGCGCCGCTGGGCCGCGCAGCTCGACGCGCTGCCCGCCGGGGCCCCGCCCCGCACCGACCGCTTCTCGCACGCCACCGCCGTGCTGGAGCTCTACCGGCTGCTGCTGCGCCTGCCCGACCTCGAACCCCTCGACGCGTCCGCCCCCGCCGCATCCGCGGGTACGCGCGACGCGCGCCCCGAGTCCCGGACCCTCGGGCGGATCCGCGCCCTGCTCGCCAAGGCGGAGGCGACCGCGTACCCGGAGGAGGCCGAGGCCCTCAGCGCCAAGGCGCAGGAGCTGATGGCCCGGTACAGCATCGACGCCGCGCTGCTGTCGGCCCGGGCCGCGGCACCGGACACCCCGGGCGCCTGCCGGATCGGGGTCGAACCACCGTACGAGCAGGCCAAGGCGGTGCTGCTGGACGCCGTCGCCGACGCGAACCACTGCCGGGCCGTGTGGAACGAGCCCCTCGGCTTCTCCACCGTCGTCGGCTTCGAGGCGGACCTGGAGGCCGTCGAACTCCTCTACACCTCACTCCTCGTCCAGGCCGAGGCGGCGATGACCAGGGCGGAGGCGGGCCAGCGCGCGGGCGGCCGGAAACGGACCAAGTCCTTCCGTCAGTCGTTCCTCGCGGCCTACGCCCACCGCGCCGGGACCCGCCTGCGGGCCGCCGGACAGGCCGCCGTCAAGGCGGCCGCCGGTGAACAGGCGTCGGGGCCCGCCGGTCCGGCCGCCGACCTGCTCCCGGCCCTGGCCTCCCGCGAGGCCGCCGTCACCGACCGTCTGGAGCGGATGTTCCCGGAGACGACCACGACCCGGCTGCGCGGGGTGAGCGACGCGGCGGGCTGGACGGAGGGCACCCGCGCGGCCGACCGCGCCCGTCTCCGGTCGCGGCCCCCGCTGCCCTAGATCCGGGGCCCGCAGGCCAAGTCCTCAAAAGGGGCGGGCGTCAGTCACCCGCCTGCTGGAACGGTCCCACCGTGGCGTCCGGCACCCCGTCCCCGCCGTCCTTCAGCGAGACGTCTCCGTACGTCCAGGGGAAGTCGCGCGTGTCGGCGGCGCCCGGCAGGGCGACTCGTGCCGTCCGCACGGCCAGGCCGCGCCCGCCGCCCGCCTCGCCGCGCACGTAGGTGACGGTGAAGGAGACCGCCGTGTCCTCGGCGAGCGTCAGCCGCTGCCGCGGTGCGGCGGCGTCGGCGGGCACCTCCACCGGGGTGCCGCCGGCCGTCAGGGTGACGGCGGGGAGGCCGTCCAGCGTGCAGGCGGCACCTCGGTTGGTGACGGTGAAGGAGACGGTGCCCGTGTCCCCGGCGGCCGGTGCGGGGCTCGCGACGGCGTCCACGGCAACCCCGTCCATCCGGCAGGCGGCACCGCCGCGGCCGGCCCCCCGGTCGCCGGTGCCGGAGTCACCGCCGCCACCGTCGTCGCAGGCGGTCAGGGCGAGGGCCGCGGCGAAGGCGAAGGCGGCGGCGATCGGAGCGGAGGCGCGCATGCGTGTCCTCTGGTGCGATGGGGGCGGACAGACGGCGCCACGGCGGCCGTCAGGAGCCGAGCCCGGACGTCGGCAACCCGCTCGGGAACTTACCGCCTTCGGCCTTGGCGTACGTCTGCGGCCCGGCGCCGCCCTCCCGGGTCGCCTTCGGCGTCGTCCCGGTGACGGAGCCGGCGGTCCCGTCCGCCCGCGGTCGCGCCGGAGCCCGCCGACGGCCCATCCCCGTCCCGGAGGCCCCGGCATTCCCGGGCTGCCGGGACGTCCGCCGCCGGGACCCCCGCTACCAGGAAGCCTTGCGGACCCCCGGCAGATACCCGGCGTGCGCCTGCTCCCGCAGGCTGACCCGGGACAGCCCGAAGGCGCGGAGGTAGCCACGGGGCCGCCCGTCGGTCTGGTCGCGGTTGCGTACGCGGGTGGCGCTGGCGTCCCGGGGCTGGCGGCGCAGTTCGCGCTGGGCGGCGAGCCGTTCGGCCTCCGTGGAGGACGGGCGCCGGATGATCTCCTTCAGCTCGGCCCGGCGGGCAGCGTACCGGGCGACGGTCTCCTGCCGCTTCTCGTTCTTCGCGATCTTGCTCTTCTTGGCCATCAGACCTTCACCCCCCGGGCGCGGATGCGGGCCACGGCCGCCTCGACGCCGATCGTGTCGACGGCCTTGATCCCCCTGGCGCTCAGCCGCAGCCGTACGTACCGGCCCTCGCTCGGCAGCCAGTAGCGCTTGGTCTGGATGTTGGGGTCGAAGCGGCGGGAGGTGCGCCGGTGGGAGTGGGAGACGCGGTTGCCGAAGCCCGGCTGGGCCCCGGTCAGCATGCAGTGGGCGGACACGGGTGACGTACCTCTCTTCAGGCGCTTGCGTTAATGGAATTCATTTTCAGTAAGATAGCAGCATGGCACGCAACGAACTCCGTCCGGTCATCAAGCTCCGGTCCACCGCCGGGACCGGCTTCACCTACGTGACCCGCAAGAACCGCCGCAACGACCCGGACCGCCTGACCCTGCGCAAGTACGACCCGGTCGCCGGCCGCCACGTCGACTTCCGAGAGGAGCGCTGAGCCCGCCGTGCGCAAGGCAATCCACCCCGCCTACGGTCCCGTCGTCTTCCGTGACCGTGCCGCGAACCACGCCTTCCTCACCCGGTCCACCATGACGAGCGACAAGACGATCGAGTGGGAGGACGGCAACACCTACCCGGTCGTCGACGTCGAGATCTCCAACGTCAGCCACCCCTTCTACACCGGCACCGCCCGCGTCCTGGACACCGCCGGACGCGTGGAACGCTTCGAGCGCCGGTACGGGAAGCGGGGCGGGGCATGAGTCTGCCGGTGGTGATCGTCGGCGGGCTGCACGCCGACGCCCGCCGGGCGGCCGTGGCACGGCTGCTCGCCGACGTGCCCGGCAGCGTCGTCCTCCACCACGACCTGGCGACCGCCGCCGCGGGCACCGTCGTACGGACGGTGCGGGACGCCGCGGGCGTCCGGTCCGCCGGCGAGGCGCCGCTCGTGAACGACTGCGCCTGCTGCGCGCTGCGCGAGGACCTGGTTCCGGAGCTCGCGCGGCTGGCGGAGGCGGGCGGCACCCCGCTGGCGATCGTCGAACTGTGGGACTCCGTCGAGCCCAAGGCGATGGCGGAGGTGGTGACGGCCGGCGGTTTCACCGTCACCGGCGTGCTCACCGCCGTCGACCCGGCGCTGGTCCTGCCGTACCTGGGCAACGGCGACGACCTCGCCGAGGGCGGGCTGGCCGCCGCGGCCACCGACCAGCGCACGGTCGCCGACACCTTCGCGCGGCAGCTGGAGTACGCCCCCGTCCTGGCCGTGGCGGACTCCCCGGAGGCCGACGACGAGGACCGCGAGCTGCTGGCCCAGCTCCATCCGACGGCCCGCCGGGTCCCGATCGGCCACGGCGACCCGGCGGGCGCCTCCCCGGCCCCGGCGTCCCCCCTGGCCGAGGCCGCCCTCGCCGGCTTCGACGTGGAGGCCGCCGCGGCCGCCCAGCACCCGGCCTGCGCGCTGCTGCCCGCCGAGGCCGACGCGCACGGCGTCGCCACCTTCGTCTGGCGCCGGCGCCGCCCCTTCCACCCGGAGCGGCTGTACGCCGCGCTGGAGGACCTGACCTGCGCCGCCGCCCGCAGCCGGGGCCGGTTCTGGCTCGCCGACAAGCCGGACACCCTGCTGCACTGGGACGCGGCCGGCGGTGCCCTGTGCGTGGAGAGCGCCGGTCCGTGGCTGGCCGCCCTGCCCGACGCGGCCTGGGAGATGGTCCCGCCGGTGCGCCGCGCCGCCGCCGCGCTGGACTGGCACCCCGAGCACGGCGACCGCTGCCAGCACCTGGTCTTCACCTCGCCCGGCCTCGACCGGGACGGGCTGGAGCGGCTGCTGGAGTCCTGTCTGCTGACCGACGCCGAGTACGCCGCCGGGCGCGACGCCTGGAAGCGGCTGCCGCCCGCCTTCGACACCCTCCTGGAGGTCTGACCGCCCATGCCCCGAACGAAGGACCGCAAGCCCGCCAAGAGCCGCCCCAACCCGCTGGAGCAGGCCGGGATCACGTATATCGACTACAAGGACACCGATCTGCTGCGGAAGTTCATCTCCGACCGCGGCAAGATCCGCAGCCGCCGCGTCACCCGCGTGACGGCCCAGCAGCAGCGGCAGCTCGCCCGGGCGGTCAAGAACGCCCGGGAGATGGCGCTGCTGCCCTACGCCGCCCGCTGACCGGCACGGTCGCACCACCCGCCACCGCGGTCGCGGTGCGCGACACGAGGGGCCCGCTTCGCCGAGCGGGCCCCTCATGTTGTTGCATATTCACAGAAATTGCGGGCATAGCAGGAACGAGTCCGCCGCGACCGGCGTCCTAGAGGTCGAGGTTTTCCGCAGAGCGGCCGTCACGGCTGTAATCGCAGGAGCACACCGCGTGCACGTGCATTTGCTCATGCAGATGCACGTGAAAGCGAGCTATGATCCGGAACAGTTGACCACTGCATCGATGGCCACACCAGCCAGTGCACCACCGGGGAGCGACCTGTGGACCACGACGTGTACGACGGTGACGTGTACGACGGTGAGGCGTACGACGGTGCCCGCGCGTCCGCCGTGTACAACGGCATGGCGGCCACGGAACTGCACGGCGTGGCCTGGCAGAAGAGCCGGCACAGCAACTCCCAGGGATCCTGCGTGGAGTTCGCGCGCCTGCCCGGCGGCGATGTCGCCGTGCGCAACTCCCGCTTTCCCGACGGGCCCGCGCTCGTCTACACCCGCGCCGAGATCGAGGCGATGCTGCTGGGGGTCAAGGACGGCGAGTTCGACCATCTGGTCGCGGGCTGAGCGCACCCGCGGCCGCGTCGCTCGCGTCGCGCCGGCCGCGTGTGCCGCGTCCCGGCGCGCCGTCCGCCGCGAGGGGCTCCGGTAACCTGCGGTAGCGAGTGCGTCGCGCACGGCGACGCGCGTAGAGCCACGGCGCGCGCGAGCGCCGCGGCGGGTCACGCGCCGGGTGGCTTCAGCCGGAACAGCGCCCAGACGACCTTGCCCTCCAGCGGGCCGGCGAGCGGGTGCCAGCCCCAGCTGTCGCTGAAGGAGCCGACGAGGAAGAGCCCCCGGCCGGATTCCGCGGAGAAGTCGTCGGCCTCCCGGGCGACCGGGCCCTCGTGGCTGCGGTCGCGGACCGCGCACACCAGCCGGTCGGCCCAGCGCATCAGGTGCAGCCGTACCGGCGGCTCCGGGTCCCCCGTTCCCGGGCCGTCGGCCGGCAGGGCGTGCCGCAGGGCGTTGGTGACCAGCTCCGAGACGACCAGGCACACATCCTCGAAGCGGTCGCCCAGCTCCCACTGGTCGAGCGTTCGGCGGGTGAACCGCCGGGCCTCGCCCACCGCTTCGTAATGGGCGGGGAGCGCGCAGGAGGCGGCGTTGTCGACGGCCGCGGGGTCCAGTGGCGGAAGGCCCTGCCTTAACGGCTCGAGCATGGTCGATCCATTCGTCCCCATGCGAGGCACTCCCGGAATTCGCGGTCGTAGCGATGCGGCGGTGGTGCGGGGACCATGGTTTCGGATGCGCAGACCAGATGCAAGGGCAGATGCACGTGCACGTGACCGAAATGGACCCTCCCGCACCGCTTGTTGGTCAATTTTTCCACCATCCCCGCGGCCTCTCCGCTCCCACTTTGACGCGTTCCGGACGCCTCCCCGCCCTTTCCGGGCCCTTTCACCGCCGCTTTCCCGTCGCGTCCGCCGCCTCGTCCTCTCGCACCACCCCCGCCGCGCCCGGCCTTTTCGCGCCCGAGCGCCCCGCTCGTTTCCGTCTCCGTAACCGGGCGAGTACTGCTCGGAGTGTTTTAGTGGCAGACTTCGGCCCTTGAAGACGGTTGGGGAGGCTGGCGAAGTGAGCGCGGGAGAGCCGGGATCGGTGGTGCGGCGCATGCTGCTCGGATCACACCTCAGGCGACTGCGTGAGGCGAAGGGGATCACCCGTGAGGCGGCGGGGTATTCGATCCGCGCCTCGGAGTCGAAGATCAGCCGGATGGAGCTGGGCCGGGTGAGCTTCAAGACCAGAGACGTGGAGGACCTGCTGACGCTGTACGGCGTCACGGACGAGCAGGAGCGTTCCTCCCTGCTGTCCCTGGCCAAAGAGGCCAACGTCGCGGGCTGGTGGCACAGTTACTCCGACGTGCTGCCCAGCTGGTTCCCCACCTATGTGGGCCTGGAGGGCGCGGCCTCGCTGATCCGCGTCTACGAGGTGCAGTTCGTGCACGGGCTGCTCCAGACCGAGGAGTACGCCCGCGCGGTCGTCCGGCGCGGCATGAAGGGCGCGAGCCAGGCCGACGTGGAGCGGCGGGTCGCGCTGCGCCTGGAGCGGCAGAAGTACCTCGACGCCGAGAACGCCCCCGAGTTCCACATCGTCCTGGACGAGGCCGCCCTGCGCCGCCCGTACGGCGACCGCGAGGTGATGCGCGGCCAGCTCCAGCATCTGATCGAGATGTCCGAGCGCCCCAATGTGCGGCTCCAGGTCATGCCGTTCAGCTTCGGCGGGCACTCCGGCGAGAGCGGCGCGTTCACGATCCTCAGCTTCCCGGAGTCCGATCTGTCCGACGTCGTCTACCTGGAGCAGCTCACCAGCGCCCTGTACCTCGACAAGCGCGAGGACGTCGCCCAGTACGAGACGGCGCTGAAGGAGCTCCAGCAGGACAGCCCGAGCCCGGACGAGAGCCGGGACCTCCTGCGAGGGCTTCTCCAACTCTCCTGAAACAGAAGTACGATGACGCCCCATCAGACATCCGCTGGCGGCCGCCAGGAGATTGAGGGATCACATGTCGTCGTACTTCACGGACCTGGCTCAGCAGTACATCGACGGTGACTGGCGCCCGGGTACCGGTTCCTGGGACATCATCGACTTCAACCCGTACGACAACGAGAAGCTGGCGTCGATCACCATAGCCACGGCCGACGAGGTCGACGCCGCCTACCGGGCCGCCGAGCGCGCCCAGAAGCGGTGGGCGGCGACCAATCCGTACGCCCGCCGCGCGGTGTTCGAGAAGGCCCTGAAGCTGGTGGAGGAGCGCGAGCGGGAGATCACCGAGGCGATCATCGCCGAGCTCGGCGGCACCCACCTCAAGGCCGCCTTCGAGCTCCACCTCGCCAAGGAGTTCCTGCGCGAGGCGGTCCACCTGGCGCTGCGCCCCGAGGGCCGGATCATCCCCTCGCCCGTCGACGGCAAGGAGAACCGCGTCTACCGGGTCCCCGTCGGCGTCGTGGGCGTGATCAGCCCCTTCAACTTCCCCTTCCTGCTCTCCCTGAAGTCGGTCGCCCCCGCCCTCGCCCTCGGCAACGGCGTCGTCCTCAAGCCGCACCAGAACACGCCGATCGTCGGCGGCACCCTGATCGGCAAGATCTTCGAGGACGCCGGCCTGCCCGGCGGTCTGCTCAACGTCGTCGTCACGGACATCGCGGAGATCGGCGACGCGTTCCTGGAGCACCCGGTCCCCAAGGTCATCTCCTTCACCGGCTCCGACCAGGTCGGCCGCCACGTCGCCACCGTCTGCGCCTCCCACTTCAAGCGCTCGGTCCTGGAACTGGGCGGCAACAGCGCCCTGGTGGTCCTCGACGACGCCGACATCGACTACGCGGTCGACGCCGCCGTCTTCAGCCGGTACGTCCACCAGGGCCAGGTCTGCATGGCCGCCAACCGCGTCCTGGTCGACCGGTCGGTCGCCGAGGAGTTCACCGCGAAGTTCGTCGCCAAGGTCAGGTCCCTGAAGGTGGGCGACCCGAGCGACCCGGAGACGATCATCGGCCCGGTGATCAACTCGCAGCAGGCGGACGCGCTCACGGCCGTCGTCGAGCAGGCGCTCGCCGAGGGCGCGACGGCCCTGGTGCGCGGCACGGCCACCGACAACCTCGTCGAGCCGTCCGTCCTCACCGGTATCCCCGCCGGCTCCGCCCTGCTCAAGCGGGAGGTGTTCGGCCCGGTCGCCTTCCTCATCCCCTTCGACGGCGAGGAGGAGGCCGTACGCGTGGTCAACGACACCCCCTACGGCCTGAGCGGAGCGGTCCACACCGGGAACGTCGAGCGCGGGGTGCGCTTCGCCCAGCGGATCGACACGGGCATGTTCCACGTGAACGACGGCACCGTCCACGACGAGCCGATCGTGCCCTTCGGCGGGGAGAAGCACTCCGGTGTGGGCCGCCTGAACGGCGAGGCGATGCTGGACGCCTTCACCACGCAGAAGTGGATCTCGGTGCAGCACGGGCGGAGCGGCTTCCCGTTCTGACGTCCGTCCTGAAGGTCCTGGCGTCCGTCCTGGAACGTCCTGGCGTCCCTCCCGAAGTGGTCCGGTCGTCCGGCTCCCCGGACTGCTCCTTCCGGTTCCCGGGACTGTTTCTCCCGGCCCAGGGGTCATAGAGGACAGAGCCTGTCCTCTATGACCCCTAGCGTCGTCCGTGTCAGGCAGAAAGCCGATCCGAACGAAAGGCGGCCGGTCATGGTCACTCATGTGCGAGCCGAGGACTGCGTCGACGAGCGCGGGGCGCTGCTGGCGTTTCTGGCGGAGCAGCGCGGCGGCGTCCGCCGGTCGGTGCTCGGCCTGACGGACGAGCAGGCCGCCGGCACGCCCAGCGCCAGCGAACTGTCGCTCGCCGGGCTGGTCAAGCACGTCGCCGAGGTCGAGCAGTACTGGGTGGCCCGCGCCAGGGGCGAGGCGCCGGCCGTCCACCGGGACGAGACGAACTGGCGGGAGTGCTTCGAGCTCGCCGACGGCGAGACCGTCGCCTCGCAGCTCGCGTACTGGGAGAAGACCGCCGCCGGGACGGAGGCGTTCATCCGCTCGGCGCCCAGCCTCGACGACACCTTCGCCCTGCCGGACCAGCCCTGGTTCCCGCCCGGGGAGCGCGTCTCCCTGCGGTGGCTGCTGCTCCACCTGATCCGCGAGACCGCCCGGCACGCGGGCCACGCGGACATCATCCGCGAGTCGCTGGACGGCGCCACCGCCTTCGAACTGGTGGCCAGGGAACAGGGCGGCACCTGGGGCTGACCGCCCTGGTTCTACGCTGGCCCCATGTCAGCGATCCGTCTCCTCGTGCTCGGCGCCGTCCGCCAGCACGGGCGGGCCCACGGTTACCAGGTGCGCAACGACCTGGAGTACTGGGGCGCGCACGAGTGGTCCAACGCCAAGCCGGGCTCGATCTACCACGCCCTGAAGCAGATGGCGAAGCAGGGACTGCTGTACGCGCACGAGATCGCCCCGTCCACGGCCGGCGGCCCGCCGCGCACCGAGTACGAGATCACCGAGCGGGGGACCGGGGAGTACTTCCGGCTGCTCAGGGAGTCCCTCACCGCCTACGACCAGAAGCCGGACGTGCTCTCCGCCGCGCTCGGCTTCATGGTCGACCTCCCCCGTCAGGAGGTCCTGGAACTGCTCCGGGAGCGGGTGCGGACGATCGAGAAGTGGCGGACGGCCGTCACCGAGTACTACACGCCCGAGGAGGGCCCCGGCCAGCTCGGCCACATCGGCGAGATCATGAACTTCTGGGTCCACTCCGCCGACTCCGGCGCCGAGTGGACCCGGGGCCTGATCGAGCGCATCCGCCGCGGCGACTACACCTTCGCCGGGGAGGGCGAGCCGTTCGTGGGCGTCCTGGCCGAGGGCCAGGAGAACCCGTACGCGACGGGGGAGCGCCACCCCGGGGACGACGGCCGCTGACGCCCGCCGCTTGCACCTCACGCCACGTGAGGCGGCAGCGTGGAGCGGGTCGGACGAAGGGAGCGGATGTTGAGCTACTCCGTGGGACAGGTCGCCGGTTTCGCCGGGGTGACGGTGCGCACCCTGCACCACTACGACGACATCGGGCTGCTCGTACCCAGCGAGCGCAACCGCGCGGGCCACCGGCGCTACAGCGACGCCGACCTGGACCGGATGCAGCGGATCCTGTTCTACCGGGAGCTCGGCTTCCCGCTCGACGAGGTCGCCGTCCTCCTCGACGACCCGGACGCGGACCCGCGCGCGCACCTGCGCCGCCGGCACGAGCTGCTGACCGCCCGGATCGAGAAGCTGCGGAAGATGGCGGCGGCCGTGGAGCATGCCATGGAGGCACGCAGAATGGGCATCAACCTCACCCCCGAGGAGAAGTTCGAGGTCTTCGGGGACCAGGACCCGGAGCAGTACGAGGACGAGGTGCTCCGGCGCTGGGGCGACACCGACGCCTACCGGCAGTCGCGGGAGCGCACGGCCTCCTACACCAAGGAGGACTGGAAGCGCGTCACGGAGGAGCTGGACGCCCTCCACCGGCGCATGGCCGGCCTGCTGGCCGAGGGCCTCCCGGCCGACTCCGAGGCGGCCATGGCCACGGCGGAGGAACACCGGAGGTTCATCACCGGCTCGTACTACGACTGCGGGTACGAGATGCACACCTGCCTGGGCGAGATCTACGTCGGCGACCCGCGCTTCACCGCGGTGTACGACGCGATCCGCCCCGGCCTCGCTCTCTACCTGCGGGACGCGATCGCCGCCAACGCGGCCCGGCACTCCTCCTGAGCCCCGCGCGGCGGTGGTTCCCGGCCCGGTCACTCCTCCGGGGGCGGGACCACCGCCGGTTCACGGGGTTCCCCCGGTGGGCAGCGGGCGCGCCCTGGGTACCCTCGTGGAACCCGGACCCCGACGGCTGCGTTGATATTTTTGGGCAGCCAGCCCCAGCCCGCCCCCAGCAGCAGGAGCCACATTCCCGTGACCACGCTTGCGCTCGGCCCCGAGTGGCTCAGCCCCGACTATCTGATCGAGACCTTCAGCCTCCCCGGCATCCTGCTGATCGTCTTCGCCGAGTCGGGGCTCTTCGCGTTCCTGCCCGGCGACTCGCTGCTGTTCACCGCGGGCCTCTTCGTCGCCCAGGGCGAGTACATCAGCCAGCCGCTGTGGCTGGTCTGCCTGCTGATCGTGCTGGCCGCCGTCATCGGCGACCAGGTCGGCTACATGATCGGCAAGTTCTTCGGGCCCAGGCTCTTCAGCCGCCCCAACTCCCGGCTCTTCAAACAGGAGAACCTGGAGAAGGCCCACGAGTTCATGGAGAAGTACGGGCCCAAGGCGATCGTCCTGGCGCGCTTCGTCCCGATCGTGCGCACCTTCGCCCCCATCGTGGCCGGCGCCGGCCGTATGCGGTACCGCACCTTCCTCACGTACAACATCATCGGCGGCATCGCCTGGGGCACGGGCGTCACCCTCGCGGGCTACTGGCTCGGCCAGATCGAGTTCATCCGCACGAACGTCGAGGCGATCCTCGCCCTGATCGTCGTGGTCTCCGTGGTGCCGATCATCATCGAGTACCTCCGCGAGCGCGGGAAGAAGAAGCGCGCCGCCGCCGGCCGGCCCGACCCGACCGTCCAGGCCGCCCCGGCCGCATGGCAGCAGCGGCCCCAGCACCCCGTCATGGACGACGCGACCACCCAGCTGCGCCGCGTCGAACCGGCCCACCAGCCCCAGCAGCCGCAGTACCCCCAGCAGCAGACCCCGTACCCCCAGCAGGGCCAGGGCTACGGCGGCCACCCCGGCTACGGCGACCAGGGCTACGGAAACCAGGCGTACGGCGGGCAGGGGTACGACCAGGGCTACGGCCAGGGCCACCCGCAGGGCGACGACCGGTACTACGGCGGGCAGCAGCCGCAGCAACAGCAGCAGCCGTACGCCCCGCAGGACACGCAGAACCCGTACCAGCAGGGGTACTGAGCAGGCGCCGGCGCGAGGGGACGGCGCGGGGCGCGGGGGCCCGCGTCCGCCCCGCGCCGGACCCTCCGGCCTCCCGCGGGCGCCCGCCGCTCAGAAGCCCCGTGTCCGCTTCGCGGCCCGCCGCCCCTCCGCGCTCAGCGCGCCCGGCACCCGCAGGAACAGCCGCGAGATCTCCGATCCGAGGTGCACCCCGATGGCGATGGCCATGGCGAGCGCGACCGCCTTGGTGAGCGACACCAGCCCCTTGTCGACCTCGTTCTGCGCGATCGCCAGCAGCCCGAAGTAGGTCGCCGAACCGGGCAGCAGCGGCCCGATCGCCGCCGTGGTGTACGGCAGCGCGGAGGCGAACCGGTACCGGGACAGCAACTGCCCGAACAGGCCCACCAGGCCGGCCGCGACCGCCGTGGAGGCCACCGGCGAGATGTCCCCGGCGTAGTGCATCGCGCCGTAGACGACCCACGCGACACCGCCGTTCAGGGTCACCGCCAGCACGGTGGATCGTTCCTGCTGGAGCAGGACGGCGAAGGTCAGCGACAGCAGCATCGACGCGGCGATCTGCACCAGCGGCCGCTCCTCGATGCTCAACACGGCGTCCGGGGTCAGCTTGGCGCCGACCTGGACCCCCAGGTACAGCACCACCAGCACCCCGATGACGATGCCCACGAAGAAGTACATGACCTCCAGCAGGCGCGCGGCGGCGGTGATGTAGAAACCGGTCAGGCCGTCCTGCACGCCCGCCACCAGCGCCCGCCCCGGCAGCAGCGCGAACAGGCCACCGGTGATGACCGCGGACGCCTTCACGTCGACGTGCGCCAGCGTGAGCGTGACCCCGATCGCCGCCGGCGGCATCGCGGCCACCATGAACTGGTAGAACTCCGGCAGCCCGCGGCCCGCGCACAGCCAGGCCAGCCGGTCGCCCAGCATCGCGCCGATCGCCGCCGCCAGGAACACGATCGGATCACCGCCGACCAGCACCGAGGCCGCGCCCGCGAGCAGTCCGCTCGCCGCGGTCAGGACCCAGGTGGGGTAGGGGTGCCGGTTGCGGCGTATGTCGGCGAGCCGCCGGTAGGCCTCCTCCAGGGACAGGTGGGTGTCCGGGTCGCTGAGGTCGTCCACCAGCGCGTACACCGCCGCCAGCCGCGTGTAGTCGGTGCCCCGGCGGCGTACCGTCCGCGACGCGGTGACCGGGTCCTCCACCAGGGACGGCTGGTGGGAGATCGACAGCAGCGTGAAGGTGACGTTCGGCTCGCAGCGGTCCAGGCCGTAGGAACGGCAGACGGCGAACATGGCCGTCTCCACGTCCTCGGCGCCCTCACCGCCGGCCAGCAGCAGCTCCCCGATCCGCAGGGTCAGGTCGAGCACGCGCGGCACCGCGGGGCCCGCCTCGTCCGCGGCCCGCACCGGCTCCGGCGCGGGCCGCTCGGCCACCGGCATGCGCAGCATCGTGCGCATCCGGTCCTGCCAGGGCACGTGCTTGGCCAGGTTCACCGCCGGGGTGCCGCCCGGCGGGGTGAAGGCGGGCGGGGCCTCCCGGGCCCGGTAGGTGCTCGGCGGGCTGAACGCCGACCCCTCCGGCTCCGCGGGCTCCGCGGGCGCCACGTCCAGCCCTTCCGGCAGGGCGAACTCCGAGGTGGCCTCCGACTCCGTCCCGGTCCGCGGGACGGCCAGTCCCTCCGGAATCGCGAACTCGGACGTCGTCGACGACTCGCCCTCGGCCGGTGCCACGACCGGGCCGGGCTGCCGGAAGGCGCTCCTGGCCTCGTCCGACCGCGGCTTGCGGTCCTCCGCGTCCGTCACGTGCGCAGTGCTCCCTGGTACGACCACACCCTCCAGTAACCCTCAGTATGCGCACCAAACGCGAACGGGCCGCACGCGTACGCGTGCGGCCCGTTCGACGGATCGCGCCTGACGGGGCTCAGTGGCCGCCCTGCTCCTTGAACCGCTTGTAGGACCGCTCGATCTCCGCCTCGGCGTCCGTGCGGCCCACCCAGTTGGCGCCCTCGACCGACTTGCCGGGCTCCAGGTCCTTGTACACCTCGAAGAAGTGCTGGATCTCCAGGCGGTCGAACTCGGACACGTGGTGGATGTCCCGCAGGTGCTCCACCCGCGGGTCCGTCGCCGGGACGCACAGCAGCTTGTCGTCGCCGCCGGCCTCGTCGGTCATGCGGAACATGCCGATCGCGCGGCAGCGGATCAGGCAGCCCGGGAAGGTCGGCTCGTCGAGGATGACCAGCGCGTCCAGCGGGTCGCCGTCCTCGCCGAGGGTGTTCTCGACGAAGCCGTAGTCGGTCGGGTAGGCGGTCGAGGTGAAGAGTCGACGGTCCAGGCGGATCCGACCCGTCTCGTGGTCCACCTCGTACTTGTTCCGCGAACCCTTCGGGATCTCGATCGTGACGTCGAACTCCACCGGTGGCTCCTCCATGATCAGCACATAGTTCTGGTGGTTAAGTGTCCCTCACGCCGGTGTGTGATCGCGAAAGGGGCTGGTGTTCGTGCCAGAGCTGAGGTCTTGGCGGGCCGCGAGACCGCACGTGGTGCGGGTCGCGGGCGCCGTACGTCCGCGTCTCGCACGCGCCACCGCCGCCGTCCGGCCGCGGATCGCGCGGCTCGCACGGGTGACGGCACCGCGCCCGGCACGCGGCACGCGGCCGAGGACCTGGCGGTACACCGCGGGCGCGGCCACCGCCGGACTGGCGCTGGCCGCCGGAGTGGTGACCGCCGCCGGTCCCTGGCACGCCACGGGTCAGCGTACGGCCGAGCGGGACCGGGCCGCCGCACTTGAACGCACGGGTGGCGCAGATCACGGGCACGGATCGGGCGGTTCCGGTACGGCCGCGGGGGCGCCCCGGCCCGCGCCGAGCGCCGCGTCCGTCCTCACCGGCCTCGGCGGCGCCGCGGGCCCCGTCCGGGCCGTGCCGGCCGGCGACGGCCTCGCGCGCGTGCTGGACCCCCTCCTGGACGACCCGGTGCTCGGTGACCGCCGGGCCGCGGCCGTCGCCGACCTGACCACCGGCGAGCGCCTCTACGACGCGGGCGCCGGCACCGCCCTGACCCCCGCCTCCACCACCAAGCTCGCCACCGCCGTCGCCGCCCTGTCCGCCCTCGGCCCCGGCCACCGCCTCACCACCCGCGCCGCCCTGGAGGCCGGCGGCGGGGAACTGGTCCTGGTCGGCGGCGGCGACCCCACCTTGACCGCACGCGAGGACCGCGAGAACCGCGCCGGCGCGGCGAGCCTGCGCACCCTGGCCCGCGAGACCGCTAAGGCCCTGAAGAAGCGCGGTCTGCGCCGGGTGACCCTCTCCTACGACACGACCCTGTACGCCGGCACCGAAACGCACCCGATCGGGGTCAACGACAACCTCGCCCCCGTCACCGCCCTGATGGCCGACGAGGCCCGCACCGACGGCTCCGCCGGCGGCCCCGCCCCGCGCGCGGCGGACCCGGCGGCGGACGCGGCCCGCGCCTTCGCCCGCTTCCTGCGCGGCCACGGCGTCGAGACCACGTCCCCCGGGCCCGCCAAGGCGACCGGCCGCGCCCGCACCCTGGCCGCCGTCTCCTCGCCCCCGCTCGCGGCCCTGGTCGAGCGGATGCTGACCGACAGCGACAACGACCTCGCCGAGGCCCTCGCCCGGCACACCGCCCTCGCCGCCGGGAAACGCGCCGACTTCGCCGGGGCCTCGGCCGCCGTCGCCGCCCGGCTGAGGAGTCTCGGGCTTCCCGTCCCGGGTGCCGCGTTCCACGACGGAAGCGGCCTGGACCGGGCCGACCGCCTCACCCCCGGCCTGCTCACCGCCCTGCTCGTCAAGGCCGCCGACCCCGCCCGCCCCGAACTCAGGCCCGTCCTCACCGGCCTGCCCGTCGCCGGTTTCACCGGCACCCTCACCAGCCGCTACACCGACGGAGCCGCCGGCCTCGTCCGCGCCAAGACCGGCACCCTGACCGGCGTCAACGCCCTGGCCGGCACCGTGGTCACCGAGGACGGCCGCCCGCTGGCCTTCGCCTTCCTCACCTCCGGCGCGACGGACCCGCAGGCGGCCCAGTCCGCCCTGGACCGGGCCGCCACGGCCCTGGCGCGGTGCGGCTGCGGCGAGCGGCTTTGAGTCCCGGGCGCGGCCCACTCCTCCGCCGCGCACGGCCTGCCCCCCGCGGCAGCACTCACGTACGGTTGACGCATGACGAGCATCGGTGGTGCCGCTTCTTCCGGGATGGTCGACTGGAATCTCGCGGTGGCGACCGCGACCCGGCTCGTACGGCCGGGCCCCGAGGTGAGCCGCGACGAGGCCCGGGCCGTCGTCGCGGAACTCCGCCGGCATGCCAGGGCCTCGGAGGAACACGTCCGGGGCTTCACTCGTCTGGCCACCGACCCGGCCCACGACACCCCGGTCCTGGTCGTCGACCGCGCGGGCTGGATCCGCGCCAACGTCGCCGGATTCCGGGAGATCCTCAGGCCGCTGCTCGACAAGATGCAGCAGCGGCGCGGCGCCTCCCCCGGCGGCGCGGTCCTCGGCGCCCTCGGCGGCAAGGTCACCGGCGTGGAGCTCGGCATGCTGCTGTCCTTCCTCGCCTCCCGCGTCCTCGGCCAGTACGAGACCTTCGCCCCGGCCAGCCGCGACCTCCCGGCCGGCGAGAAATGCGGCGGCCGGCTCCTGCTCGTGGCCCCCAACATCGTCCACGTCGAGCGCGAACTCGACGTCGACCCGCACGACTTCCGGCTGTGGGTGTCCCTGCACGAGGAGACCCACCGCACGCAGTTCACCGCCGTGCCCTGGCTGCGCGACCACCTGGAGGGCGAGATCCAGGCGTTCCTCGCGGAGACCGACGTCGACCCCATGACCCTCCTCGAACGCGTCCGGGAGGCCGCCCAGACCCTCGCCGGGGGCCGCCCCGAGGGGGAGGAGGACGACGGCGGGCGCTCCCTGGTGGAGCTGGTGCAGAGCCCCGCCCAGCGGGAGATCCTCGGCCGCCTCACCGCCGTGATGTCGCTCCTGGAGGGCCACGCCGACTTCGTCATGGACGGCGTCGGCCCGCAGGTCGTGCCGACCGTCGGGGAGATCCGCGAGAAGTTCCAGCAGCGCCGCGCCAAGGGCGCCTCCCGGCTGGACCTCGCCCTGCGCAAGCTGCTGGGCCTGGACGCCAAGCTCCGGCAGTACCGGGACGGCGAGCGTTTCGTACGGGCCGTCGTCGCCGAGGTCGGCATGGACGGCTTCAACCGGGTGTGGACCTCCCCCAACACCCTGCCCACCCGGACGGAGATCGCCAAACCGGCGGATTGGGTCGCGCGGGTGCATCGCACGCCCGAATCGTGAACACGCCGGAGCGTCGTGAACGGACTCCGGGCGCCGGCGGGCAAATGCCCCTCCAATCACCCGTCCGAGGGACCGTGAGCCTTCGGCAGGCGTGCGATGCTCGGGGAACGGCCCGTTTCTGTCACCATCTACATACTCTGCGTGACCGACTTCGGGCTCACCCCTCGAAACCATCCTGAAGGGCACCGGATATGGGTCCCCATCCTGCGGTCGCGGCGATACGCCTGGCGGTCCGCCGCGTCCTCCACGACATCCTCACCGAACACGGCAGCACCACCGGCCACGACAGCGCCACGGATCACGGTGGCGCCCTGGTCCACGGCGGTGCCCCCGTCCGCCGCGGTGCCACGGAAGGCGGCGGCGACACCGGCCCCACGGCCCCCCTCCCGCACGAGGCCGCCCACCACGGCCTCCCGGCCGCCGCGGGCCCGGCCCCGCACGAGCGCCCCGTCCCGCTCGTCCTCGTGGCGTGCTCGGGCGGCGCCGACTCCATGGCGCTCGCCTCCGCCCTCGCCTTCGAGGCCCCCAAGCTCGGCGTCCGGGCCGGCGGCGTCACCGTCGACCACGGCCTCCAGCCCGGCTCCGACCTGCGCGCCGCGGAGGTCGCCCTGCGCCTGCGCGGGCTGGGCCTCGACCCCGTCGAGTCGATCGCCGTGTCCGTCGGCCGGGACGGCGGCCCCGAGGCCGCCGCCCGGGACGCCCGCTACGCCGCCCTGGACGCCGCCGCCGAACGGCACGGCGCCGCGGCCGTCCTGCTCGGCCACACCCGCGACGACCAGGCCGAGACCGTCCTGCTCGGCCTCGCCCGCGGCTCCGGCATCCGCTCCCTGTCGGGCATGGCCGAGGTCTCGGGGGCCGGCGGCCGTTACCGGCGTCCCTTCCTCCGCATCGACCGGCAGACCGCCCGCAGGGCCTGCATGGTCCAGTCCCTGCCCGTCTGGGACGACCCCCACAACGCCGACCCGGCCTACACCCGCTCCCGGCTGCGCCACGAGGGCCTGCCCGCCCTGGAGAAGGCGCTCGGCAAGGGCGTCGTCGAGGCCCTGGCCCGCACGGCCCAGCTCTCCCGCGACGACGCCGACGCCCTCGACGCCTGGGCCCGCCAGGCCGAGGCGGGCGTCCGCGACGCGTCCGGGCTGCTGGAATGCGCCAAGCTCTACGCTCTTCCGCCCGCCGTGCGCCGCCGCATCCTGCGGCGCGCCGCCATCGAGGCCGGCGCTCCCGCCGGTTCGCTGTTCGCCCGCCACATCGAGGAACTCGACCGCCTGATCACCGGCTGGCGTGGCCAGGGAGCCATCAACCTGCCCGGCAAAGTCGTCGCCCAGCGGCAGGGTGGCAGACTGGTGATTCGGCAAGGCTGACATCCGGCCCTCCACTGCCCGCCCGCGCGGGCAGTGGCAGCACGCCGGACCGGCCGACGATGCGGGACGACCGAAAGTGATGCGGGTGGACGCGAAAGACATGGGTGCCGACCTTCAGCAGGTACTCATCACCAAGGAAGAGATCGACGCGAAGCTGGCCGAGCTGGCCGCGAAGATCGACGCGGAGTACGCGGGCAAGGACCTGCTCCTGGTCGGTGTCCTCAAGGGCGCCGTCATGGTCATGGCCGACCTCGCCCGTGCCGTGTCCACCCCGGTCACCATGGACTGGATGGCCGTGTCCTCCTACGGCGCGGGCACCCAGTCCTCCGGCGTCGTGCGGATCCTCAAGGACCTCGACACCGACATCAAGGGCAAGCACGTCCTGATCGTCGAGGACATCATCGACTCCGGCCTGACCCTGTCCTGGCTGATTTCCAACCTCGGCTCGCGCGAGCCCGCCTCGCTGAAGGTGTGCACGCTGCTGCGCAAGCCCGAGGCCGCCAAGGTCGCCATCGACGTCGAGTGGGTCGGCTTCGACATCCCCAACGAGTTCGTCGTCGGCTACGGCCTCGACTACGCCGAGAAGTACCGCAACCTCCCCTTCGTCGGTACGCTCGCGCCCCACGTCTACGGCGGCTGAGCCCCGTACCCGAGCGGCCCGGCGGTGATCGGGAACCCCAGTGGTTCCCGCGCCGTTGGAGCTTGCGTAGACGGGATCGCCGGCCGTCCCGTGCGGCTGAAGGGGACAATGCTGGGGTACCGTCCGAAGAACAGTCTTTATCAAACTCACTATGGCAGGAGGGACGGGGCGGCACCGCTCCGTATGGATGGACGTGAAGCGATACTTCCGTGGGCCGGTCATGTGGATCGTGCTGGCCGTCCTTGCCGTGGTCGTGTTGATGCAGGTCGTCGGCTCGTCCGGCGGCTACAAGACGGTGGACACGGGCCAGGTCGTCCAGGCGATCAATGAGAACAAGGTCGAGTCGGCCAAGCTGACCACCGGCGACGAGCAGACCATCAAGGTCCAGCTCAAGGACGGTGTGAAGGTCGAGGGCAGCTCGAAGATCCAGGCGAGCTACATCGGCGACCAGGGCGTGACCATCGCCGGCACGCTCCAGAACAAGTACCAGGACAAGCAGATCCCGGACGGCTACACGGTCTCGCCGTCCAAGCAGAACCCGTTCGTCGGCATTCTGCTCTCCCTGCTGCCCTTCGTCCTGATCGTGGTCGTCTTCCTGTTCCTGATGAACCAGATGCAGGGCGGCGGCTCCCGGGTGATGAACTTCGGGAAGTCCAAGGCGAAGCTCATCACCAAGGACACCCCGAAGACGACGTTCTCCGACGTCGCGGGCTCCGACGAGGCCGTCGAGGAGCTCCAGGAGATCAAGGAGTTCCTCCAGGAGCCGGCGAAGTTCCAGGCCGTGGGCGCCAAGATCCCCAAGGGCGTGCTGCTCTACGGCCCGCCCGGCACCGGCAAGACCCTGCTCGCGCGCGCCGTCGCGGGCGAGGCGGGCGTGCCGTTCTACTCGATCTCCGGTTCCGACTTCGTCGAGATGTTCGTCGGTGTCGGTGCCTCCCGTGTGCGTGACCTGTTCGAGCAGGCCAAGGCGAACGCCCCGGCGATCGTCTTCGTCGACGAGATCGACGCGGTCGGCCGCCACCGCGGCGCCGGCCTCGGCGGCGGTCACGACGAGCGCGAGCAGACCCTGAACCAGCTGCTCGTCGAGATGGACGGCTTCGACGTCAAGGGCGGCGTGATCCTGATCGCCGCGACCAACCGGCCCGACATCCTCGACCCGGCCCTCCTGCGGCCCGGCCGCTTCGACCGCCAGATCGCGGTCGACCGCCCGGACATGCAGGGCCGTCTGGAGATCCTCAAGGTCCACCAGAAGGGCAAGCCGGTCGCGCCCGACGTCGACCTGTCGGCCGTCGCCCGCCGCACCCCCGGCATGACCGGTGCCGATCTGGCCAACGTCCTGAACGAGGCCGCCCTGCTGACGGCCCGCAGCGACCAGAAGCTGATCGACAACAAGATGCTGGACGAGGCGATCGACCGCGTGGTCGCGGGCCCGCAGAAGCGGACCCGGATCATGTCGGACAAGGAGAAGAAGATCACCGCGTACCACGAGGGCGGTCACGCCCTGGTCGCGGCGGCCTCGCCGAACTCCGACCCCGTCCACAAGATCACGATCCTGTCGCGCGGCCGGGCCCTCGGTTACACGATGGTCCTGCCGGACGAGGACAAGTACTCCACGACCCGCAACGAGATGCTGGACCAGCTCGCCTACATGCTGGGCGGCCGGGCGGCCGAGGAGCTCGTCTTCCACGACCCGACCACGGGTGCCGCCAACGACATCGAGAAGGCCACCAACCTGGCCCGCGCGATGGTCACGCAGTACGGCATGACCGAGCGGCTCGGCGCGATCAAGTTCGGCGGCGACAACACCGAGCCGTTCCTCGGCCGTGAGATGGCTCACCAGCGGGACTACTCGGAAGAGGTCGCGGCGCTCGTCGACGAGGAGGTCAAGAAGCTCATCGAGACGGCGCACAACGAGGCCTGGGAGATCCTGGTCGAGAACCGCGACGTCCTCGACAACCTCGTCCTGGCCCTGCTGGAGAAGGAGACCCTCGGCAAGGAGGAGATCGCCGAGATCTTCGCGCCGATCGTCAAGCGCCCGCCGCGGCCCGCCTGGACCGGCTCCTCCCGCCGTACGCCGTCCACCCGTCCTCCGGTGCTCTCCCCGAAGGAGCTCGCGCTGACCAACGGGGCCAACGGCGCCACGGCCGGGATCACCGCCAAGAGCACCGCGGCGGAGCCCGCCCCGGCCTCCGAGCGGACCCCGGAGGACCGCCCGGAGAGCTGATCCCGCACCACCCTGAGGCCCCACCGGGCCCGGAATGTATGCCGCGCCCCCCAGGTTCTAGCCTGGGGGGCGCGGCATTCCCGTATGCCAGCACGTCAGACACACAGGAACGAGGCATTACATGACCGACCCCGTGACGCTGGACGGCGAGGGCCAGATCGGCGAGTTCGACGAGAAGCGGGCCGAGAACGCCGTGCGCGAGCTGCTGATCGCGGTCGGTGAGGACCCGGACCGCGAAGGACTGCGGGAGACGCCGGCGCGGGTGGCGCGCGCCTACAAGGAGATCTTCGCGGGCCTGTGGCAGAAGCCCGAGGACGTGCTGACGACGACGTTCGACATCGGGCACGACGAGATGGTGCTCGTGAAGGACATCGAGGTGTACAGCACCTGCGAGCACCACCTGGTCCCCTTCCGGGGCGTGGCGCACGTCGGGTACATCCCGTCCACCACCGGCAAGATCACCGGCCTGTCCAAGCTGGCGCGGCTCGTGGACGTCTACGCCCGCCGTCCGCAGGTGCAGGAGCGGCTCACCACGCAGATCGCGGACTCCCTCATGGAGATCCTGGAGCCGCGCGGGGTCATCGTCGTCGTGGAGTGCGAGCACATGTGCATGTCGATGCGCGGTATCCGCAAGCCCGGCGCGAAGACCATAACGTCCGCCGTGCGCGGTCAGCTGCGGGACGTGGCCACGCGCAACGAGGCGATGAGCCTGATCATGGCCCACTGACGCGGGGCGGGGGCCGCCGCGCGCGTCATGCCGCCGGAGCCGCCCCCGGGCCGCCGTCGTTCTCGTCGTCCTCCGGGAGCTTGCACACCCGCTCCAGGAAGATGGCCGCCGCCACCACCCCGACGGCCGCGAGGACCGAGAAACCGGCGTAGACGGCCTGGTCGCGGCGGGCCGGGATCTCAAGGGATTCCAGCAGGAAGACGCCCGTGCCGCCGTACATGCCGGCGACGAGGGCGGCCACCAGGGCACTGGCCTGCCCGAAGACCACCGCGCGGGCCGCCATCAGGGGGTCGACGCCCTTGGCGCCCGGGCGGCGCTCGCGCTGGGCCCGCAGCCGGGCGCGCAGGGAGAGCGCCGTGGCCAGCAGGACCACGGCGATCAGGGCGAGGACGACGGGGGCGGCCAGCGGGACGCTGGGCAGCGTGCCGACCGAGTTCCACAGGCGGGCGCCGGCCCAGGACAGGATGCCGGCGACGACGAAGACGCCGGCCAGCACCCTGATGCGCAGCTCTCTCACGGTGTCCCTTCGCGTTCCCCCGGATGTCCGGGCCGGTGTCCCGGTGGCCCGGACGGTGGTCGTCCCGGTTCCCCGGCGCTGTCGACCTTAACGGCTACTCGGGCAGCCGTAGTTCCAGGTCGCCGCGGGGCGTGACGCCCTCCCGGGTGACGGTGTCCAGGAGCTGAGCGACCGGGCCCCGGCCCGGCAGCTCGGCGGCGGGGTCCAGGTCGTGCCAGGGGGCGAGGACGAAGGCGCGTTCGTGGGCGCGGGGGTGGGGGAGGGTGAGCCGCGGGTCGTCGGAGACGACGTCGGCGTAGGCGACGATGTCGACGTCGAGGGTGCGGGCGCCCCAGCGCTCGTCGCGGACCCGGTGGAAGGCCTCCTCGACGGCCTGCGCCCGCTCCAGGAGGGAGGACGGGGGAAGCGTCGTCTTGAGGACCACGACCGCGTTGAAGTACGAGGGCTGGCTGCCGGGCTCGACGCCCCACGGCTCCGTCTCGTACACCGGGGAGACCGCCTTGACGCGCACGCCCGGGGTGTCCTCCAGGGCGTCGATGGCACCCTGGAGGGTCTCCAGGCGGTTGCCGAGGTTGGAGCCGAGGGAGATCACGGCCCGCTTGGGGTTGTGCAGCGTGGTGTCGGCGGCGTCGACCTTCTCGACGACCGAGGCCGGCACCGGCTGGACGGTCGGGTCGCTGGGCCCGCCGGTGAACGAGGAAGTCATACGCGGCTCCGGGTGATGGTGACGGTCACGTCGTCGAAGGGCACGGTGATCGGCGCGTCCGGCTTGTGGACGCAGACCTCGACCTCCCGCACGGCCTCGTGCTTCAGACAGACCTGGGCGATGCGCTCGGCGAGGGTCTCGATGAGGTTGACGGGCTCGCCCTCCACGGCGGCCACCACCTCCTCCGCCACGATGCCGTAGTGCACGGTCTTCGCCAGGTCGTCATCGGCCGCGGCCGGCCGGGTGTCCACGGCGAGGACGAGGTCCACGATGAAGGTCTGGCCCTCCTCGCGCTCCTTGGGGAACACACCGTGGTGCCCGCGGGCCTTCAGGCCGCGCAGCGCGACACGATCCACGCGAATCACTCCTGCAGTCGTCGGTCTCGGCCGGTCACTGCCGCGTGCGGGCGGCACACCGGCCTGGGGTCGAATCTACCCGCGGCCACCGACAGCGCCGGGCCACGGGGGTACGGCCCGGCGCTGCCGGCAGGAGGTTTCACCCGGTGTTTCCCCTGGCGAACCCCGCCGCTCACGGGCCGGCGGCCGTCGCCGGGCGGCGGTCCGTGATTCCAGCCACGTCTGGTCATGTCCCGGTTCCGGCGGGGTTCTCCCGCCGCCCGGCCGTTCCTGTCCGTTCCCCTCGCGCGGAGACCGTCTACCCCCTCAGGAGGGGGTGTCCTCCGCTTCGTCCTCGCCGTTCTCGGCCAGAACGGGTGAGGCGTGGTGCGACCAGAGCTTCCAGCCGGAGGACGTGCGCCGGAACACGTTGGTGGCGGCCACCACCTGGCCGACGAGCGGGCCGAGCTCGTCGCCGTCCCGCGGGGCGGGCCCGCCGCTGAGGATGTTCTCGCTGCACGTCACCACGGCGGTGTCACCGGTGACGGAGATGTGCACGTCGGTGAGGAAGAACTGGATGTAGTCGGTGTTCGCCATGATCAGCGCGTACGACCGCAAGACCTCGCCGCGTCCGGTGAGGACCGGCCAGCCGGGGTGCACGCAGGAGATCACGCCGGCGTCCGCCGGGTCGTGGTACGTCTCGTCGATGCCCAGGTCGGACGGGGAGAGCCAGAGCGAGGACACCTCCTCGAAGTCGCCCCGCTCCACCGCCTCGTAGAAGGCGGTGTTGGCGGCCTCGACGTGCTCGACGTCGGTGTGGGGGGCGTTCACCGGGCGCCCTCCGCGGCGTGTGCGCTCCTGCCGTCCGCCGCCGCGCGCGCTCCTTCGACGGCGCGGGCGACCCGTACGGCGTCGGCCGTGGCGCGCACCTCGTGCACCCGCACCGCCCACGCGCCGGCGTGCGCCGCGAGCGCGGAGACGGCCGCCGTGGCCGCGTCGCGTTCCCGCGCGGGCGGCACGGTGCCGTCCGGCCCGGCGAGGACCCGGCCGAGGAACCGCTTGCGGGAGGCGGCGACCAGCAGCGGGTGGCCGAGGCCCAGCAGGCGGTCGAGGCGGGCGAGGAGCGCCAGGTCGTGGCTGGCGTCCTTGGAGAAGCCGAGGCCGGGGTCGACGACGATCCGGTCGGCCGCGACGCCGCCCTCCAGGACGGCCTCCACGCGCGCGTGGAGCTCGCCGGTGACGTCCGCGACGACGTCGCCGTACACGCCCCGGACGTTGCCGCCCGCCAGGAAGCCGCGCCAGTGCATCACCACGAAGGGGGCGCCCGCGTCCGCGACGACCGGGATCATCCGGGGGTCGGCCAGGCCGCCGCTGACGTCGTTGACGAGGGCGGCGCCCGCCGCGAGGGCCTGTTCGGCCACACGGGCGCGCATGGTGTCGACGGAGACCGTGACGCCCTCCGAGGCCAGGCCGCGCACCACGGGGACGACCCGCCTGAGCTCCTCCGCCTCGTCGACGCGGGTGGCGCCGGGGCGGGTCGACTCGCCGCCGACGTCGACCAGGTCCGCGCCCTCGGCGACCAGACCGAGGCCGTGCTTGACGGCGGCCGTCGTGTCGAACCACCGACCCCCGTCGGAGAACGAGTCGGGGGTCACGTTCACGACCCCCATGACCGCGCAGCGGTCCCATACGGGCAGGCCCGCCACGTGGCGGCGGCCGGTCTGGTTGCTCATGTGTTCAGCGTAGGCCCAGCGGGGGGCCGTCACGGTGCGCGGGGCCGGGCGGGAGCGAGGGGGCGGGCCCGCCGGCGCCGGCGGGCCGGCGGGCCGGTCCTCAGGCGGCCCGTACGTCCCGTTCGGCGACCCGGTGGGCGCACGGGCGCGGCGTGCCCGCGCGGCGGCGCAGGAAGCGCGGCAGCGGCGTGGAGAGGGTGACGAATCCTTCCGCCTGGAGGGCGGCGAAGCCGATGCGCGGGAGGTCGGCCGAGGTGCGGTACACGACGAAGCGGGGCTCCCAGCGGGGCTGGAACTTGGCGTTGAACTTGTACAGCGACTCGATCTGGAACCACCGGGAGAGGAAGACCAGCAGCCCTCGCCAGGCCCGCAGCACCGGCCCCGCGCCGATCTTCTCGCCGCGCGCCAGCGCCGAGCGGAACATCGCGAAGTTGAGGGAGACCCGCTCGATGCCGAGTCCCGGCGCGGCCCGCAGGGCGGCGACGATGAGCAGTTCGTTCATGCCGGGGTCGGCCGCGCGGTCCCGCCGCATGAGGTCCAGTGAGACCCCGTCGGTGCCCCACGGCACGAAGTGCAGGACCGCCCTCAGATCGCCGTACGGTCCCGGCCGGCCGTCGGCCCGGTGGGCGGTGGCGACGAGGCAGTCGCCGTCGGCGGGGTCGCCGAGGCGGCCCAGCGCCATGGAGAAGCCGCGCTCGGTGTCGGTGCCGCGCCAGTCGTCGGCGGCGCGGCGGATCCGGTCCAGTTCGGCCTCGCCGAGGTCACGGACACGTCGTACCCGGGTCTCGTAACCGGCGCGCTCGATGCGCTTGACCATCTGGCGCACGTTGCGCATCGAGCGGCCGGCGAGCGAGAAATCCCCGGCGTCCACCACCGCCTCGTCGCCCAGTTCGAGGGCGTCGAGCCCGGTCTCGCGGGTCCACACCTGGCCGCCGGTCTCCGAGCAGCCCATGACGGCGGGGGTCCAGGAGTGGGCGCGGGCCTCGTCCATGAAGCGCTCGATGGCGCCGGGCCACGCCTCGACGTCGCCGATCGGGTCGCCGCTGGCGAGCATCACGCCGGAGACGACCCGGTACGTCACCGCCGCCTTGCCGCTGGGGGAGAAGACGACGGCCTTGTCGCGGCGCAGCGCGAAGTGGCCGAGGGAGTCCCGGCCGCCGTGCCGGGCCAGCAGGGCGCGCAGCCGGGCCTCGTCGTCCTCCGTGAGGCGTGCGGCGGGGTGTTCGGGGCGCAGGGCCAGGTAGAGGGTGGTGACGGCGGTGAGCAGGCCGAGGGCGCCGAGGGAGAAGGCGACCGTCCGGGCGGTGCCGCCCTGGTAGCCGACCGGGCCCTCGAAGCCGGACAGGCCGTACAGGACGTGGGTGAGGCGGTCGGCGAGGCTGGGGTCGCCGACGACACGGCCCGGGTGGGCGCTGACGACGACCAGCCCGAGGGCGAGGGAACCGGCGCCCATGAGCACGAAGTTGGCCAGCGCCCGCCACCGGCTGCGCGGGTCGGGCAGCGCGGCGAACTGGTCGCGGTGGCGCAGCACGGCCCACAGCAGCACCGCCGACAGGGCGGCGCCCGCCAGCGAGTGGCGGTAGGCGAACTGGGCGGCCGCGCCGGCCGGCAGCAGCGCCACCGCGGCGCGCCAGGCCCGCCGCTTGGCTCGCTTGAGGCCGTGGGCGAGCAGCAGCAACAGCACGCCGGCGCTCAGCGAGAGCGCGGCGGCGAACGGGCCGAGCGCGCCCGGCAGCACCTCGGCGAGGGCGTGCATACGGCTGTGCCGGAACCGCGGGAAGACGCCCGCCGCGATGTCCAGCAGGCCCACCAGGGCGCAGGCTCGTCCGACCAGGACGGGGACGGCCTCGGGGCGCGGGCCGCGGAGCAGGCGCCGTACACGGCACGACCGGTCCGCGGGCTGGGGAACCCCACCCGACATTTCCTCATCTGGCCTGACAGACATCGCGTCCCGTGGTTGTGCGAAGGAGCCCGGATCCGGTGCCGATCGGGCATCCGGCGACATTGCGCCCTCTAGGACGGTGTCTCGGGGAGAGAGGTTCACTCGGCTCTCCGAAGACGGTTTCACAGGCCATGGAGGGCCTTCACGGCCACGGAAGGTCCGGGACCGGCCCGCGCGGGCGACCGCGGGGGACCGGGGTTCCCGGCACGGAGCACAGGCGGGTAGCGGCGGATGGGTCTCACAAGCGGCACGGTGCTGGCGCTGGCGGTGGTGTCCGCCGCGCTGCTGTTCGCGGGCACGGTGTGGCTGTGGCCGCGGCTGGCCCGGCGGTCGGCGCGGGCGATCGCCGGGCGGATCGGGCTGCTGCTGGCCACGCAGCTGGCGCTGTTCGCCGCGGTGGGGCTCGCCGCCAACCAGGCGTTCGGCTTCTACGCGGGCTGGGCGGACCTCTTCGGACGGGAGACCGGGCAGGGCGTGGTCGTCGACCACGCCGACGGCGGGGACGGGCCGCTCCGGGTGGTCGGCACCCGGCAGGTGAAGGCGCCGGGCGGCTCCCGGCCGGAGACCGCCGGGCAGATCCAGAAGGTGGAGATCACGGGCCGTACGACCCGCATCGCCACGCCCGCCTACGTCTATCTGCCACCGGAGTACTTCCAGCCGCGGTACCGCACGCGCACGTTCCCCGCAGCGGTCGTCCTGACCGGCTACCCGGGGACGGCCGAGGCGCTGGTGGACAAGCTGCGTTACCCCCGTACGGCGCTGGACCTGGCCGGGCGCGGCCGGATGCGGCCGATGATCCTGGTGATGCTGCGGCCGACGGTGGCACCGCCCCGGGACACCGAGTGCGTGGACGTCCCCGGCGGGCCGCGGACGGAGTCGTTCTTCGCCAGGGACCTGCCCGACGCCGTCCTCGCGGAGTACCGGGTGGGCCGGAAGCCCGGCAGTTGGGGAGTCATCGGGAATTCGACGGGCGGTTACTGCGCGCTGAAGCTCGCCCTGCACCACCCCGGGGTGTACGCCGCCGGCGCCGGCCTGTCCGCCTACTACGAGGCGCCGATCGACGCGACCACGGGTGATCTCTTCCACGGTGACGAGGAACTCGAGAATCGCGCCGACCTGTGGTGGTACCTGAAACACGAGCCCGCGCCGGACACCTCGCTGCTCGTCACCAGCAGCGAGAACGGGGAGTCCAACTACGGGGACACGCTGGAGTTCATAGAGCGGGTCAAGGCGACGGGACGGACCCGGATCTCGTCGATCATCCTCGAAAGCGGCGGCCACAACTTCAATACGTGGCGGCGGGAGATTCCCGCCGCGTTGCGGTGGATGAGCGGCCGGCTGAGCGGCCACTGAAATGATCTTGATCGAATTCGGTCGGCGTGTCGGCGTGTTGTTTCCTGACGGCACGTGAACACTTAGCCGATGGCCGTGTTTTCGCGGGGCGGCGAGCCAGGAAAGACCCACGCGCGGTAAGTTTCTGGCCATGCCACGTGGACGTCACCGTCATTCCCCTCCCCTGCACAGAATGCTTCCGCCGTCGGCGATCGCAGGCGTCTCCCTCGTCTGCGCCCTGGGCCCCTGGGTGTTCAGCGAACCGCTGGTGCTGCGCTCACTGGCCGCGGCCGCCGCGGTGACGGCGATCACCGGCGCGCTGGTCATGCGCCGCTGGGACACGCAGGCGGGCAGGCGGGTCGCCGAACTCACGCGCGCGCGGGCGGGCGACGAATGGCGCCACGAGGAACGCGTCGCCGAACTGGAGGCCGACCTGGAGGAGTCGCGCGAGCTGCGGGCCAAGCTGGAGCAGCGGCTGCGCGCCAAGCGGACGGAGCTTCAGGGGCTGCGCAACGAGCACGCGGCCCTGCTGCGGCGCTACGCCACGGCCGAAACCGAGCGGGCCGGTGCCCTGGAGGGCCGCCGCCTGCTGGAGCTGGGGGCGGCGTCCCCGGCGCGCGCCCTGGCGGCGGGCCGGCCGGCGGCCGCGCAGGAGGCGCCGGCCGGGAAGGCGCCCGCCGGTGACGCGGTGGCCGCCGCGTCACCGGGGAACCCCGGTCTCTTCTCCCCGGAGGGCTCCCGGCTGTTCCTGCGGGCCGGCGCGGCCCTGGCACGGCTCGCCGGCGAGGCCGCGCACGACGGCGGGGACGGGGGTGACGGCGGCGGTGGCGTCCAGGCCGCCGGCGCCGGGGCCCGGGTGGCGACCGAGCCCACCGGTACGGGCACGGAGGCGGCGCCGGCCGGGCCGGCGCAGGCGTCCGCGCCGGACTCCGCGCCGGACTCCGCGCCGGTCTCCGCGCCGGACTCCGGGCAGGGCGTGGCACCCGATCTCGCGCAGCCGTCCGGGCGGCAGCCCGCCGGGCACCTCCCGGTGCCGCCCGCGGCGGCCGTCGTACCGCCCGCTCCCGCGCGGCGCCCGGCGACGGCTGGAGGCTTCGACTTCTTCGGCACGAAGGACGCGCAGTCACCGGCGCAGGCGCAGCCGGGGGCCGGGGCGGGGACGGTGACGCCCAGCGCGCTGGAGGCCGCCGTCCAGAACGAGGACCTCGCCGACATCGTCGGTCCGGAAGCCCTCGCCCTGCACCGGGCCGAGACCGAGACCGGGAGCCAGACGCCGCAGGCCGAGACCGGCCTGGAGGCCGGGGCCGGGGCCGGGGCCGAGACCGAGGCCGAGGCCGGGGACGAGCCGGACGGCGGGCAGCCGTCCCACGAGGGTCAGGTCATCGACCTGACGGCGCACGACGAGACGGAACAGATCGACGTACAGGGGCTCAGGACCGCCGCGTCCTGAGACCGGCCGGGCGGCGGCCGTGCCGGGGACCACCGGCACGGCCGCCGCGGTCATCCGGCGCCTGATTCCCGGTATGGGAAGCGCGGGCGCCGGGCGCCGAGCACCGGATTCCCGGTACGGGTGCCACGGCGTCTAAGAGGCCATCCAGCGGTCCGGGCGGGCGTCCCGGCGGCCCGTGCGGGAGCGCTCCGCCTGGGCCCGCAGCAGCTCCGCCGCCTCCCCGGCGTCACGCAGCCGGGCCGTCACGGTCTTGTTCGCCCCCGTGTCCACCCGGACATCGGCGACCCGCCGGGCCCGCTGCCACGGCCCCTGCGTCAGGCGGACGCTCTGCACCTTGGCGTGCGGCACCAGCGCCAGGCTGCGCCGCAGCAGCCCGTGCCGGGCGGCGAACACGGCGTCGGTGACGGCGAGCCCGTGGCCGCGCCACCACAGCGGCCGGCACCAGCCGGCCCGTCGCGGCGGACGGGACAGCGCCGCCCCGTGGGGCACGGCCACCCCGGGCAGCACGCGCGCGATGACGGAGACGGCGGCCTCGCGCGGGGCGACCGGCAGCAGTACGGAGTTGGAGGACCCGGCCACGTCCAGCTCCACCCGCACCCAGCCGCGCCGGCGCCACAGCAGCGGCTCCACGATCCGCACGGTCTGCACCCGGCCCGGCGGCACCGTCTCGTGGGTCCGGTCGAGCAGCCCGTGGTCCAGGCGCAGCCCGTCCGGGGACTGGGCGACCGTCCAGTCGTAGTCGCCGACGAACCGTCCCACGCTGCGCGTGCCCGCCGCGCCCGCCAGCGGCAGGGCGGTGGCGAGAACCGTCCACAGGTTGTGGGTGGCCATCCACAGCAGGGCCGGCACGGCGACGGCGGCGGCCAGCATGCCCCAGGTCGCGCCGGTCAGCAGCAGGGAGACGGCGAGGACGCCGGGCGGGACGCGCAGCAGTCGCGTGGACGGGGCCTCGCCGACCTCGTGGGCGGTCTCGGGAGCGAAACCGGCCGCCCGCGCGAGCAGTTCGGCGCGCAGCGCCCGCGCCTCGCCGGCGCCGAGGAAGGCGAGTTCGTCCTTCTTGTCCGTCCCTATGACGTCGATTCTCAGCTTGGCGACCCCCGCCACCCGGGCGAGGAGCGGCTGGGTGACGTCGATGGCCTGGACCCGCTCCAGCCGGATGTGCGCGGTCCGGCGGAACAGCAGCCCGGTCCGGATGCGCAGTTCCGCGTCCGTCACCGCGAAGCGCGTGAACCACCAGGTCAGAAAGCCGTACAGGGCGGCGGCCGGGAGGAGCACGGCGAGGCCGGTCAGCAGGGTGGTCGTGGTGAGCCGGGCCAGTTGCCGCTGCGCCCCGTCGAGGTCGTGCACGGCCCATCCGGCGAGTACGGCGACCGGCGCCCACGCCCGTCTGAACGGCGTGACGGGATGCAGCCGCCGCTCCACCGCGGCCACGCCGTCTGCCCGCGGCGCCGTCACAGGCCCGCCGATCGGGCCTGGCCCAGCTCGGTGAGCCGGTCGCGGAGCCGTTCCGCCTCGGCCGGGTCCAGACCCGGGATGGTCGCGTCGGTCGCGGCGGCGGCGGTGTGCAGCTGCACACTGGCCAGTCCGAAGTACCGTTCGGCCGGCCCGGAGGTGACCTCCACCAGCTGCATCCGCCCGTACGGCACGACGGTCTGCTCCCGCCACAGCACACCCCGGCTGATCAGCAGGTCGTCGGCGCGCTCGGCGTACCGCCAGGACCGCCAGTTGCGTTCCAGCAGTACCCAGCCGCAGGCGGCCAGAGCCGGCGGCAGCAGCGCGAACGCCGCCCAGGCCGGGCCGGCCAGCCACCATGACAGCACCCCCGAGGCGGCCGTCAGCAGTCCCGTCCACACCACCAGCAGCATGCGCCGCATCCGCAACAGCCCCGGCGGCAGGCCGGTCCACACCGGCTCCCCGCCCGTCGTCGTCCCCGTGCCGTCCGGCCTCCCCGTTTCCATGGGGCCAGCGTACGTAGGAGAGACTGTGACCATGACTCCTACGACGGAGACCATGGTCGGTATCGGCGGCGCCGCGGAGAGCACCGACATGGTGCTGAACATCGGGCCCCAGCACCCGTCGACGCACGGCGTGCTGCGCCTGAAGCTGGTCCTGGACGGCGAGCGCATCACCCACGCGGAACCCGTGATCGGCTACATGCACCGTGGCGCGGAGAAGCTCTTCGAGGCGCGTGACTACCGCCAGATCATCGTGCTCGCCAACCGCCACGACTGGCTGTCGGCGTTCTCCAACGAACTGGGCGTGGTCATCGCCGTGGAGCGGATGCTCGGCATGGAGGTCCCGCCGCGCGCGGTGTGGACGCGGACCCTGCTCGCCGAGCTGAACCGGGTGCTGAACCACCTGATGTTCCTCGGCTCGTACCCGCTGGAGCTCGGCGGCATGACGCCGGTCTTCTACGCGTTCCGGGAGCGCGAGGCCCTCCAGAACGTCATGGAGGAGCTCTCCGGCGGCCGGATGCACTACATGTTCAACCGCGTCGGCGGCCTGAAGGAGGACCTGCCGGCCGGATGGACCGCACGCGCGCGTGCCGCCGTCTCGGCCGTCCGCTCGCGCATGGACGTCTTCGACGACCTCGTCCTCGGCAACGAGATCTTCCGGGGGCGCACGCGCGGCGTGGGCACGCTCGCGCCGGAGACCGTGCACGCCTACGGAGTGAGCGGGCCGATCGCGCGTGCCTCGGGCGTCGACTTCGACCTGCGGCGCGACGAGCCGTACCTCGCCTACGGCGAGCTCCAGGACACGCTGAAGGTGGTCACCCGGCGGGAGGGCGACTGCCTCGCCCGCTTCGAGTGCCTGCTGGAGCAGACGCACAACGCCCTCGACCTGGCCGACGCCTGCCTGGACCGGCTGGGCGAGCTGCCGCCCGGCCCGGTCAACCAGCGGCTCCCGAAGGTGCTGAAGGCACCCGAGGGCCACACCTACGCCTGGACCGAGAACCCGCTCGGCATCAACGGCTACTACCTGGTCAGCAAGGGCGAGAAGACCCCGTACCGGCTGAAGCTGCGGTCGGCCTCGTACAACAACATCCAGACCCTGACGGAGCTGCTGCCCGGGACGCTCGTCGCCGACATGGTGGCGATCCTGGGGTCGATGTTCTTCGTGGTGGGCGACGTCGACAAGTAGGCCCGCGCGGGGGCGCGCCTTCCCGGGCCGCCGCCGGAGCGTCGCACGGGGACTTCCCGGCCCGTCGCCGGGAGCGTCTCACGGGGACAGGACGTCCGGGATCCCCACCGGCTGGAGCAGCCACACGAAGTCGCCCAGCCCGCCCGGCGCGGTGAGTTCGGCGGCCTCTCCGGCGCTCGCGAGGGCGCGGACGTATCCGGCGGGGTCGGTGGAGGCGAGCGCGAGCGGGGGACGCGCGCCGGTGACCCCGAGGAGCGGCAGGGCCTCGCGCTGGGCGAGCAGCCGGGCGCCGGGGAGCGGGCACGCCGCCGCGCACGCGTCCAGGGCGACGTGCGCGGTGATGTCGCACGACCCGTCCGGCACGGGTGCCGTCTCCCGCCCCTGACGGAAACCGGTGAGCGTCCCGAAGGGCGGACGGGTCTCCCGCGTGTGCGCGTAGTCGACGGCCACGGCAAGGCCCCGGTCGAGCGTGGCGACGGCGGACGCCCACGCCGCGTCCCGGGGCAGCCCGATCTCGGCCCGGAGGCCCTCTTCGGCCCGGTGTTCGTCGCCGGGGCCCGGTCCCTCCCCGGCCCACCCGGCCCCGTCCGCCGGCGGCCACCACCGGCGCAGCCACTCCGCCTCCGCGCCGGTCACCGGCTCCCCGAGCCGCTCCGTGCCGTCGTCCCGCACGAGCACCCGCCGCGCCACGCCCGCCGCGTCCGTCTCCGCGACCTCCACCGGCACGTTGTCCAGCCACTCGTTGGCGAACAGCAGCCCGATAACCGGACGGGGCAGTTCCGGGAGCCACTCGATCCGGTGGTCGAGCCCGGCGGGCCGGGCGGCGACCTCGACGGCGTACACGCGGGTACGGGCGGCCACGCCGGCGGGCAGCGCGGCGAGGACGCCGGCGGCCAGTTCCCCGCGCCCGGCGGCCATGTCCACGAAGTCCAGCCGCGCCGGCCGCCCCAGCGCCGCGTCGACACGGCACAGCAGCCCCGCCACCGCCCGCGCGAACAGCCCCGAGACGTGCACGGACGTACGGAAGTGCCCCGCGGGACCCTCCGGCCGGCGGTAGAACCCGCGCGGCCCGTAGAGCGCCTCCCGCGCCGCCGCCCGCCAGCTCCGCCACTCGCCCGCACCGTTCGCCTCCGCCGTCACGGGGCCAGGCTAAGCGCACAGGGGAGCGGACCCTCCACCTTGCGGAGTACACGGGCCTGCCGGGATCGGCCCTCCGGTTGACCCCCGCGTACATCACACGTGCCTACGCTGGGTTACGTGCAGCGCCTCTACGACTTCCTCCGCAGGCACCCGACCGGTGTCGACAGCTCCTGGGCCGTCGTCCTGCTGGTGATCACCGTGATGGGGGAGGCCAGCCGGCAGGCCGTCGAGGGCACCGACGCGCGGATGCGCGTCATCCCGGTCGCGCTGCTGCTGGCCCTGGTCGTGGCGCTGCGCCGCCGGATGCCGGAGAAGATGCTGCTGCTGGCCATCGGGCTGGGCCTGGCGCAGCTGGTGCTGGACGTCGAGCCGACGGTCGCCGACTTCGCCCTCCTGGTGATCGTCTACACCGTGGCCGCGATCGGCGCCCGCTGGGCCTCCCGGCTGGCGCTGGCGATGGGCCTGTGCGCGGCGTCGGTGGCGCAGGTGCGCTGGTACAACGGCGACGTCGGCGTCGCCAACAACATCGTCGGGGCGGTCTTCCAGACCGTCCCCTTCGCCCTCGCGTGGGTGCTCGGCGACTCCATGCGCACGCGCCGCGCCTACTTCACGCAGCTGGAGGAGCGCGCCGCCCGGCTGGAGAGGGAGCGGGAGGCGCAGGCCAAGGTCGCGGTCGCCGCCGAACGCGCCCGCATCGCGCGCGAACTGCACGACGTCGTCGCCCACAACGTCTCCGTGATGGTGGTGCAGGCCGACGGCGCCGCGTACGTCATCGACGCCGCGCCCGACCAGGCGAAGAAGGCGCTGGAGACCATCTCCTCCACCGGCCGCCAGGCCCTCGCCGAGATGCGCCGCCTGCTGGGCGTGCTGCGCACCGGGGAGCACCAGGAGGCCGGAGAGTACGTCCCGCAGCCCGACGTCCGGCAGATCGGGGATCTGGTCGAGCAGTGCCGCGGCTCCGGGCTGCCCGTCGATTTCAAGGTCGAGGGCACCCCGCGCCCCCTGCCCAGCGGCGTCGAGCTCACCGCGTACCGCATCGTGCAGGAGGCGCTCACCAACACCCGCAAGCACGGCGGCCCCCACGCGGGTGCCAGCGTGCGCCTGGTCTACTTCGACGACGGGCTCGGCGTGCTGGTGGAGGACGACGGCAAGGGCGCCCCGCACGAGCTGTACGAGGAGGGCGGCCTGGACGGGCAGGGCCACGGCCTGATCGGCATGCGCGAGCGGGTCGGCATGGTGGGCGGCACGCTGGACGCCGGCCCGCGGCCGGGCGGAGGATTCCGCATCAGCGCGCTGCTCCCGCTCAAACCCGCACACTGATGCGGACGTGTGTACCGCGTTGACACCTGTAATGCCTGTAATGACCCCGGCGACCGGGGCAGACGGACACGGAAGAGGCCCCCGATGACGATCCGCGTGATGCTCGTCGACGACCAGGTGCTGCTGCGCACCGGGTTCCGGATGGTGCTCGCCGCCCAGCCGGACATGGAGGTCGTGGCGGAGGCCGGGGACGGTGTCGAGGCCATCGCGGTACTGGAGTCCGCCGACGTCGACGTGGTGCTGATGGACGTCCGCATGCCCAAGCTGGACGGTGTGGAGGCCACCCGCCGCATCTGCGCCGGCCCCGACGCGCCGAAGGTGCTCATCCTGACCACCTTCGACCTGGACGAGTACGCCTTCTCGGCGCTGAAGGCGGGCGCGTCCGGCTTCATGCTCAAGGACGTGCCGCCCGGTGAACTGCTCGCCGCGATCCGTGCCGTGCACAGCGGCGACGCGGTGGTGGCACCCTCGACCACGCGCCGTCTCCTCGACCGGTTCGCGCCGTTGCTGCCCGGGACCGAGAAGGAGCCGCGGCACAAGGAGCTCCAGCGGCTCACCGAGCGGGAGCGGGAGGTGATGGTGCTGGTGGCGCAGGGACTGTCCAACGGGGAGATCGCGGCCCGGCTGGTGCTGTCGGAGGCGACGGTGAAGACGCACGTGGGCCGCATCCTGACCAAGCTGGGCCTCAGGGACCGGGTGCAGGTGGTGGTGCTGGCGTACGAGACGGGGCTGGTGCGGGCCGGCGGCCACGGCTGAGCCCGACCGCCCCGGCCACGGGGCCCGGCGCCGGTCGGTAGGGTCGGGCGCATGCTCCTGTGGCTCAACGGCCCCTTCGGGGGCGGGAAGACCCAGACCGCGCACGAGATCCTGCGGCGGCTGCCCGGCAGCGTGATCTGCGATCCCGAGCACGCCGGTTTCGGCCTGCGCCGGATGCTGCCGCCCGGACTGCGCGGGGACTTCCAGGACCTGGTGTCCTGGCGCCGGGGCGTGGTCGAGGTCCTCGACCTGGCGCTCACCCGGCACGACGGCGTGGTGATCGCGCCGATGACGGTCACCGAGCCGCGCTACTTCGCCGAGACCGTCGGCCGGCTGCGGGAACTCGGTCACGACGTACGGCATTTCGCGCTCCTCGCCGACCGCGAGACCGTTCTGGAGCGTCTGCGCGAGCGCGGTCTGGGGCAGGTCCTGCGGTACGTCGCCGGGAGGGACGCCGGGCCGCGCCGCGAGAGCTGGGCCGTACGCCGGCTCGACCACTGCCTGGAGCGGCTGCGCGAGCCGGAGTTCGCCGAGCAGCTGTGGACGGACCACCTCACCGTGGCGCGGACCGCGGACCGGGTCGCCGCGGCGGCCGGGCTCACCCTGCGCCCCCACACCGAGGGCCCGCTGCGGACGCGGATCCGGCAGGCCGGGGTGTCGCTCCGGCACATCCGCCTCGACTAGGCGCCGCCATCTGGCGGCGTTCCCTGGCGGCTCCCTGGCGGCTCCCGGACGGCGTGCTCAGCGCAGGACGCCCTCGATGAAGTCGCTGCCCAGCCGGACCACCGCCGACAGCTCCAGCTGGTGCTGCGCGTACCGGCCGCGGCGGCGGGTGGTGATCAGGCCGGCCTTCTTCAGCACGCTTAGGTGCCGGGATATCTCGGGTGCCGTCATGCCGTGGGCGTCCGCCAGCTCGCTGGTGGTGTAGGGCGCGCGGGCCAGATGACGGCACAGCTGCATCCGCACCGGATGGGCCAGCGCCTCCAGGCGCAGACCCACCTGCTCGACGGAGGGGGCCTGCGGGCCGGAACCGCTGACGGGGTAGATGACGGCGGGCTGCCAGCCGTACCGGTGCAGGACCATCACATGCGGCCAGCCCAGGCTGGTGGGGACGAGGACGAGACCGCCGTCACCGGTGGCCGTGCGGCCCACGGCCAGCTTGTCGACGCTGATCACCGCCGCCTCGTCGTCCAGCGAGACCGCCGGGGACACCGCGGCCAGGGCCTCCGGCAGGCCCTTGCGGCGCAGCAGCTCCGTCTTGTGCCGGGCGTCCGCGGCCAGTTGCGGCCGGACCCGCTCCCAGATGTCCGCGAAGAACGCCTCCTCGCAGTCCTCCATCAGCTGCCGGAACCAGGCGCGCACGACGGGCGGGTCCTGGAGCAGCCTGCGCGTGAACCGCTCCTGGACGGCGCCGCGCGCCGCGGCGAGTTCCAGCGCGCGCTGCCGCGCGGCGGCGTCGTGCAGCGGGCTCGGGGCCTGCCCGTCGTGCCCGGTCTGGCAGGTGAACTCGAGCGCGATCAGCACGAACTCGTCGTCCGTCAGCTTGTCCAGCAGGTCGAGTTCCTCGGCGAGCGTGGCGCCCGGGACGGCCCGCCCGCCGGGAATGCCGGCGAAGGGGGTGAAGACGTCGGAGAACGCGCTGCGCCACAGGAAGTCCGCCTCGCACAGGCGGTCCGCCAGGTCGGGCCGCAGCCGCGCGGCCGCAGACGTCGCCCAGCCCCGCAGGCCCGGATGGTGGCCGGGCTCGCTGAGCGCGTGCAGCGCCATGCCGAGCTCGGCCAGCGGCGACGGGACGACGCAGATCCGCTCCGGCGGCAGCCCGGTGATGTCGATGATCACGCTCATGACCCCATGGTGCACCGCGCCACCGACAGCGCTCTCGTCGATTGACGGCTCCTGCCAATCGACGCGACAGGCGCCGTGGCCGGCCTCGAACCTGGATCAGGAGGCCGACGGCGGAGCCTTTTCGGCCCCCGGCCCCCGGCCACGGCGCCCGCCGCCCCCGGCGCCCATGACATCCGCTCCCCAGGAACCGAGAGGCGAGTCCGCCATGAGCATCACCCAGCAGTACGTCCTCGACGCCTACCGCGCGCAGCGGCTCGGCCAGTCCGCGCCTCCCGCGCCCGGCCTCCACGAATGGCAGGTGGTACGGGAATGGCGCGACCGGCGGGCGTTCCAGGCGGTCGTGGCGGAGCGCCCGGCCCGCGGGCGGCTGCGGCACACACTGGGCCGGTGGCTGCATCCGCGACCGCGCTCTACCTCCTGACGCCGCCCTCCGGCCCGCCCGCCGCCTCGCCCGCCTCCTCACGCAGCCGGGAGACGAACCCGGCCGTCGCCGCCGCGACCTCGGCGGCCGTCCAGTCGAGGCCCTCGGCCCCCACGCCGATCTCCGTCATGGCGAGCCCCGGACCGGCGGCGTCCCACGGCCGGGCGAAGAGCAGGGTCCCCGTCTCCTCGCCCTGCCGCACGGCGGCCCGCGCGGCGGCGTCGGCGTCGCAGGGCAGCCAGACCCGGAACTCGTGGGTGTGCGGCACCTCGGGGCGCACGCGCGCCCACGGCACCCCGGCCGCCGCCAGGCCCTCGCGCAGCGCGGCGGCCACCACGCGCGCGTGGGCGACGTACTCCGGCAGCCGGGGCAGCTCCCGCTCCAGGCCGGCCAGCGCCGACAGCGCCGTCGGGAACTGCTGGAACACCATGCCGCCATAGCGGTGCCGCCAGACCTTCGCCTCCTCCACGAGCGAGCGCGGACCGGCGAGGGCCGCGCCGCCGAACCCGTCGAGGGACTTGTAGAACGACACGTACACGCTGTCCGCCAGGCCGGCGATCTCCTCCAGGGGCCGCCCGAAGTGGACGGTGGTCTCCCACAGGCGCGCCCCGTCGAAGTGGACCACCGCGTCGCGCTCCCGCGCCGCCTCCACCACCTCGGTGAGCTCCTCCCATGAGGGCAGCACGAAACCGGCGTCCCTCAGGGGCAGCTCCAGCATCAGCGTCCCGAAGGGCTCCTCGTACGCGCGGACCTCCTCGGCGGTGGGCGGCCGGGGCGCGCTCGTCACCCGCACCGGGCGCAAGCCGCTGACCTGGCTGAGCGCGTGCCGCTCGTGCACCTCGGGATGGCTGAGGGCGTGCAGGGCGACGACCGGGCTGCCGGTGCGGCCCGCCCAGCAGCGCAGGGCCACCTGCTGGGCCATCGTGCCCGTCGGGAAGAAGGCGGCGTCCTCCGTGCCCAGCAGTGCGGCGGCCTTCGCCTCCAGGACCTCGACGACGCCGTCGCCGTACTGGTCCGCCGCCTCGTCCAGGTCGTACAGCCCCGCCGCCCCGTCCAGCAGCGCCAGCCGCTCGCGCAGGGTGCTCAGGAACCCCGGGCGGGCGAGTACCCGCCGGGCGGCGCGGTGGGCGGCCCGGCGCCGCTCACGCAGCCGTTCCCGCCGCTCCTCCTCCTCCGGCTCCCGCCGGTCCGCTTCCCCGTCCCGCCGCCCGTCCCGCCGCCCGCCCTGCCCCGCCGTATCGCTCATGCCGGGATGATGCCGTGCGCCGCCCCGCGCGGGCACCCCGGTTTCGCGCGGCCCGTGCGCGGGCCTCGCCCGGGGCATTCGCGGGGCGGCGGGGATTCCCGCTCCGCGCGTGCCTCGGCCCGGCCCGGAAACCCACAGCCTGTGGACGACCGAACGCCCCCGGAACCGATCGCGTTAACATGACGAGAAATCGTCCGGTACCCGGAGCGGACTGGAACGGGAAGGCCGCCGTCGCGTGAACACACCCTCATTGCCAGACCCCAAGGACCGCCCCGCGCGGCTCACCGTCGGCGTCGTCGGCGCCGGCCGCGTGGGCCCCGCGCTGGCCGCGTCGCTTCAACTCGCCGGGCACCGCCCGGTGGCCGCCTCCGGGGTCTCCGAGGCCTCCAGACGGCGCGCGGCGGCCCTGCTGCCCGACGTGCCGCTCGTCCCGCCCGCCGACGTGCTCCGGCGCGCCGAGCTGGTCCTGCTGACCGTCCCGGACGACGCCCTGCCCGGCCTGGTGGCCGGGCTCGCCGAGACCGGCGCCGTCCGTCCCGGCCAGCTCCTGGTGCACACCTCCGGCCGGTACGGCGCGAAGGTGCTCGACCCCGCCCTGCGCGCCGGCGCCCTGCCGCTGGCGCTGCACCCGGCGATGACCTTCACCGGCACCCCCGTCGACGTCCAGCGCCTGGCCGGGTGCTCGTTCGGCGTCACCGCGCCCGAGGAGCTGCGGCTGGCCGCCGAGGCCCTCGTCATCGAGATGGGCGGCGAGCCGGAGTGGATCGACGAGGACAAGCGCCCGCTGTACCACGCGGCGCTCGCTCTCGGCGCCAACCACCTGGTCACCCTGGTCGCCCAGTCCCTGGAGCTGCTGCGCACCGCCGGTGTCGCGGCCCCCGACCGGATGCTCGGCCCGCTGCTGGGCGCCGCCCTGGACAACGCCCTGCGCTCTGGCGACGCGGCCCTGACCGGTCCCGTCGCGCGCGGGGACGCGGGCACCGTCGCCGCGCACGTCACCGAGCTGCGCCGCCACGCCCCGCGGGCCGTCGCCGGCTATCTGGCGATGGCCCGCGCGACCGCCGACCGGGCGCTCGCCCACGGGCTGCTCAAGCCCGAACTGGCCGAAGACCTGCTGGGCGTCCTGGCCGACCAGGCGGCCCTGCCCGAGAACGGGGGAGACCGATGAGCCACGCCTTCGCACTCGTCCCGACCGCGGACGGCCTGGACCACGTCCTGGCACGCCGCGCCGTGCCCGGCCGCACCGCCGTCGTCATGACGATGGGCGCCCTGCACGAGGGCCACGCGACGCTGATCCGCGCCGCCCGCGAGCACGTCGGCCGCGAGGGCTTCGTGACCGTCACCGTCTTCGTCAACCCGCTCCAGTTCGGCGCGGGCGAGGACCTCGACCGCTACCCGCGCACCCTCGACGCCGACCTGGAGACCGCCGAGCGGGCGGGCGCGGACATCGTCTTCGCGCCGTCCGCCGGCGAGATCTACCCGGACGGCACACCGCGGATCACCCTGCGCGCGGGCGCCATGGGCGAGCGCCTGGAGGGCGCGTCCCGCCCCGGCCACTTCGACGGCATGCTCACCGTCGTCGCCAAGCTGCTCCACCTCACCCGCCCCGACGTGGCCTTCTTCGGCCAGAAGGACGCCCAGCAGCTCGCCCTGATCCGCCGCATGGTGCGGGATCTGAACTTCGGCGTCGAGATCGTCGGCGTCCCCACCGTGCGCGAGGAGGACGGCCTGGCCCTGTCCAGCCGCAACCGCTACCTCTCCCCCCAGGAGCGGCGCACCGCCCTGTCCCTGTCGCGGGCCCTGTTCGCGGGCCGTGACCGGCACGCCGCCCAGGAGGCGCTGCGCGCGCGGGCCCGCGAAGTGCCCGCCACGCACGCCCGCGCGGAGGCGCTCAGCGCCCTCGGCGAGTCTCGCGCGGCGGCCGACGCGCACGCCGTCGCCCAGGCCGCACCGGCCGGCCCGGCGGCCGTCCGCGCGGCGGCCCGCCTGGTCCTGGACGAGGCCGCCCGCCTCGACCCGCCGCTCGAACTGGACTACCTGGCCCTCGTCGACCCCTCCGACTTCACCGAGATCGGCGACGACTTCACCGGCGAGGCCGTCCTCGCCGTCGCCGCCCGCGTCGGCACGACCCGGCTCATCGACAACGTCCCCCTCACCTTCGGAGCCGCTTCGTGACCGGCACAGGCATACGACTGCACGCGCCCGCCCCGGGCTGGTCCATCGACGCGGACGTGGTGGTCGTCGGCTCCGGCGTGGCCGGCCTCACCGCCGCCCTGCGCTGCGAGGCCGCCGGCCTGCGCACCGTCGTCGTCACCAAGGCACGCCTCGACGACGGCTCCACCCGCTGGGCCCAGGGCGGCATCGCCGCGGCCCTCGGCGAGGGCGACACCCCCGGCCAGCACCTGGACGACACCCTGGTGGCGGGCGCCGGCCTGTGCGACGAGGAGGCGGTCCGCATCCTCGTCACCGAGGGCCCCGACGCGGTCCGCCGCCTCATCGCCACCGGCGCCCGGTTCGACGAGTCCGCCGACGGCGGCCTGGCGCTGACCCGCGAGGGCGGCCACCACCGGCGCCGCATCGCGCACGCCGGCGGCGACGCGACCGGCGCGGAGATCTCCCGCGCCCTCGTCGGCGCGGTCCGCGCGCGCGGGATGCGCGCCATCGAGAACGCCCTGGTCCTGGACCTCCTCACGGACGCCGACGGCCGCACCGCCGGCGTCACCCTGCACGTCATGGGCGAGGGCCAGCACGACGGCGTGGGGGCGGTCCACGCCCCCGCCGTGGTCCTCGCCACCGGCGGCATGGGCCAGGTCTTCTCCGCGACCACGAACCCGGCCGTCTCCACGGGCGACGGCGTGGCCCTCGCCCTGCGCGCGGGCGCCGAGGTCAGCGATCTGGAGTTCGTCCAGTTCCACCCCACCGTGCTCTTCCTCGGCCCCGACGCCGAGGGACAGCAGCCCCTGGTCTCCGAGGCGGTCCGCGGCGAGGGCGCCCACCTGGTGGACGCCGACGGCGTGCGCTTCATGCGGGGGCAGCACGAACTCGCCGAACTCGCCCCCCGGGACATCGTCGCCAAGGGCATCACGCGCCGCATGCGGGAGCGCGGCGCCGACCACATGTTCCTCGACGCCCGCCACTTCGGCGCCGAGATGTGGGAGCACCGCTTCCCGACGATCCTCGCCGCCTGCCGCGCCCACGGCATCGACCCGGTCACCGAGCCCGTCCCGGTCGCCCCGGCCGCCCACTACGCCTCCGGCGGCGTCCGCACCGACTCCCACGGCCGCACCACCGTGCCCGGCCTGTACGCGTGCGGGGAGGTCGCCTGCACCGGCGTGCACGGCGCCAACCGCCTGGCCTCCAACAGCCTCCTCGAAGGACTCGTCTACGCCGAGCGCATCGCCGCCGACATCGCCGCGGCCCGGGCGGCGGGCGCCCTCCCCGCGCGCGTGCCGCACCCGGTCGCCTCCCCCCAGCGGCCCGCGCACCCGCTGCTCGCCCCCGAGGCCCGCTTCACCATCCAGCGGATCATGACGGACGGCGCCGGAGTCCTCCGCTCCGCCGCCTCCCTCGCCCGGGCCGCCGACCGGCTCCAGCGGCTGCACGGCGAGGCCCGCGAAGCCCTCGCCGACAACGGCAAGACGGCCGAGCCCGGAGTCGACACCTGGGAGGCCACCAACCTCCTGTGCGTCGCCCGCGTCCTGGTCGCCGCCGCCGCGCTGCGCGAGGAGACCCGCGGCTGCCACTGGCGCGAGGACCGCCCCGACCGCGACGACACGAACTGGCGCCGCCACATCGCCGTCACCCTCAACCCCGACCGGACCCTGGCCATCCGCACCACGGACACCGCCGACTTCCCCCCGACCGCCCGTCCCCAGGAGCAGTGACAGCAGTGAACACCCCCGATCTCCCCCTCGCCTCCGCCACCGGAGGCTGCGGCGACGGCTGCGCCTGCGGCGCGGACCCCGACGACGAGACGTACCTGGAGTGCGGCCTCGACCCCGCACTCGCCCAGCTCCTGGCCGACGCCGGACTCGACCCCGTGGAGGTCGAGGACATCGCCAACGTCGCCCTCCAGGAGGACCTCGCCCACGGCGTGGACGTGACGACGGTCGCGACCATCCCCGAGGACGCGGTGGCCACCGCCGACTTCACCGCCCGCGAGGGCGGCGTCGTCGCGGGCCTCAGGGTCGCCGAAGCCGTCCTGTCCGTCGTCTGCACGGACGAGTTCGAGGTGGAACGCCACGTCGAGGACGGCGACCGCGTCGAGGCGGGCCAGAAGCTCCTCTCCGTCACCACCCGCACCCGCGACCTGCTCACCGCCGAGCGCAGCGCGCTGAACATCCTGTGCCGTCTGTCGGGCATCGCGACGGCCACCCGCGCCTGGGCGGACGCCCTGGACGGCACCCGGGCGAAGGTCCGCGACACCCGCAAGACGACCCCCGGCCTGCGCGCGCTGGAGAAGTACGCGGTCCGCTGCGGCGGCGGCGTCAACCACCGCATGTCCCTCTCCGACGCGGCCCTGGTCAAGGACAACCACGTGGTCGCCGCGGGCGGGGTCGCCCAGGCGTTCCAGGCGGTCCGCGAACGCTTCCCCGACGTGCCCATCGAGGTCGAGGTCGACACCCTGCACCAGCTCCGCGAGGTCGTGGACGCCGGCGCCGACCTGATCCTGCTGGACAACTTCACCCCCGGCGAGTGCGAGGAGGCCGTGGCGATCGTCGACGGCCGCGCCAAGCTGGAGGCATCGGGCCGCCTCACCCTCGGCAACGCCAGGGCGTACGCGGACACGGGCGTCGACTACCTGGCCGTGGGAGCCCTCACCCACTCCTCGCCCATCCTGGACATCGGCCTGGACCTGCGAGCGGCGGAGTAGAGGATACGGACATGCTGCTGACGATCGACGTAGGGAACACGCACACCGTCCTCGGTCTCTTCGACGGCGAGGAGATCGTCGAACACTGGCGCATCTCCACCGACGCGCGCCGCACGGCCGACGAGCTCGCGGTCCTCCTCCAGGGCCTGATGGGCATGCACCCGCTCCTCGGGGAGGACCTCGGCGACGGCATCGACGGCATCGCCATCTGCGCGACCGTCCCCTCCGTCCTGCACGAGCTGCGCGAGGTCACCCGCCGCTACTACGGCGACGTCCCCGCCGTCCTCGTCGAACCGGGCGTCAAGACGGGCGTGCCGATCCTCTTCGACAACCCCAAGGAGGTCGGCGCCGACCGCATCATCAACGCGGTCGCGGCCAACGAGCTGTACGGCGGCCCGGCGATCGTCGTCGACTTCGGCACGGCGACGACGTTCGACGCGGTCAGCGCGCGCGGGGAGTACGTCGGCGGGGTCATCGCCCCCGGCATCGAGATCTCCGTCGAGGCGCTCGGCGTCAAGGCCGCCCAGCTGCGCAAGATCGAGGTGGCCCGTCCGCGCAGCGTGATCGGCAAGAACACGGTCGAGGCCATGCAGGCCGGCATCGTCTACGGCTTCGCCGGCCAGGTCGACGGCGTCGTCAACCGCATGGCCCGCGAACTGGCCGACGACCCCGACGACGTCACCGTCATCGCGACCGGCGGCCTGGCGCCCATGGTCCTCGGCGAGTCCTCGGTCATCGACGAGCACGAGCCGTGGCTGACCCTGATCGGCCTCCGCCTGGTGTACGAGCGCAACGTGTCCCGTATGTGAGGGGTACTGCCCGGAGCCGGGCAGGCGTCCTGCCCGGCTCCGGCGCTCCGCCGCCCGCGCGGCCCGCGCCTCCCGTGGGACGCCGGCGCCCTCACCGCCCGCGCGGGTGCCGGCGTCCCACCCCCACCCGGGTGGCACCCCACGCCACACCCGGCGCGCTATGCCGGGGTTTGTCTGATTAGCGCGTATCGTCGCCGCATGCCCACGCCATACGGATCCCGCGGCGGCATGGCGTTCGGCGTGGAGGAGCTGCGTGTGCTCCGCCGCGCCCTCGCCCTCGCCCTCCACCCCAGCCCCGTCTCCGCCGAGGACGTCAAGGACTGCCTCCGCCTCGCGGAGTCGCTCGACGAGGCGGCGCGGGAGAGCGCCCGGCTGCGTGCCTTCCTGGTGGCCGACCTCGCCCGGTACCGGGCCGCCCTCCCCGGCACCGCCGCCGGCTACCTCACCCTCCTGGACGAGGCGCTGGGCGCCGGGCACCACCCCGCTCCCGACGATCTCGCCGCCCTGCGCGCCCTGCGCGGCAACCCGGCGGCGGCCGCCCTCCTGGCCCGCTGCCAGATCCTGACGGAGCGGAACGCCCGCCCCCGCTCCGCGACCGCGCGCCCCCAGATCACCATCCCGGCGCCCAGCGCGCCCCTCACCTCCCCCACCCGCACCGCCCCGGTCGCCCCCGCCGCCCCCGCCGCCCCGACGGTCCCCGCCTCCCGGACCCGCCTGCTGGCCCTCCCCGGCGGCCTCTCCCGAGCCGCGGCGGACCCCGCCGCCGAACCCGAGGGGGAGCCCGGGCGGAAGCCGTCCCCCCAGCCCGCCCCCGCGACACCCAAGCCGGACCCCGCCACCCGCCGGCGCCCCATCCCCACTCCGGGCGAGGTCTTCCCCCGCCGCAAGCCGGCCCCGCCCCCCGCCGGCACCTCGCACCACCTCGCCGCGGGCTGACCCCCGCCGCACCGGCCCTGCCCGCCGGAGCCCCGCTTTCCGCCCGCCCCGCCGACGACCCCGCCCCGGCCCTCACCCGCCCCGTGGCTACCCTGGACTCATGGACTACGTCTCCGCGCTCCTGCCGCCGGCCGTCATGGCCGTGCTCTTCATCGCTGTCATCCGGGTGATCGTGAAGACCCAGGGCGGCGCCAACAAGGCCAAGGAGGACGCGGCCGTCGACGCCGCCCTCGCGCGCGCGGAGGGCGCCCGCCCGGCCTCCGCGCGTTCCGACGCCTGAGTCCACCGGTCCCGGCGGGCCCGCCCGGACCCGGCAGGTCGCCCGCCTGGCGCCGTCCGGCCCTCGCCGCCTCCCTGGGACCGCGCTGCATCCTTTTTGCCCTGATCTGTGACATGGGTGCCCGTTCGGCACGCCACACCCGGAAACTCCCACTATTGTTCTGAGCTGTGCCTCGCCCATTGGGAGAACTCGAAGACGCGGTCATGACGAGGGTGTGGAAGTGGAACCGCCCGGTGACCGTTCGAGAAGTCCTGGAAGATCTCCAGCAGGAGCGCTCGATCGCGTACACCACGGTGATGACCGTGCTGGACAATCTCCATCAGAAGGGCTGGGTGCGCCGCGAGGCGGAAGGCCGGGCCTATCGATATGAGGCGGTCTCCACTCGCGCCGCCTACGCCGCCGCGCTGATGAACGACGCGTGGTCGCAGAGCGACAACCCCGCCGCCGCCCTCGTCGCCTTCTTCGGCATGATGAGCGACGAACAGCGGCAGGCCCTCAGGGACGCCATCCGAATCGTCCAGGGCCCGGAAACCCGGGAACCCGCTCGGCAGGCGCCCCAAAGCCCGCGGCCCCCGAAAGTCCCACCCGGCCCCGCGGCCGTTGAGCCTCCCGCCGCACCGCAAGCCGAGGCGGAACCCCGGCGCGAAGCGGAACCCCGGCCCGAAGCCGAAGCCCAACCCGGACCAGAACCCGAAGCCGGGTCCGAACCCGAAGCCGGGCCCGAAGCCGGGCCCGAAGTCGAGCCCGAAGTCGAGCCCGAAGTCGGGCCCGCCCGCCAAGCCGACTTCGAACAGAAATCCGAAACCCCGGCCCGCCCCCCGGATTCCACTCGGGATGAGGACTCCCGCCCCGGCCATACCCCCGAAGACGGCGCCGGACGGAACACGGGAGGGAACACGGGCCGGAACACGGGAGGGAACACCGCGCGGAACGCCGGACACAACCCCGACTCGGCCGGTGGCGGCGGCGAGCGATAGCGTCCGCTCATGTCCGCAGTGAGTCCTCAAGTCACCGCTAAAGCCATCACCGTCCGGCGGGCCCGCACCAGCGATGTCCCGGCCGTGCGCAGGCTCCTCGACGCCTACGTCCGCGACGGCATCCTGCTCGACAAAGCCATGGTCACGCTTTACGAGGACATCCAGGAGTTCTGGGTCGCGGAACGCGACGACAACGCCGAGGTCGTGGGCTGCGGCGCCCTGCACGTGATGTGGGAAGACCTCGCGGAAGTCAGGACTCTCGCGGTGAAGCCGGGCCTGAAGGGCGCCGGCGTCGGACACCAGTTGCTGGAGAAGTTGCTGCATACCGCGCGCTGGCTCGGCGTTCGCCGCGTTTTCTGCCTGACCTTCGAAGTGGACTTCTTCGGCAAGCACGGCTTCGTGGAGATCGGGGAGACGCCCGTCGACACGGATGTCTACGCGGAGCTGCTCCGTTCCTATGACGAGGGTGTCGCGGAGTTCCTCGGTCTCGAACGAGTGAAACCGAACACCTTGGGCAACAGCCGGATGCTTCTGCATCTGTGATCAACGAGCAAGTTCCCTATGTCCGAAACGCGTATCTTTCCGCTCCGGTCGGGGCTGCCGGTCTCTGCCGGGGGTTTGTGTTTTTCCGGCAAAAGCGGTTTGCTTTCCGACGTACTGCAGTACTGCATATAACAAGGGGCGGCGATACGGCGCACGCCGGCAGACCCCCGCCCTCACGTTATCGATGAAAGGAAATCCGGTGGCACAGAAGGTTCAGGTCCTTCTTGTCGACGACCTCGACGGCGGCGAGGCAGACGAGACCGTGACGTTCGCTCTGGACGGCAAGACCTACGAGATCGACCTCACCACCGCCAATGCGGACAAGCTGCGCGGCCTTCTCGAGCCTTACGTGAAGGGCGGCCGCCGTACCGGGGGCCGCGCTTCGGGTGGGCGCGGCAAGGCGCGTGCCTCTTCCGGTGGCAGCCCCGACACCGCGGCGATCCGCGCCTGGGCGAAGGAGAACGGTTACGAGGTCAACGACCGCGGGCGGGTCCCCGCGTCGATCCGCGAGGCGTACGAGAAGGCCAACGGCTGACCGCCCGGCCGGCAGACGATCCGGGCCTCACGGCCTACCACCGCCGTCCCGGCGAGCAGCCCGGCGAAAGGCCCGGCGCACCGGCCGGCGGCAGGGCGCTCGCGCGCCACAGCCGGATCCGGTGGCACTGCGCTGCCACCGTGCCGAGCAGCCGTACGAGATCGGGGGCGCCCCCACCGCCCCCCAAGGCCGACAGCGTCGGCAGCGAGGACTCCACCTCGCACCCTGGCACAGGGGGTCGCAGCCATACGGCGGCCCCCTGCGGACCGCGCGGCTCCGGACCGGCGGAAAGGCCCACGCGGTCCACGCCGTCCAGGCGGCCCACGCCGTCCGTGCCGTCCGTGAGGTCCAGGCCGCCCGAGGGGCCCGGGGGGAGCGGCCGGACCGACCCGGAACCGGGCCGGGGCGGCGGCGCCTCCATGAGACCGCCCGCGCCGAGCGCGACCAGGTCGAGCGCCAGCGAGCCCCACTCCAGCCAGTCCAGCAGCCCGGGCAGCTCCTCCGCGCTGCCCGGGGCCACGAGCAGCCGCATCCGGTCGCCCTGGACGGCCACGGGGGAGGCGGGCCCGAGCCGCCTCAGCGCCGCGTACCCGGCCTCCGCCGGGACGTCCAGCACGTCGAACCGCACGCCCGTACGGAGCCGCAGCGGCGCCCCCGGAGCGGTGGGCCAGCCCAGCCGGTGCTCGTACCACCGGCGGTCGGGATCGGCCGGCTGCCCGGGCCGGCCCTCCCTCCGGGGACCCTCGTGAGCGTGGCCCCCGGGACCGCGCGGCCGGCGCGGCGGGGGAACGGGCAGAGTCGTGGACGGCCTGGCGTCAACCATGCCCAGTGCAACCCCCCAGCACCGCTGGAGTTACGCTCGGTGTTCGAGGTGATCGCGCAGCGTGACGGAAAAGGGGGCGCGCGGGGGTATGGCGTGGCGCAAGGTTGTTCGCCCGTAGCGGAGGGAACCGGGGCGCCCGGCATGGAGTGTCAGTGGCTGCGGGTAAGACATCCCTAGTGGGAGGGGGCGACACGCAGAACGGGCGGCCCTACGTTCGCCATCGGCGTACTGGCGACTGGGGTAACTGCCTGGCCTGCGGGAACATCGTCTCGCACCATCGGGTTGGAGCAGATGTCGGCGTTCGGGGTCAGGAGGCCATCGACGGTGTCGGCAGTTGGAATGAGCGGTCCCCGCTTGCGGGACTAAGCTGCGGAAGGACAGGGAGGGGAAGTTCCCCTTACTGCCTGACCGCTCTGAGGAGCGATTAACGATGTTCGAGAGGTTCACCGACCGCGCGCGGCGGGTTGTCGTCCTGGCTCAGGAAGAGGCCCGGATGCTCAACCACAACTACATCGGCACCGAGCACATCCTCCTGGGCCTGATCCACGAGGGTGAGGGTGTCGCCGCCAAGGCCCTTGAGAGCCTCGGGATCTCGCTCGAGGCGGTCCGCCAGCAGGTGGAGGAGATCATCGGCCAGGGGCAGCAGGCGCCGTCCGGCCACATCCCCTTCACCCCCCGTGCCAAGAAGGTGCTGGAGCTGTCGCTCCGCGAGGCGCTTCAGCTGGGCCACAACTACATCGGCACGGAGCACATCCTGCTCGGCCTGATCCGCGAGGGCGAGGGCGTCGCCGCCCAGGTCCTGGTCAAGCTGGGCGCAGACCTCAACCGCGTGCGGCAGCAGGTGATCCAGCTGCTCTCCGGTTACCAGGGCAAGGAGACCGCCACCGCCGGCGGTCCTGCCGAGGGCACGCCCTCCACGTCCCTGGTCCTCGACCAGTTCGGCCGGAACCTCACCCAGGCCGCCCGTGAATCCAAGCTCGACCCGGTCATCGGGCGCGAGAAGGAGATCGAGCGGGTCATGCAGGTGCTGTCCCGCCGTACCAAGAACAACCCGGTCCTGATCGGTGAGCCCGGCGTCGGCAAGACCGCCGTCGTCGAGGGCCTCGCCCAGGCCATCGTCAAGGGCGAGGTGCCCGAGACCCTCAAGGACAAGCACCTCTACACCCTGGACCTCGGCGCCCTGGTCGCCGGCTCCCGCTACCGCGGTGACTTCGAGGAGCGACTGAAGAAGGTCCTCAAGGAGATCCGCACCCGCGGCGACATCATCCTGTTCATCGACGAGCTGCACACGCTGGTCGGCGCGGGTGCCGCCGAGGGCGCCATCGACGCCGCCTCGATCCTGAAGCCGATGCTGGCCCGCGGCGAGCTCCAGACCATCGGCGCGACCACGCTGGACGAGTACCGCAAGCACCTGGAGAAGGACGCGGCCCTGGAGCGCCGCTTCCAGCCCATCCAGGTCGCGGAGCCGTCCCTGCCGCACACCATCGAGATCCTCAAGGGCCTGCGCGACCGGTACGAGGCGCACCACCGCGTCTCCATCACCGACGAGGCGCTGGTCCAGGCCGCCACCCTGGCCGACCGGTACATCTCGGACCGCTTCCTGCCGGACAAGGCGATCGACCTGATCGACGAGGCCGGCTCCCGGATGCGCATCCGCCGGATGACCGCGCCGCCGGACCTGCGCGAGTTCGACGAGAAGATCGCCGCCGTCCGCCGGGACAAGGAGTCCGCGATCGACTCGCAGGACTTCGAGAAGGCCGCCTCCCTGCGCGACAAGGAGAAGCAGCTCCTGGCCGCCAAGGCCAAGCGGGAGAAGGAGTGGAAGGCCGGCGACATGGACGTCGTCGCCGAGGTCGACGGCGAGCTGATCGCCGAGGTCCTCGCCACGGCCACCGGCATCCCGGTCTTCAAGCTGACCGAGGAGGAGTCCAGCCGCCTGCTCCGCATGGAGGACGAGCTCCACAAGCGGGTCATCGGCCAGAACGACGCCGTCAAGGCGCTGTCGAAGGCGATCCGCCGTACGCGTGCGGGTCTGAAGGACCCGAAGCGTCCGGGTGGTTCGTTCATCTTCGCCGGCCCGTCCGGTGTCGGTAAGACCGAGCTGTCCAAGGCGCTCGCCGAGTTCCTCTTCGGCGACGAGGACGCGCTGATCTCCCTCGACATGTCGGAGTTCAGCGAGAAGCACACGGTGTCGCGTCTGTTCGGTTCGCCCCCCGGTTACGTGGGCTACGAAGAGGGCGGCCAGCTGACCGAGAAGGTGCGCCGCAAGCCGTTCTCCGTCGTCCTGTTCGACGAGGTGGAGAAGGCCCACCCGGACATCTTCAACTCGCTGCTGCAGATCCTGGAGGACGGTCGCCTGACCGACTCCCAGGGCCGGGTCGTGGACTTCAAGAACACGGTCATCATCATGACGACCAACCTCGGCACCCGGGACATCTCCAAGGGCTTCAACCTCGGCTTCGCCGCCGCGGGCGACACGAAGACCAACTACGAGCGCATGAAGAACAAGGTCTCGGACGAGCTCAAGCAGCACTTCCGGCCCGAGTTCCTCAACCGCGTCGACGACGTGGTCGTCTTCCCGCAGCTGACCCAGGACGACATCCTGCGGATCGTCGACCTGATGGTCGGCAAGGTGGACGAGCGCCTGAAGGACCGGGACATGGGCATCGAGCTCTCCCAGTCCGCCAAGGAGCTGCTGTCCAAGAAGGGTTACGACCCCGTGCTGGGCGCCCGGCCGCTGCGCCGGACCATCCAGCGCGAGATCGAGGACACGCTCTCGGAGAAGATCCTCTTCGGCGAGCTGCGCCCCGGTCACATCGTGGTCGTGGACACCGAGGGCGAGGGCGAGGAGAAGACCTTCACCTTCCGCGGCGAGGAGAAGTCGGCGCTGCCCGACGTCCCGCCGATCGAGCAGGCGGCCGGCGGAGCCGGGCCGAACCTGAGCAAGGACGCGTAGCCCTCCGGGCGCGTTGACCAAGGGGGTCGCCCCGGGCCGGAATCCACGGCCCGGGGCGACCCCTTTTCTCCGCTGCCGGCCTTTCCGCCGTCGGTGTTCTGCCGTCGGCTTCCCGCCGTCAGCGCGTGTCCAGGACCACCTCGGCCCCGGGGAAGAGGGCCGCGTACCGGCCGAGGCCCGGGCGTGCGTTGGAGACGGCCTGGAGAACGACCGTGCGCAGGCCCGGCAGCCCGGCGGCGAGGGCGGAGACGTCCTCGTCGCCCCGGAAGGCCGTGAGGGTCAGCCGGGTGACCCCGGGCAGCACGGGCACCGGCCCGAGGCCGTAGGGGAAGAGCGACGTGCTCAGGCGCAGGCTGGTCAGCAGGGGCAGCCGCGAGATCTCCTCCCAGTCCGCCGCGGTGAGGGTCACGCTCACGGCCAGACTCAGCTCCTTCAGCGTGCTCCAGTGGGACAGGCCCCGAAGACCGGTCGTCGTGGTGGTGTGGAAGCCGAGGTGGAGGAAGTCCAAGGGCGCCGGCGCGGGGAGGGTCTCGGTCAGCCGGGTGCCGGGGATCCACTGCATCAGCGAGAGCCGGCGCAGCGAGCCCAGCTCCGTGAGACCGGCGAGGCCGGCGGTATGGCTGATCACGAGCTCTCCGAGCGAGGAGAAGGACGTCAGCTTCCGCAGGTCGGCCAGCACCCGGTTCTCCGCCAGGCGCAGCGCCTCCACCGCGTTCGGGTCGGGTACGGCGGCCATGAGGTCGGAGATGTCGTGTGAGCCGTACAACGCCAGCCGGCTCCACGGCCGCATCCCGGCGGCGGCCACGAGCTGCTCGTCCGTGGCGCAGGTCAGGAACAGGTCCGTGCGGTCCAGGTGGTCGAGCACCTCGGTCGCGTACTCCCCGGCCTCGAACCGGTCCCAGGTCCCCACCAGCTGCCGCCGTACGTCGAGCGCCGGATGCCGGCGGAACCGGCGCAGCACGGCCAGGGACCCGCCGGGTTCCTGCGCGGCGAGGAGTGAGGCGGTGACCGTGACGCCGTGCGCCTCGGCGTCCGTCAGCCCCTCGGGCTCCGGCAGCAGTTCCAGGATCAGCGGGCCCACCTCTGCCAGGGCCCTCGCCGCCGCCACCGTTCGTGGCGGTATCAGCGCCGCCGCCCGCGTCTCCACTTCCGCCCGGATCCGCGGGTCGAGCGCCGCCGCGTGCTCCAGGCACGCCAGGGCGAGCAGCGTGAGCCGGGGCGTGCCCCGGTCCAGCAGCCGCCGCAGCAGCACGGCGCGTTCACGGGGCCGGGCGTGGGCCACCGCCATGCGGATCACGTCCTCCCACTGGGTGTCGTGGGCATGGCTGAGGAGGACGTCGAGATGGCCCTCCTCCACGGCGTACCGGGCGCCCAGGTAGTCCTGGAAGGTGCGGTGCACGAAGGCCACGGCACCCTCGCCGGGCTGGCGGAGCAGCCCGCTGCGCAGCAGCAGGGACCGCAGGACGGTTGCCGCGTCCCCCTGCTCCGCCGCCGCGGCGACCGACGGCAGGCAGCGCTCCACGATGCCCTCCGCCGTGGCGAGGTCCATCTCCGTCCGGCCGCTCAGCACCAGGGCGTAGGCGAGGCGTTGCAGCAGCTCCAGCTGGGCTTCCTCGCCCAGTTCGGGCGCGTCCACCGCGCCCATGCCCCGTTCCCGGTCCCGGCGGGCCAGCAGCATCGTGAGGGCGGCGTCGTACAACTCCTTGCGGCCGGTGGGCAGATAGCCGCGGCGTTCCCGGTGCAGGGCGCAGATCAGGCCGCACATCAGGGGGTTGGTGGCGAGGCGGGCCAGGTCGCGCTTGGTGCGCAGGGCGTCCAGCAGATCCGCCTCGTACTGCGGTGCCCGGGCGGCCGCGTGCCAGCGCCGCACGAAAGTGGCGACGTCGGCGGGGCGCATGGGGGCGAGAGTCAGTTCCCGGAAGCCCTCGGCGGCCAGCCAGTCGGGGCGTACGGCGGTGGGGCGGGAGGTCAGCAGCCAGCGGTTGCCGGGGAAGGCGTGGATCAGTCCGAGCAGCCAGTCGCGGGTGCGGTGGCGGTCGGCGGCGGGCATCTCGTCCAGGCCGTCGACGAGGACCAGGGCGCGCCCCGTGCTCAGGACCCGCTCGGCCCAGCCCTCGGGCGGGGTCAGCGGGCAGCCCACCGCCGTGAGGAAGGCGGCCGGTGCCGGGAGGGCGCCCGCGCGGATCAGGGTGCGCAGGGGGAGGACGAACGGGACGCGTCCGTCGTTCCCGCCGGCGGCCGTCACCGCCAGCCACTGCACCAGCGTCGTCTTGCCGGAGCCGGCGTCGCCGCGCAGCAGGACGCGGTCGTGGCCGTGGAGCACCTCGTCGGCGGGCAGGTGGACGGTGGCGGCGGCCGGATGCTCGCCGGGCGGGGCGTGCGGGGCGTCCTCCTCCCGGCCCGCCGCCTCCAGGCTGAGGTAGGCGACTTCGAGGGGCCAGCGGTCCGGGGAGTCGCGCAGGTCGATGCCGTAGATGGTGATGTGGTCGTGACGGTGGGCCACGTAGGACAGGTAGCGGTGCTCGAAGGCGGTGTCGCGGGCGTCCGGGCGGGGGGTGCGGGCGAGCAGCTCCTCCACCCGCGTGACCAGTTCCGACTGGCCGCGGGTCTGCTCGACGAGGGTGCGGGCGACGAAGGTGGAGCGGCGGGTGAAGAACTCCAGGATGTGCAGGCAGGCCCACTCGGTGGCGGAGTCGAGGAAGTGGCAGGAGTCCGTGGACAGTCCGTCGGGGGCCGGGGCGCCGTGGCGCAGCTTCCCGGCCAGTTCCCGGTGGCCCAGGCGGACCGCCTGGACGTCGTCCATGTCCAGCTCGCCGAGGGCGAGGAGCCGGGCGGCCAGCGCGTCGGTGACGGCGGTGTGCTCGCCGGGCGGGAAGGGCGGCTCGCCGGGGGAGGCCACCGCGCGGGCGACGAGCCGGCCGGCGAGCCGGCGGACGTCCCGCTCGCCCAGGGTGCGCTTCTCGCCGCGGAAGGACACGAGGTCGCCGAGGCGTACGGGCCGGTCGGCCAGGCCGGCGCCCGGGCCGTCGGCGCGGAACAGTTTCTTCAGCAGCGGGGCGACCGCCGCGGACGCCAGCCTGCCGCCGAGCACCGTCGGGTCCATCCGCCTCACCCCCGTGATCACGCGAACGTGGTGAGACTACCGGGGACAGCACACCTAGGAGTGCTCGGTCAGGAGAGCTGCCCGTCGTAGTCCGGCAGCTTGAACGTCTTCTCGGCGTGGCCGCCCGAGAGGTCGGTGGCGCTGTTGCCGATGTTCGCGATGATCGTGTAGCCCTGCGCCTCGATCGCGGCGCGCTGGGCGGTCTTGTAGTCGGCGACGTTCTCGAACAGGTCGAGGAAGCCGCGTACGCGCAGACCGGAGACCCGGTAGCCGACGCGTTCGAGGTTGTACCGGGTGGGGGCCTGGATGATGCCCGGGCGGGCGGTCACGAAGAACAGGGCCACCCCGCGCTCCTGGGCGTACCGCGCGGCCTCCAGGACGGGGCGGTTGGCCGGCTGCGGGAAGCTGAAGCCGAAGTCGGTCTCCAGCGCGGTGTTGTCGATGTCCAGGACGATCGCCTGCTTCTCGCCCGGGCCGGTGGCCGCGATCCGCTGCTTCAGGTAGGGCAGCGCCCGGTCCATCACGGCCCGGCAGTCCTGCTGCCAGGTGGCGTAGCCGACGCCGGCCGCCGCGGCAGCGGACGCGGCCGTGGCGGCGGGGGCGGTGACGGGGGCGGGCGCCGCGTCGGCGGGGCCCGCGAGGGCGACGAGGGCGGCGGCGGCGACCGCGGTCACACCGGCCCGGCGCGGCCAGGGGCGTCTTGTCATGGGGGGTCCTCTCACGTATCCGTACGCGCTCCTGTTTGTCGAGTGCATGCTCGGCGGCGAGGGTGGCGGGAGGGGAACCGCGGGGTTACCGGACGGTAGGTCGCTGGAGTCGCGCACGGAGCGGGCGTAGCCCCCGTCACATTCCGGCCCCCTGGGACGGGGCCGTCCGGTGACGTGCCGCACAGGACGTACGTCACGTACTAGACGGAATAGTGACCGCGGCGAGAACTGCGAAATCGGGCGAAAGCGCCCCGAGTGTTGGCCTATACGCAGGCCTCTGAGCTGCTTTGTCCCGAATGAGAGCTCTGGTGGACCTAGGGAAGTTTTGGGATGAAGTACTAGGAACCGTCGTAGATCACACCTTTGTGGGAGTACGCCCCGGTGGGTTACCAAGGTGAAGGCCCATTCGGCGGACGTCCGTACGCCGGGTGGCTCTCCTTTGTTCCCGTCCCCATGAGGTTCGAATGTTCCCGCGCTCCATGTCCCGTTCTTCCCGTACGTCCCGTATCCGCACCCGTGCGGCCGTGCTGACCGCCGGCCTGGGAGCCTCGGTCGTGCTGGGAGCCGGGGTCGCGGCCGCCGCCGACACCACGGCGACGTCCAGCGTGGCGAGCGCCGTCGAGGCGCAGGCCGCCGCGCAGGCCAAGGCCGCGAAGGCCGCCGATTCCGCGCAGACCGCGCAGGTCGCGAAGGCCGCCGCGAACGCGAAGAAGGCGGCCACCGCCAAGAAGACCGCCGTCACGAAGAAGGCCGCCTCCTGGGTCGACCCGGTGAAGAACTACCGGCTGTCCGCCAGCTTCGCCCAGGCCGGCGGTATGTGGCAGTCCACCCACAGCGGCCAGGACTTCGCCGTGCCGATCGGCACCAGCGTCATGGCCGCGCACGGCGGCACCGTCGTCAAGGCCGGCCCGAACGGCGCCGGTGACGGCCCCGCGTACGGCAACGCCATCGTCATCAAGCACGGCAACGGCACGTACTCCCAGTACGCCCACCTGTCCCGGATCGACGTGAAGGTCGGCCAGGTCGTCACCACCGGCCAGCACATCGCCGCCTCCGGCAACACCGGCAACTCCAGCGGCCCGCACCTGCACTTCGAGATCCGCACCACCCCGAACTACGGTTCGGCCGTCGACCCCGTCGCCTTCCTGCGCTCCAAGGGCGTGACCGTCTGAGGCGACGGCCCCGGCACGATCCCCGGGCGCCCCGGCGCGCCCGGCTGATCGAATCGCACGCGACCCCGAGGTCCGCCCGCGCGGCGGCCCCGGGGTCGCGTCGCTGTGTCGCGCCGGATTCCGCGTGGCCGGGTCAGGGCCGCGCGGGATCGGGTGTCACTGCCCGGGCAGCCGCAGTACCGGGTAGCTGCCGGTGCTGGTCGGCGCGTGTTCCGGCAGCCACAGCACGGCGACCGCGCCCTCGGCCGGCACCTGCCCGGGCGCTCCGGCGGGCCGTACGTTGCGGAAGGTGAGCCGGGCGCCCAGCACCCGGGCCTGTCCGGCCGCGATGGTCAGACCCAGCCCGTGGCCGCGTCCGGCCCGGTCCTCGCTGCCGGTGCGGAAGCGGCTCGGGCCCTCGGCGAGCAGGTCCTCCGGGAAACCGGGGCCGTGGTCGCGGACCCGGATGACACGGCCCTCGACGGTGACCTCGATCGGCGGCCTGCCGTGCCGGGCCGCGTTGGCCAGCAGGTTGAACAGCACCCGCTCCAGGCGGCGCGGATCGGTGGTGACCTCCGACTCGTGCACCACCCGGACCTCCACGCCGGGGTCCTTGGCGGCCACCCGGCGCCTGACGAACTCGCCCAGCATGATGTCCTGCAACTCGGCCCGCTCCGAGGCGCCGTCGAGGCGGGCGACCTCCAGGACGTCCTCCACGAGGGTGCGCATCGCCTTCGCCCGGTCCAGCACCAGCTCGGTGGGGCGGCCGGGCGGCAGCAGCTCGGCCGCGGTCAGCAGCCCGGTCACCGGGGTGCGCAGCTCGTGCGCGATGTCGGCGGTCACCCGGCGCTCCGCCTCCAGCCGCTGCCGCAGCGCGTCGGCCATCGCGTCCACGGCGCTGGCCAGGTCGTCGGTCTCGTCCCGCACCACCCCGCCGAGGGCGTCCCGCACCCGTACCTCGGTCTCGCCCTTGGCGACCCGGTTCGCCGCGGCGGCCGCCCTGCGCAGCCGGCCCGACAGATGCCCGCCGATGAGCACGCCGAGCGCGCTGCCGCCGAGGACGACCGCGATGGAACCGATCACCAGGGCCTGGTCGAGGTCCTTCAGGATGTCGGAGCTGCGGTCGGTGAACCCGGCGTGCAGGGACATCACGTGCCCGTCCTTGAGCGGCACGGCGGCCCAGATGTCCGTCACGCCGTCCGGCCGGTCGGTGACGTACGTCGCGCGCCGCCCGTCCGCGACCTTCCGGCGCAGCTCCGCCGGCAGCGCGGGGTCGTCGATCTGGGCGTTGGGGAAGTTCGCCCGCCCGGACAGGTCGTAGTTGCGCTGGGCGACCAGGATGCGCTCGTCGGCGAGGTCACGGGCGTTGTCCAGCATCGACACCCGGGCCGCGTTGTGCACCACCAGGCTCAGCGCCACCGCGATCAGCGCGCCCACCAGCGCGATGGCGGCACTGAGCTTCCACCGCAGACCGGTGTGGATCCCCGTGCGGACGCCCGCGTGTATCCCCGTACGGACACCCGCCCGAGTGCCCGCGGGGGCCAGACGTGAGGCGCTGACGCGCCGGCCCGAGCGCCGCATACCCCTGCTCAGGCCTTCAACTTGTAGCCGAAGCCGCGGACCGTCTCGATCCGGTCCTGGCCGATCTTGGTCCGCAGCCGCTGCACATGGACGTCCACCACCCGGGTGTCACCGCCCCAGCCGTAGTCCCACACGCGCTCCAGCAGCCGGTCCCGGGAGAGCACCGTGCCCGGCGCGGCGGAGAACTCCAGCAGCAGCCGCATCTCGGTGGGGGTGAGCGCCACCGGCCGCCCCGCCCGGCGCACCTCCATGCCCTCGGTGTCGATCCGGAGGTCGCCGAAGGTGAGCACGCCTCCGTCGTCCGCGCCGGCCGCCTCCCCCCGGTCTGCGCCGCTCGCGTGGCCGAAGCGGCGCAGCACCGCGCGGATCCGCGCCACCAGCACCGCTCCGTCGAACGGCTTGGTCACATAGTCGTCGGCGCCCGCTTCCAGACCGAGCACCACGTCGATGGAGTCGGCCCGCGCCGACAGCATGATCACCGGCACGGTGGACTCGTCGCGGATACGGCGGCACAGGCTGACGCCGTCCAGACCGGGCACCATGACGTCCAGCAGGGCGATGTCCGGCCGGTCGGCGCGGAACGCCTCCAGGCCCGACAGGCCGTCGGGCATCGCGGTGACCGCGAAGCCGACCCGCTCCAGGGCGAGCTGGGTGGCCTCGCGGATGACGTCGTCGTCCTCGACGAACAGGACGTGGGTCTGCTCTGCCATCCCGGTGCTCTCAGTCCTCTGCTTTCGCTGCCGTACGGGTGCCGGTCGCTCCCGGTTCCCCGCGTCACCGGCCGGTCCCGGCCCGCGGGCCGGGACCGGCCGTCCCCGGTCCCCGCTGCCGCGTTCGCCGGTACGACCGGTACATCGGACGCGGGCGCCCGATCGGTTCACCGCCGCTTCCGGCGGTCGGTTCACCACCGCCTCCGGTCCCCGCCGCCGGTCCCGGGGCCCGCCGCTCAGCCGGTGGGCGCGGGCGAGACGTCCGGCCCCACGGCGTTGCCGTAGTCGTTGTGCGTGCGGAACTCCTCGACGAACCGGTCCGAGGACCAGCGGTAGGTCACCACGTTCTCCCCGGACGGACTCGACACGGGGTCGTCCTCCTCGTACACCTGCTTCGTCACCACGAGGTCGCCGCGGTCGATCTCCGCGTAGACCGGGGGCTCCTCGGCCGTGAACACATTCTGGTACCGGCCGCCCTCGCGGCGGTACACGTAACTTCCGACGCCCACCGCGTCACCGCACGTCAGCACGTTGACGACGACATCCTCGGCGGAGCCTCCGGTCAGCGAGCCGTAGGAGACGTCGACGGGGTACTCGTCGGCGACGCACGGCTTCAGCTCGCGCTTGACCTCGGCGGAGACCCGCGGGTCGGCCTTGACCAGCCGGACGGCGTCGACCCGGCCGGGCGACCGCGAGGGACTGGACGAGGGGGAGGCGGCGACACCGGCCACCGGGTCGCCGCGGGCCGGGCCCTCGTCGCGGGCACCGGTGCCGCCCGCCGCGCAGGCGGACAGCGCGAAGACGGCGGCGGCCAGCACGGCCGCCGCCGTACTCGCCGCCCGGAAGGTTCCCCGGCCCCGGGCGAACCCCGTGCCGGTCAGGCCGCGCACCGCTCCCGCTCCTCACGCTCCAGCGCGCGTGCGTCCAGATCGCGGGCCTCCAGCTCCTCGCGGAGCCGGGCGAGCGCCCGGTGCAGCGTGCTCTTGACCGTTCCCGCCGACATGCCGAGGGCGGCGGCCGTCTCCTCCGTGGACATCTGCTCCCAGTGTCGCAGCACCACGACACTGCGCTGCTTCGGGGCGAGCACCTTCAGCACGTCCATCAGCAGGGCCCGGTCGGCGTGCTGCGCGGTGGAGTCGTCCACACAGGCGTCCGGGAGCTGCTCGGTGGGCACCTCCTCCAGCTTCCGCGCCCGCCACCACTCGGTCCGGGTGTTGATCATCACCCGGCGCAGGTAGGCGTCGGCCAGCCGCTTGTCGGCGATGCCGTCCCAGCGGCCGTACGTCCGCGCCAGCGCGGTCTGGAGCAGGTCCTGGGCGTCCACCGGGTCCGGGACCAGGCGCCGCGCGCTGCGCAGCAGCGCGTCCTGCCGGGTGCGCACATACTCCTCGAACTCGAGTACCTCGCCCTGCGCCATGGTGAGCCCCTTCCCCGATCCCCGTTGACACGGCGGGCCGCGCCGCCGCTTCACTGCCTTGGTCCGTGACCGGCGTCCGCACGGTCACGGAACGAAGGTAGGCAAGCGTTGTCACGGCGCTGTCCGAGCCGGGCTGCGGCTGTCCGTCGGCTGTCCGTCGGTTGTGTAACGGAAGTAGGAGCCGGATAAACAGGAGGGGCGATCGAGGTGATTATGGGATGATTTGGGGGCGTCTCGGAGCCGGAGTGCCGTCCCGGAGGCGGGCGGGCGCCGCCGGCACCGGCCGTCCGGCTGTGACCTGGCCGGTCGTCAGGTCAGCGGCAGCCGGTACCGCCCGTCCGGCAGCGGCTCCACCAGCCCGTCCGCGACCAGCCCGTCCAGGGCACGGGCACGCTGGACGGGTTCGTGCCACACCCGGTCCAGCGCCGCCTGCGGGACCGGGCCGGGCGCCTCCCGCAGCACGGCGAGCAGCCGGCCGCGCACCTGGCGGTCCGTGCCCGCGTACGTCTGGCCGCGGCGCGGCGGTCCGTCGTGCTCCGGCTTGCCCGCCAGGCGCCAGGCGCACCGCTCGGCGATCGGGCAGCGGTGGCACGCCTCGTTCTTCGCCGTGCACACCAGCGCGCCCAGCTCCATCGAGGCGGCGGCCCAGCGGGCGGCGGTCCTCTCGTCGTCCGGCAGCAGCGCGCGGGCCAGCCGGCGCTCGGCGGCGGTGGTCGCGTTCGGCGGGTACCGCACGCCGGTGACGGCCCGGGCGAGGACCCGGCGGACGTTGGTGTCCAGCACCGGATGGCGCTGGCCGTAGGCGAAGGAGGCGACCGCCGCGGCCGTGTACTCGCCGATGCCGGGCAGCGCCAGCAGCTGGGCGTGGTCGGCCGGTACGTCGCCGCCGTGCCGCTCCGTTATGGCGACGGCGGCGCCGTGCAGCCGCAGCGCGCGGCGCGGGTAGCCGAGCCGGCCCCAGGCGCGCACGGCCTCGCCGGGGGCCTCGCGGGCGAGGTCGGCGGGGCGCGGCCAGCGGGCCAGCCACTGCTCGTAGACCGGCAGCACACGGTTCACCGGTGTCTGCTGGAGCATGAACTCGCTGACCATCACGCCCCACGCGCCGGCCTCCGGGCGCCGCCACGGCAGGTCGCGGGCGTTCTCGTCGAACCAGTCGATGACGGGGGCGTGCAACGGCTCCCCGAGGGCGCGCTCCGGTACGGGCTCCGCGGAGCGCGCGCCGGGAGCGTCCGGGGCCGGGGCGGCGGGGTCGACGGGTGCGGCGGCGGGGCCGCCGGGCGCGGGCGCGGCGGCGGGCCGGGCGGGCGGACCGGAGTGCGGGGGCTTCGTGGGCGCAGTCATGACCCGTCGATCCTGCCACGGGAGGAGGCCCCGGCGGGCGCACCGCCACCCTGGGAGGGCGCGCCCCCTGACGATCGGCAGGGGCGCCGGACGGCCGTCCGCTTGTAGCGTCGGGGGGATGCGACGCCCTCCCGAACGCCGCCGCGCCGGGCCGGTCTGCCTGCTCTGGGCGGTCCTCGCCCTCCCGGCGCTCACCGCCGACCGGCTCGGGCTGAACGAACCGCGCGCCGCCTGGTGGCTGGCGGCCGGCCTGGCGGTCCTCGCCGTGGCCGTCGGCGTGTCCCGGCGCCGGCCGCTCACGGCGTTCGCGCTGACGGCGGCCCTGAGCCTGGCCGACGCTCCCGCCCTGTTCACCGTCTCCTACGGCCCGGCCCTCGGCGTCTTCGCCCTGCTGCTCGGCCTGCGGGCGGCCGGGGCGCGCGCCGCGGCGGTGTGCTTCGCCTCGGTCGCCGGCGCCGGTATCGCGAGGATCGCGCTCACCGGCGCCGACCCGGCCCCCGAGTTCCTGGTCATGACCGGCACGCTGCTGTTCGGCTGCGTCTTCCCGTGGCTCGGCGGACGCTACTGGCGGCAGAGCCGCCAACTGGCCGAGGCGGGCTGGCTGCGGGCGGCCCGGCTGGAGGACGAGCAGCGGCACGCCGAGGAACGGGCCCGGCTGCGGGAGCGGGCCCGCATCGCTCAGGACATGCACGACTCCCTCGGGCACGAGCTGAGCCTGATCGCCCTGCGGGCCGGCGCCCTCCAGGTCGCCCCCGGCCTCGCCGACGAGCACCGGAGCGCCGCGGCCGACCTGCGGGCCGCCGCCGCCGACGCCACGGAACGGCTGCACCGCATCATCGGCGTCCTGCGGGAGGACGACGAGCCCGTCCCGCTGACTCCGGCGGGCGAGACCGTGGAGCAACTCGTCGCGCGCGCCGCCGAATCGGGGCTCGCGGTGCGCTGGGAGCCGTCCGGCGGCCCCGCGGCCCTGCCGCCCGGCGGGGTCGCCGAGCGGCTGCTGCACCGGGTGGTGCGCGAGGCGCTGACCAACGCGGCCCGGCACGCGCCGGGCGCCCCCGTCGTCGTCGCGGTCGGCCGGAAGGGCCCCGACGCCGTCGTGACCGTCACCAACGGCCGTGCCACCGGGGAGGGTTCCCGCTCCTCGGGCGGCTCGGGACTGCTCGGCCTGCGGGCCGCCGTCACCGCGGCCGGCGGCGACTTCGAGGCGGGGCCGCACGGCGAGGGCTTCCGGGTTCGCGCCCGGGTGCCCGCGCGGCAGTCCCGCACCGCGCCCGCGCCCCGGGAGGCCCGTCCCGCGGCGGCTCCCCTCACCCGCGCCCGCCGCCGCGTCGCCCTCGGCCTGGGGGCCGCCGCCGGCGCGGGCGCCGTCCTGGTGGGCGCGGCCTTCGGCTGGTACGCCTACACGGAGACGCGTTCGGTCCTGGAGCCGAGCGCGTTCGCCGGGCTGCGCCTGGGCGCCCCGGCCGGCGAGGTCGCGCGCGTCCTGCCGGACGGGGAGGTCCACGACCCGCCCGCCGACCGCGCGCCCGCCCCGCCGGCGGGCACCACCTGCCGCTACTACCGGTCGAGCGGCGAACTCCTGGTCTCCGTCGACCACTTCAGACTCTGTTTCGACGACAAGGGCCGCCTGGCCGCCAAGGACGTGATCCCGCGCGTGGGCCCGTCCGGCGAAGGGCGCGAGGAACTCAGGGAGATGTCACGGTGATCCGGGTCCTGCTGGCCGACGACGAGGCGATGGTGCGGGCCGGGGTGCGGGCCATCCTGGCGAGCGGCGGCGAGAGCGAGGTGGTCGCGGAGGCGGGCGACGGCCGCGAGGCGGTCGGCCTGGCCCGCGCCCACCGCCCGGACGTGGCCCTGCTCGACATCCGCATGCCGCGCCTGGACGGCCTGGCGGCGGCGGAGGAGATCGTCCGGACCGTCCCCGGCACGGCGGTCGCGATGCTGACCACCTTCTCCGAACGCATGTACGTGGCCCGCGCGCTCTCCGGGGGCGCCACGGGGTTCCTGCTGAAATCCGGGGATCCGTACGAACTGATCGCGGGCGTGCGGGCGGTGGCCGGCGGCGCCGCCTTCCTGTCACCGAAGGTGGCCCGGTACGTCGTCGAGGACCTGGGCGGGGAGGGCGGCGGCCGGCTCGCCCGCGAGGCACGGGCGCGCGCCCGCGTGGCACGGCTCAGCCCGCGCGAGCGCGAGGTGCTCGGCCTGGTCGGCGCCGGCCTGTCCAACCCGGAGATCGCCGCCCGCCTGCACCTCGTCGAGGGCACGGTGAAGGCGTACGTCAGCGCGGTCCTGGACCGGCTGGAGGTACGCAACCGGGTGCAGGCGGCGATCGTGGCGTACGAGGCCGGGCTCGTGGAGTCCTGACCGCGCACCGGAGACCGGCACGTGCCCGTCGGGCCGGAGGCGCCCGCCGGGGCGGCCGGCGGGCGCGTCGTCTCAGCGGCGCCGGTCCCAGTGCTATCGCGCCGGGCGGCGGGGGCGTGCGGCGCGGGCGTGCGTCTCAGCGGTGCCGGGCCGGGCGGCGGGGTGTGCCGTGCGACGGGACGCGCGCCGGGCCGGGACCGGTCAGCCACCGCGGGACCGGCGCCGAGGAGGCGCGCATCGACTCGGCCAGTCTCGTCATCGGGCGTATGCCCAGGCGGACGGCCAGGACGGCGACGACCGCGCCGAGCAGGAGCCCGGCGGCCACGTCGTGCGGATAGTGGACGCCGACGAAGACGCGGGAGAAGGCCATGAGCAGGGCGAGCGGAACCGTCAGCCACACGATCAGGCGCCGGGCCAGGGCGAGCGCGAGGGCGGCGCCGCCCGCGATCGTGGCGTGATTGCTGGGGAAGGACCAGTCGCCGTGCGGCGGGCAGGCCGCCAGGGACGGGGCGGCCTCGGCGACCGCCCGGCACGGACGCTCCTCGGTGACCACCGACTTGAGCAGTTCACTGCACACATACGCCACGGCCGTGGCCACGGGGGCGAGCACCGTGATCGCGAACGCGCGGGTGTCGGCGTGCCGCGACCGCCACCACGCGGCGGCGAACAGCGCGGCGAACAACAGCAGTCCGGCCTCCGTGCCTATCTCCGCCGAGTGCTGGACCCACGGGGGAGAGTCGCGGGCGAGGTCGGTGACGACGCGGTACAGCTCGGTGTCGACGAAGTCCATGTTCACGGACGGTAGGTGGCCCGCCGATTCGGTCACAGACCGCGATCGTCAGGTGCCGCACCTGACGAAAGACAGGGATGACGGGGCGGCAAGCGGAATGATGATCCGGAAAACTTGTGACCCGGACGGCGGGTGTGACCGGGCAAGCCGCCGATCTCTCGTACAGTTTTCGCGTGGGATCTCTGCGCAATCCTGTCGGGCCGCTTCCCTCCACCATCTACTGGCGCCGGAGGGTTGTACTGCTGTCCGTGATCGCCCTGTTGGCGCTGCTGATCACCTGGATCGTCACCGCCGGCGGCGGAGGCGGCGGCGACGGCCGGCAGGACGGCGCGAACGGCAAGAACCCCGCGCCCTCCATCACTCCCGGCCCCTCGGGTTCCGGGCCGGCGATAAGCCAAGCGCCGGGCGGCCGCGACGAGTCGGGGTCCGGGGACCCCGGCGGCACGGGTGACGGGACCGGGTCCGGTGACGGCTCGGGCTCCGGTACGGGCTCCGGGGGCGCCGCCGGTCCGGGCGGCTCCGGCGGCACGGCCGGCGGGGGCGCGCCGACCGGCCCGTCCGCCGGTGTCGGCGCGGGAGACGCGCTGCCGGCCGGGTCCGGCCTGCCGGACTGCACCGCGGACGCGGTCAGGCTGAGCGTGCGCAGCGTCCGCAACACCTACGAGCCGGGCCAGACGCCCGCCTTCGACCTGACCGTGCGCAACACCTCGGGAAGCGACTGCAAGGTCGATCTCGGGCCGAAGCAGGCGGTGCTGACGATCACTCAGGCGAGCGCCGACGAACCGTTCTGGTCGTCCGCCGACTGCCCGAAGAACGCCGCGAGCCTGCTGTTCCGGGTGCCCGCCGACGGCGGCATCACCTACACCGTGAAGTGGGACCGCAAGCCGAGCGCCCCCGAGTGCGGGAAGCGCCCGGCGGGCTCGGCCCGGGCCGGGACGTATCTGGTGGAGGCCAAGGCGCCGGGACTGGCGAAGGTGCGGACGTCGTTCGTGCTGGAGAACGACTGACGGACCGGCGGCCCGCCCGCGGATGCCCTCCGGCGGGCGCGGCCCACCGCGCGTCAAGGGCGATGCCCGCCGGCACGCGCGCGTGCCGGACCCCGCCGGCCCGGCGTGATCCGAACGGAAGAACCTAGACGTACCGTTCCAGGATCGAGCTCTCCGCCAGCCGCGACAGCCCCTCCCGAACGCTGCGCGCCCGGGCCTCGCCGACGCCGTCCACGGTCTGGAGGTCGTCCACGCTGGCGGCCAGCAGCTTCTGCAGCCCGCCGAAGTGCTCCACGAGCCGGTCGATGATCGCGCCCGGCAGCCGCGGCACCTTGGCCAGCAACCGGAAGCCGCGCGGCGACACCGCCGAGTCGAGCGTCTCGGGGGAGCCGGTGTAGCCCAGCGCACGCGCCACCGTCGCCATTTCGAGCAGCTCGGCGTGGGACAGCTTGTCCAGCTCGGCGAGGGCCTCCTCCACCGTGCGGGACCGCTTGGCGGTCGGCTCGGGCACGTAGTCCCGCACCACCAGCTCCCGCTCCGGCTCCACACCGGCGATCAACTCGTCGAGCTGGAGGGCGAGCAGCCGCCCGTCGGTGCCCAGTTCCACCACGTACTCGGCGATCTCCGTGGCGATCCGGCGCACCATCTCCAGGCGCTGCGCGACCGCCGAGACGTCCCGGACGGTCACCAGATCCTCGATCTCCAGCGCCGACAGCGTGCCCGCGACCTCGTCGAGACGGAGCTTGTAGCGCTCCAGCGTGGCCAGCGCCTGGTTGGCGCGCGACAGGATCGCCGCGGAGTCCTCCAGAACGCGGCGCTGCCCGTCGACGTACAGGGCGATCAGGCGCATCGACTGCGAGACGGAGACCACGGGGAAGCCGACCTGCTTGCTGACCCGGTCCGCCGTGCGGTGCCGGGTGCCCGTCTCCTCGGTGGGGATCGTCGCGTCGGGCACGAACTGCACGCCCGCGCGGAGGATCTTCGACAGATCCGAGGAGAGCACGATGCCGCCGTCCAGCTTGCACAGCTCGCGCAGCCGGGTCGCGGTGAACTCGACGTCCAGCACGAAGCCGCCCGTGCACATCGCCTCGACGGTCTTGTCGGAGCCGAGCACGATCAGACCGCCGGTGTTGCCGCGGAGCACGCGCTCCAGGCCGTCACGCAGGGGCGTGCCGGGCGCCACGGCGCTCAGCGAGGCGCGCATCAGGCCATCGGAACCGGCACTCCCACCGGACTTTCCGGGAGCCGCTGCCCGGTCGTTGGCTGCCACTGCACTCCTCCGGTCGCAGGTTCTGGGGCGCTCCCGTGTCGCGCACTCGGTTCGTACGGACGGGCGAGACCAGGGCAAAGTCTACCGGCGGTCCTCCGCCTCCCGGGGGGCCTCTCGGCGACGGGAGCGCGGGAGGACCCGCAGGGCGTCCCCTATGTCCGCCACTTCCAGCACCTTCATCCCGGCCGGGACCTTCCCCGGGTCGCCCGGCACCAGGGCGTGCGTGAAGCCCAGGCGGTGGGCCTCGGCGAGCCGCCGCTGCACGCCCGTGACCCGTCTCACCTCGCCCGCCAGGCCGACCTCGCCGATCGCGACGAGGTTCTTCGGCAGCGGGGTGTCGCTCGCCGCGCTCGCCAGCGCCAGGGCGACGGCCAGGTCCGCGGCCGGCTCCGACAGTTTCACCCCGCCGACCGTCGCGGAGTAGATGTCCCTCTTGCCCAGGGCGCTGATGCGGCCGCGCTGCTCCAGCACCGCCAGCATCATCGACACCCGGGACGTCTCCAGGCCGGACGTGGTGCGCCGGGGGGAGGGGATCTGCGAGTCGACCGTGAGCGCCTGCACCTCGGCCACCAGCGGGCGGCGGCCCTCCAGGGTGACGGTCAGGCAGGTGCCGGGCACCGGCTCGGCGCGGCGGGTGAGGAAGAGGCCGCTGGGGTCGGCCAGGCCCGTGATGCCCTCGTCGTGGAGCTCGAAGCAGCCGACCTCGTCGGTGGCGCCGTAGCGGTTCTTGACACCCCGTACGAGCCGGAGGCGGGCGTGGCGGTCGCCCTCGAAGTGGAGGACGACGTCGACCAGGTGCTCCAGCAGGCGGGGGCCGGCGATCGCCCCGTCCTTGGTGACGTGGCCCACCAGCAGGGTGGACATGCCGCGCTCCTTGGAGGCGCGGATCAGGGCGCCGGCCACCTCGCGGACCTGGGCCATGCCGCCGGGGGCGCCGTCGATCTCGGGGGAGGCCACCGTCTGCACGGAGTCGAGGACCAGCAGGGACGGCTTCACGGCGTCCAGGTGGCCGAGCACCGCCGCGAGGTCGGTCTCCGCCGCCAGGTACAGATGGTCGTCGATGGCGTTGATGCGGTCGGCGCGCAGCCGGACCTGGCTCGCCGACTCCTCGCCCGTGACGTAGAGGGTCCGGTGCTCCTCGCTCGCCGACTTCGCCGCCACGTCGAGCAGCAGCGTGGACTTGCCGACGCCCGGCTCGCCCGCGAGCAGGACCACCGCGCCGGGGACCAGCCCGCCGCCCAGGACGCGGTCCAGCTCCGGCACGCCGGTGGGGCGGGCGGTGGCCTGGCGGCCGTCGACCTGGCCGATGGGGAGCGCGGAGGTGGTGACCCGCCCCGGCGCCGTCGTACGGACCGCGGGCGCGCCGTACTCCTCGACCGTCCCCCAGGCCTGGCACTCGGGGCAGCGGCCGAGCCACTTGGCCGTCTGCCAGCCGCACTCGGTGCAGCGGTAGGACGGCCGGTCCTTGGTGGTCTTCGTACGGGCAGCCATGACGCACACCGTAACCGCCGCCACTGACAGCGCGGGCCCCGCCGGCGGGCGGCCCCTCGCCCCTTTGCGCCGCGCGGGGCGGGAAACCGGCAGGAACCGGGCTCCGGCCGCGCGGACGGGCCGGCGGAACAGAAGGTTCCTGTCCCCTTATGAGGGATCGTTTCACCCGTACGAATTAAAAGCGTCCAATCCGCCAGATCGCGCCACCCTTATCCCCCTACGGTCACCGGGTGATGAGCAGCAGTCCGCAGACCATGACCCGCACGACCGGCGCACACCGGGCGCACCGGGACGCGCGTGACCGCGCCGCGGCGCGCACGCTGGCCCAGCGGCCCCGCGCGCCGTACGAGCCGTACGAGCCGTACCTGGACGGCCTGTTCACCTACTGCCTGTCCGTGCTGTGCGACCACGACACCGCGATCGCCGCCCTGGGCGACGCCCTGGTCTTCGCCGAGCGGCGCGGCCGGCGCGGCCCGGAGGACGCCGCGGACCACCGGGCGTGGCTGTACGCGCTCGCCCGCTGGGTGTGCCTGCGGAAGCTGGCCGAGGCCAAGCGGAAACGGCGGCGCGGCCACGCGGCGGACCGCCCCGGCGACGGCCGCCGGCGCGGGGCGCGGCAGCCCGCCGGGCCGCCGCCCCTGTCCGAGGAGGTCCAGGCGCAGCGGCGCCGCGAACTGGCCGTGCTGGCCTGGCCGGAGGCCGCCGGCACCACGCCCGAGCAGCGCGAGGCCCTGGAGCTCGCCGTGCGCCACCACCTGACCGCCCGCGAGGTCGCCGCCGTCCTCGGCCGGGACCCGGTGGCCACCCGTGACCTGCTGGCCTGCGCCGCCTGCGAGGTGGAGCGCACCCGCGCCGCCCTCGCCGTCGTCGAGACGGGTTCCTGTCCCGGCGTCGCCCGCCTCACCGGCGACGCCCAGTTCGTGCTCGGCGCGGCCCTGCGCCAGGAACTGGTGCGGCACGTCGACGACTGCCCGCGCTGCCGCCGCACCGCCGAACGCGTGACCCCCGACCGCTGGCCGGGCACCACCGTCACCCCCGCCGAGCTGCCCGTCCTCCCGGCGCCCCGCGCGGCCCTGCACGCCGCCATGGTCCACCTCCCGCGCGCCCGGAGCGCCTCCCCCCGCTTCGACCGGCGCGGCTTCCCGATGGACCCCAAGGACCGGGCCGCCCGGCGGGACCGGCTGCGCGCCCGCGCCGTCACCACCACCGTGGTCGCCACCGTCGTCGCCGCCCCCGTGCTCGCGGTCTGGGCGGCCTACCGGGCCACGCCGGTCGGCGAGGGCGAGGAAAGCCGCGCGGCCAGTGCCGGCGAGGGCCACGGCCACGACGGCCGGGACGGCGAGGGGGCGGGCGGACCCGAGGAGACGGGGGACGCCGGAAGCGCGCCCGGCACCCGCTTCGGCCAGGACGGCGGGGCCGATGTCGCCGTGGCGGTCGTCGGCGTCACGGGCGCCGCGGAGCAGCGGACGGGTGGGCTGGAGGTGTCGGCCGCCGGCCGGGGCGACACCACGCTGATCACCCTGACGGCGACCGGCCGCGCCCCCGTGAACTGGTCCGCCGCCACCGACGTGCCCTGGCTCTATCTGAGCCGGTCGTCGGGGATCCTGCGGCCCGGCGAGTCCGTGACCCTCCAGGTGTACGTCGATCATCTGCGCGAGCCGTCGGGGCCCTGGAGCGCGCGGGTCACGGTCTCGCCCGTGGGTGCCGTCGTCTCCCTCCGGGGCTACGGCACGGCGCCCAGCGCCACGAGCCCCGGCCGCCCGGCCCCGCGCCCCAGCGGCCCCGCGCGCCCGCCGGTCCCGGACCCGGCCCCGCCGACCTCGGCACCGCCCGCGCCGGAGCCGAGCACCCCGCCGCCCTCGGCGCCCGCCCCGGACCCCACGCCCACCGGTCCGCCGCCGACCGAGGGCACCGGCGGCTCACCGCCGCCGCCACCGCCGGGCGACGGCGGCGGTCAGGGCCCGGTCACGCCGTAGCCGCAGCCGTGCCGTACACCGTGTGCCGTGCGGGGCGAGGCGGCCGCGGACCGGCCCGTCAGTCCTCCGGGACGACCGGACGGGCCGGGTCCGGACGGGCCGGGTCCGCCGGATGCGGCGCCAGCAGCGGCAGCCGGGACGCCAGCCGCTCCTCGCACAGCTCGGCCAGGCGGTCGTAGCCGGCCTTGCCCATCAGCTCCGTCAGCTCGGCCCGGTAGGAGACGTACACCGGCTCGCCCGCGCCGTGCGCCGAGGTCGCCGAGGTGCACCACCAGTGCAGGTCGTGGCCGCCCGGGCCCCAGCCGCGCCGGTCGTACTCGCCGATCGACACCTGGAGCACGCGCGTGTCGTCGGGCCGGTCGATCCACTCGTACGTCCGCCGGATCGGCAGTTGCCAGCACACGTCCGGCTTGGTCTCCAGCGGCTCACGGCCCTCGCGCAGGGCGAGGATGTGCAGCGAGCAGCCCGCGCCGCCGGCGAAACCGGGGCGGTTCTGGAAGATGCACGAGCCCTGGTACGGGCGGGTCTGCCGGGAGCCCTCGTCGTCCTCGGAGACCCAGCCGTTCCGGGTGCCCTCGTCGTGGTGCTGCCAGATGTCCGGCGTGAGCCTGGCCACATGCCCGGCGACCCGCTCCTCGTCGTCCTCGTCGGAGAAGTGAGCGCCCAGGGAGCAGCACCCGTCGTCTGCGCGGCCCGCCTGGATGCCCTGGCAGCCACTGCCGAAGACGCAGTTCCACCGGGAGGTCAGCCAGGTCAGGTCGCAGCGGAAGACCTGCTCGTCATCGGCCGGGTCGGGGAACTCCACCCAGGCGCGCGCGAAGTCCAGGCCCTTCTCGTCGTCCACCGGCGGCCGCGCCGGTACCGCCACCGGGGCGCCCGGGCCCCCCTTCGGCTCCTCCGGCGCGGCCGCCGGCGAAGAACCCTCGGCGATCCCGGCCTTCTTGGCCTTTTTATCCGTCTTGTCGTTCTTCGCCTTTTTCGTCTTTGGCACGTGTCCAGGGTAAGTGGCCCGGGCGCGCGGACGGCACCGCCCGGGAGCCGGTCGCCGGGACGGCTCCGGGCGCTGCGGGGCGCGCCGCCCGCAGTAGCGTTCCCCCCATGAGACTCGGTGTCCTCGACGTGGGTTCGAACACGGTGCATCTGCTGGTGGTGGACGCGCACCCCGGCGCGCGCCCGCTGCCCGCGTACTCGTACAAGGCGGAACTGCGGCTGGCCCAGCTCCTCGACGACCAGGGGGCGATCGGCCCCGGCGGCGTCGACCGGCTGGTCTCGACCGTCCGGGACGCGCTCCAGGCCGCCGAGGACAAGGGCGTCGAGGACCTGCTGCCGTTCGCCACCTCCGCCGTGCGCGAGGCCCGCAACGCCGACGAGGTCCTCGCGCGCGTGCGGGCCGAGACGGGCGTGGAGCTGACGGTCCTCAGCGGCGCGGAGGAGGCCCGCCTCACCTTCCTCGCCGTCCGCCGCTGGTTCGGCTGGTCCGCGGGGAAGCTGCTCGTCCTCGACATCGGCGGCGGCTCCCTGGAGATCGCCTACGGCATCGACGAGGAGCCCGACGCGGCCGTGTCGCTGCCGCTGGGCGCGGGCCGCCTGACCGCCGCCTGGCTGCCCGGCGACCCGCCCGCCCCGGAGGACATACGGGCGCTGCGCCGCCATGTCCGTACGGAGATCGCCCGCACCGTCGGCGAGTTCAGCCGCTTCGGCGCCCCCGACCACGTGGTCGCCACCTCCAAGACCTTCAAGCAGCTGGCCCGGATCGGCGGCGCCGCCCGCTCCGCGGAGGGCCTGTACGTCCAGCGCGAGCTGAAGCGGGCGTCGCTGGAGTCGTGGGTGCCGCGGCTGACCGGGATGACCACGGCCGAGCTCGCCGAGCTGCCCGGCGTCTCCGCGGGCCGGGCCGGCCAGCTGCTGGCCGGGGCGCTGGTCGCCGAGGGGGCGATGGACCTGTTCGGCGTGGAACGCCTGGAGATCTGCCCGTGGGCGCTGAGGGAGGGCGTGATCCTGCGCCGGCTGGACCACATGGTGTCGGCCTGAGACCACCCTGGCCGGGGCCACCCGGGGCCACCCGAGACCACCCGGGGCCGATGCCCTCCCCGGCGGTCCGGGACCGACGCCCTCCCCGGCGGTCCGGGGCCGACGCCCTCCCCGGCGGTCCGGGGCCTGGCTCCCCCGGCGGTCCGGGGCCTGGCTCCCCCGGCGGTCCGGGGCCGGGCTCTCCCCGGCGGTCCGGCCGTCCGCCGCCTATGGCGAACGCCACAACCCCCGCCGGGGGGCCCGCGTTCCGCCGACCGCACCCCGTAACCTGTCCCCATGGCAGAGCCCGTCGTGCGCATCCCGGATGCGAAGGTCGCCCTGTCGACGGCCTCGGTCTATCCGGAGTCGACGGCGACGGCCTTCGAGATCGCCGCGCGCCTCGGATACGACGGCGTCGAGGTCATGGTGTGGACCGACCCGGTCAGCCAGGACATCGAGGCGCTGCGCAGGCTCAGCGACTACCACGGCATTCCGGTCCTGGCCGTCCACGCGCCCTGTCTGCTCATCACGCAGCGCGTGTGGACCACCGATCCGTGGATCAAGCTCCAGCGCGCCCGCGCGGCGGCCGAGAAGCTCGGCGCCTCGGCGGTCGTCGTGCACCCGCCCTTCCGCTGGCAGCGGCAGTACGCCCGCGACTTCGTCAGCGGAATCTGGCGGATGGCGGACGAGACGGATGTGCGGTTCGCCGTCGAGAACATGTACCCGTGGCGTTACCGCGACCGCGAGATGCCGGCGTACGCCCCAGACTGGGACGTGACCCGGGACGACTACCGGCACTTCACGATCGACCTCAGCCACACCGCCACGGCCCGCGCCGACGCGCTGGCGATGGTGGACCGCATGGGCGACCGCCTCGGCCACGTCCACCTCGCCGACGGCCGGGGTTCGGCCAAGGACGAGCACCTGGTCCCCGGCCGGGGCACCCAGCCCTGCGCGGAGGTCCTAAAGCGTCTCGCCCTCAACGGCTTCGACGGCCACGTCGTGATCGAGGTCAACACCCGCCGCGCGATGTCGAGTGCCGAGCGCGAGGCCGACCTGGCGGAGGCCCTGGCCTTCACCCGGCTCCACCTGTCCTCGGCGGCGCGGGTGCCGCGCCGGTGAGCGGCGCAAGGCCGGGCCGGGCGGCCCCGGAGCCGATCACCACGCGGGTCGTGCCGGTCGTACGGGGACCCCGCACGCGCCGCTGACCTGCGCGCCCGCCACCGCCCGCGGAACGCGCGTTTCGCATTCCGGACACCCTGTCCCGAAGCCTGGATGACCGGCGTACGCTCGTGGACAGTCAGAAATCCGCCGGCCCGCCGGCGGAACTCTCCGAAGGAGCGAGCGACGATGCCCGAGCTGAGGTCCCGCACAGTCACCCACGGCCGCAACATGGCGGGCGCCCGCGCCCTTATGCGTGCCTCCGGTGTACCGGGCGCGGACATCGGCCGTAAGCCGATCATCGCCGTCGCCAACAGCTTCACCGAGTTCGTGCCCGGCCACACCCACCTGGCGCCGGTCGGCCGGATCGTCAGCGAGGCCGTCAAGGCGGCCGGCGGCATCCCGCGCGAGTTCAACACGATCGCCGTCGACGACGGCATCGCCATGGGCCACGGCGGCATGCTCTACTCCCTGCCCTCCCGCGACCTGATCGCGGACAGCGTGGAGTACATGGTCGAGGCCCACTGCGCCGACGCCCTGATCTGCATCTCCAACTGCGACAAGATCACCCCGGGCATGCTCAACGCCGCCCTGCGGCTGAACATCCCCACCGTCTTCGTCTCCGGCGGCCCGATGGAGTCCGGCCGGGCCACGCTCGTCGACGGCACGGTCCGCACCCTCGACCTGGTCGACGCCATGGTGGAGGCCGCCAACGACAAGGTCTCCGACGCCGACGTCCTGCGCATCGAGGAGAACGCCTGCCCGACCTGCGGCAGCTGTTCCGGCATGTTCACCGCCAACTCGATGAACTGCCTCACCGAGGCGCTCGGCCTCTCCCTCCCGGGCAACGGCTCGGTCCTGGCCACCCACACGGCCCGCAGGGCGCTGTACGAGAACGCGGCCCGCACGGTCATGGACCTGACCCGCCGCTACTACGAGCAGGACGACGACTCCGTCCTCCCGCGCTCCATCGCCACCTTCGCCGCGTTCGAGAACGCCATGGCGCTCGACATCGCGATGGGCGGCTCCACCAACACGATCCTGCACCTGCTGGCCGCCGCCCAGGAGGCGGGCGTCCCCTTCGGCCTGACCGAGATCGACGCCCTCTCGCGCCGCGTGCCCTGCCTGGCGAAGGTCGCCCCGAACGTCGCCAAGGACCGCACGTACTACATGGAGGACGTGCACCGCGCCGGCGGCATCCCGGCCCTGCTCGGCGAACTGCACCGCGCGGGCCTGCTCAACGAGGACGTCCACGCCGTCCACAGCCCGTCCCTGGCCGACTGGCTCAAGACCTGGGACGTCCGCGGCGGCTCCCCGTCGCCGGATGCCGTCGAGCTGTGGCACGCGGCCCCCGGCTGCGTCCGCTCCGCCGAGGCGTTCTCCCAGTCCGAGCGCTGGGACACCCTCGACCAGGACGCCGAGAACGGCTGCATCCGCTCCGCCGAGCACGCCTACTCCAAGGACGGCGGCCTGGCGGTGCTGCGCGGCAACCTCGCCGTCGACGGCTGTGTCGTGAAGACGGCCGGCGTCGACGAGTCCGTCTGGACCTTCGAGGGCCCGGCGGTGGTCTGCGAGTCGCAGGAGGAGGCCGTCGAGAAGATCCTCACCAAGCAGGTCCAGGAGGGCGACGTCGTCGTCATCCGCTACGAGGGCCCCAAGGGCGGCCCGGGCATGCAGGAGATGCTCTACCCGACGTCGTACCTGAAGAGCCGCGGCCTCGGAAAGGCGTGCGCGCTGGTCACCGACGGCCGTTTCTCCGGCGGCACCTCGGGCCTCTCGATCGGCCACGCCTCCCCGGAGGCCGCCTCCGGCGGCACCATCGCCCTCGTCGAGAACGGCGACCGCATCCGCATCGACATCCCGAACCGCTCCATCGAGCTGCTGGTCGACGAGGCCGAGCTGGCCCGCCGCGAGCAGGCCCTGAACGGCGTGTACGCGCCGAAGGACCGCGACCGCAAGGTCTCGGCGGCCCTGCGGGCGTACGCCGCGATGGCGACCAGCGCCGACAAGGGCGCGGTGCGGGACGTCAGCAAGCTGGGCTGACCCCCGTCCGCATGGGCTGACCCCCGTCCACAGGTGAAGGGCCGTCCCCGTGACGGCCCTTCGCCGTGCGCGCGCGGACCCGGCGGGACGCGGACGGACGCGGGTGGTCGCGCCCGTGCGGGACGCGCGTCACCAGGACGACGGATCGCTCCCGTCCACGGCGAAGACGGTGCCGTCGGGAGCGGCGCCGTAGACGTGGCCGAGGGCGAGGACGGGCTCGGGCAGGGAGGCGGAGACCCGGTCGGACCGGGCGCCGAGCCGCGCGGCGGTCTGGCCGACGAGCCTGCCGTCACCGGCGTCGACGGCGAGGAGACGGCCGTCGGGGGCGGTGAGGTAGACATGGCGGCCGTCGGCGACCGGCGCGGAAGCCCGGGCCGCCCCCGTCTCCAGGCTCCACCGCTGCCGCCCGGCCGCCAGGTCGACGGCGATGAGCGATCCGCCCGCCCCCGTGAGGTACACGACGTCCCCGCGCACGGTGCCGTGCGCCCGCTCCAGCGGGACGGGCAGCGCCACCCGCCGCACCTCACGGGTGCCCGGCGCATAGCGCACCACGGCCCTCGCCTCGCCGTAGACGGGACCGGCGGAGACGAAGACCGGGGACCCGCTCCGCACGCCGACGAGCCTCAGCGTCCCCGCCAGCCGCGCGTCCCACCGCACCTCACCGGTGCCCGGGTCCACCGCCGTGACCCGGGTGCGCGACCCGTCCGCGGACACGCTCGTCGCGTACGCCAGCGGGTCCCCCGCGAAGGAGTCGAAGTACGGAGACTCATGGCCCGGTATCCGGCGGCTCCACACGGTGTCGCCCGAGGCGCCGTCCACCCCGGTGACCCGCCCGCCGGCCCCCGTGAGCAGAAGCGTTCCGCCGACGATCCGCAGACCGCCGTACTCGGGCGCCTCCCGCCGCCACACCGGCCGGCCGGAGGCCGGATCGAGCGCCTCCAGACCACGGCCCCCGTCCGGCGAGGGCTGTACGAGGCCGCCGGCGACGACCGGCGGCCCGCCGCGCGGCGCCCGGGACACGGCGTGCCGCCACAGCACGGAGCCGTCGAGGGGATCGAGGGCGAACACCAGCCCCGGGCGCGCGCACAGCAGCCTTCCCGCGCCGTACGCGCACTGCGGGGCGCCCCATCCCGACGCCGGCGCCGTCGCCCAGGTGCCGAAACGGTCCGCCGTGGAGCGCGGGGCCGGACTCCCGGGAGCGGCGGTGGAGCTGTCGAGCAGCGGGACGGAGGCGAGCGCGCCGAGCACGGCCAGCCCGAGCGCTCCGCTCATCAGCACCGCCCGCTTGCCCGGCCGCCTGCCCGCCCGCGGTACCGGCTCACCCGCGCCGGGCCCCGGAACGGGCGCGTCGTCCGCCCCCGCACCGGACCCCGGACCGGCGGGCGTGTCCTCCGCACCGGCCCGGGGCGCCGGGACGAAGGGCTGCGTGTCGTAGGAGGAGGCCACCGACCGCAGCTCGCGCATCAGCTGGTCGGGGGTCGGCCGCTCACCGGGCTCCTTGGCCAGGCACCGCCGCACCAGGGGAGCGAGTTCGCCGGGTACGCCGGTCAGATCGGGCTCGTCGTGGACGACCTGGTAGGCGACGACGTACGGGCTGTCGGAGTCGAACGGCCCGCGCCCGGTCGCGGCGTGCACCAGCACCGACCCGAGCGCGAACACATCGGCCGCGGGACCCACCTCCCGCGGCCGGCGGAACTGCTCGGGCGCCATGAACGGCGGCGTGCCGATCAGCTTGCCCGTCTCCGTGCGCAGCTCGCTGTCGGCCGGCCGGGAGATCCCGAAGTCGATGACCTTCGGCCCGTCCTCGGAGAGCAGCACGTTGCTCGGTTTCAGATCCCGGTGCACGACCCCGACACGGTGGATGTCGCGCAGTGCCTCGGCGAGCCCGGTCATCAGGCGGCGCAGCTGCGCCGCCTCCATGGGCCCGTTCCGCTTCACATGCTCCGACAGGGTTTCCCCGGGGACGAACAGTGTGGCCATCCACGGCCGCCGGGCCTCCGGATCGGCGTCCACGACGGGCGCGGTGAAGGCACCGCTGACCCGCCGAGCCGCCGCCACCTCCTGCCGGAACCGCCCTCTGAACTCGGGATCCTCGGCGAACTCGGCATGGACGACCTTCACCGCCAGCTTCCTGCCCGAGGAGCTGCGGGCCAGGTGCACGACCCCCATGCCGCCCGACCCCAGAACGGACTCCAGCCGATAGTGCCCGGCATATTCCGGAAGTTCCGCTTCCGTACTGGCTCCAGCGTTGTGCGATGCCGCCATGGGACCACCCCCGTGCTGTCCGTCCGCGCGCGACGCTCGGAGCCTAATCGATGACTCGAACGGGACCGAGGCGGCTTGCTAGCCTCCGTGTGCGAGCCGTGAACTCCTGTGCCGCGGCGTGCCGCGCGGGAATCACGGGATCACGGGAATCAGCGGGCCCATCACCGGCATGGGCCCCACGGGGGAGGTTGTGCCATGTCCGTCGACCATGCCGCGAAGACCGAAGGCGGGAGCGAGCCGGAGGCCGTCACCACCACTACGGCGGCGGCCACGGCCCTGCGCTACTACGCGGTCGCCCCGGGCGTCCGCCTCAACGTGCGCAGCGGCCCCGGCACGGGCTACCCGATCGTCCGGGTGCTGCCGGTGGGGGCCAAGGTCCCGATCTTCTGCCAGGCCCCGGGCACGTGGGTCACGGGCCCGTACGGCACCTCGAACATCTGGGACAACATCGACGACGGCGAGTACGTCTCGGACAGCTACCTCCAGACCGGCAGCGACGGCTACATCCGCCCCCGCTGCGCCTGACGCCGCCCCGAGCCCGCGGCCGGTCCCCGTCCCCGGCGCCATAATCGACCCGTGAGCGCAGAGAACGGCACCCCGGGCGCCCCCGCGGGCTCCCCGCCCCCCACCGGCCCCCGCCCGGAGCCCATCCGGTTCTTCGGCACCACCTGGGTGGACCACGGCAACGGCTACGCCGCCCGCCGCGCCGCCGTGTCCGCGGGCTCCCTCGTCCTGGCGGCCGCCTCCTGCCTCGTCCTGCGCGTCGCCTACCAGGGGCTCCGGCTCGCCGACGTCGGCGGCCTCGTCGAGCTGCTCATGGTGGTGATGTTCGCGGTCTGCGGCGCCCTGGCCTTCCGCCACACCTGGGCCGGCTTCACCAGCCGCCCCGACCCCGAACGCCAGGCGTCCCTGCGGGGCCTGCTGGCGATCGGTTTCATCGGCTCCCTCCTCGCCTACTTCTGCCGCAGCCTCACCGAGGCCCCCGGCGAGAAGCTGCACCGGGCCGAGTACGAGCGGGCCCGCGCCCGGCACGACAAGCGCACCACCCGCCGCTCGGGCAGCCCCACCAGGAAGCGCCGCCGCTCCTGACCGGCCGGACCCCCGCACCCCCGCACCCCGCGCGTCCCGCCCACCGGACATCCGCCCCCCTCCGCGCCCTCCGGTGCGAGGATGAACGCGACGACGCAACTCCCGGAGGGCACCCCCAGCCATGACCCAGAAAGTCGCAGTCCTCGGCACCGGCAAGATCGGCGAAGCCCTGCTCAGCGGAATGATCCGAGCGGGCTGGGCCCCGGCCGACCTCCTGGTCACCGCCCGCCGCCCGGAGCGCGCCGACGAACTCCGCGCCCGCCACGGAGTCACCCCGGTCACCAACGCCGAGGCCGCCAAGATGGCCGACACCCTGATCCTCACGGTCAAACCGCAGGACATGGGCACCCTCCTCGACGAACTCGCCCCGCACGTCCCCGCCGACCGCCTGGTCATCAGCGGCGCGGCCGGCGTGCCCACCGCCTTCTTCGAGGAGCGCCTCACCCCGGGCACCCCGGTCGTCCGCGTCATGACGAACACCCCCGCCCTCGTCGACGAGGCGATGTCCGTCATCTCCGCCGGCGGCCACGCCACCGCCGAGCACCTCGCCCACGCCGAGGAGATCTTCGGCGCCGTCGGCAAGACGCTGCGCGTCCCCGAGTCCCAGCAGGACGCCTGCACCGCCCTGTCCGGCTCCGGCCCGGCCTACTTCTTCTACCTGGTCGAGGCCATGACCGACGCCGGCATCCTGCTCGGCCTGCCCCGCGACAAGGCCCACGACCTGATCGTCCAGTCCGCCATCGGCGCCGCGACGATGCTGCGCGACAGCGGCGAACACCCGGTCAAGCTCCGCGAGAACGTCACCTCGCCCGCCGGCACCACCATCAGCGCCATCCGCGAACTGGAGAACCACGGCGTCCGGGCCGCCCTCATCGCCGCCCTGGAAGCCGCCCGTGACCGCAGCCGCGAACTCGCCTCCGGCAACAACGGCTGACCCCGCCCGCAGGGGCGGCGGCAAGGCTCCGACGCGGGGGCAGGGCTCGGCACCCCGCGTCGCGCCTCGCCGCCGGCCGCGGCCCGCCTACCGCGCGGCGCCGGGCCCGGCCCCCGCGTCGGAGAGGGCCGGCAACAGCCCGATCGCGCGATAGGCGGCGTCCACGGTCGGCCGCGCCATCGCCCGCGCCTTCTCCGCGCCCTCGCGCAGCACCCCGTCCAGATAGCCGGGGTCCGCGCACAGCTCCTGGTGCCGCGCCCGCAAGGGCCGGAGCACCTCGACCACGGCCTCCGCGGTGTCCTTCTTCAGGGCGCCGTACGAGTCGTACGCACCACTCAGCTCCGAGGGGTCCCCGCCCGTGCAGGCGGCCAGGATCTCCAGCAGGTTCGCCAGCCCGGGCCGGGCCCGCCGGTCGTACACGACCTCCCGCCCGCTGTCGGTGACCGCCCGCATGACCTTCTTGCGCACCACGTCCGGTTCGTCGAGCAGATAGACGATCCCCGGCCCGGGATCGTCGCTCTTGCCCATCTTCGACGTCGGCTCCTGAAGGTTCATCACCCGGGCCGCCACCCGCGGAAGCGTCGCCCGCGGCACCACGAACGTGTGCCCGTACCGCTGGTTGAACCGCACGGCCAGGTCCCGCGCCAGCTCCACGTGCTGGGCCTGGTCGTCCCCCACCGGCACCTCGTCGGCCCCGTAGGCCAGGATGTCCGCCGCCATCAGCACGGGGTACGTCAGCAGCGACAGCCGCACGCTCCCCCCGCGCTCCCGCTCCCGCACGGCCTTCTCCTTGTACTGGATCATCCGCCGCATCTCTCCGTCGGTCGCCACGCACTCCAGCAGGTACGACAGCCGCGCGTGCTCGTCCACATGGCTCTGTACGAACACGGTGCACAGCCGCGGGTCCAGCCCCGCCGCCAGCAGCAGCGACGCCCCCTGCCGGCTGAGCCTGCGCACCCGCGCGGGATCGTGGTCCACGGTCAGCGCGTGCAGATCGACGATGCAGAACAGCGCGTCCGCCCGGTGCTGGTCCACCGCCGCCCACTGCCGCATGGCCCCCAGGTAGTTCCCCAGCGTCAGGTGCCCGGTCGGCTTGATCCCGCTGAAGACGCGCGTCATCTCTCCACCTCCTGGTCGGGGCCGCCGCCATCCGGTGGCCGCCCCCCCCCCCGGAGGGAGATGCGAAAACGGCCGCCGAAGCGGCGGCCGTGAGTGCATACGTGAGGACGGCCGCCGTCAGGCGGCCCACCACTGAAGGGTGCACGTACGCGTCGTCATGCCCTCCACCGTACGCCTCCCGAGGGCATCGGACCCAGAGGTTGACACGCCCAGCTCCCATGCGTACTGTTCTCCGAGTTGTCCGACGTGAGCGCCGATCTTGGTCGGTCCCCGGACAGCCATTCCACGAGTACCACCCCTCTCTCGACGTCGGTCGTTTCTGACGTCGTGCTGTCGGCGTGCGTATTAACGGAATGAGGAATCCCGTTCGAAAGGACGCGGCCCCCGATTAGCTCGGGAGCCGGGAATCCGCTAAAGTCTCACTCGTCGGAACGGCCCAACGGCCGGGAAGGCAGCCCACTCTGACTGGGAATCAGGCCCGAAAGGATCTGATAGAGTCGGAACCGCCGGAAAGGGAAACGCGAGAGCGGGAACCTGGAAAGCACCGAGGAAATCGGATCGAGAAAAGATCTGATAGAGTCGGAAACACCGAAGGGAAGCGCCCGGAGGAAAGCCCGAGAGGGTGAGTACGAAGGAAGCGTCCGTTCCTTGAGAACTCAACAGCGTGCCAAAAGTCAACGCCAGATATGTTGATACCCCGTCCATCGGATCACCGATGGTCGAGGTTCCTTTGAAAAACACAGCGAGGACGCTGTGTGCGAGGGGACTATTCCTCCTCTCGCACCGCTCTCGTGGTGTACACCGGCTGAATTAATTTTCTGGCCGAGT